>JBBPXX010000083.1:0-17560 GCA_038200505.1 Pyrinomonadales bacterium | reverse complement strand
GCGGGCGACATCACCTTCGTCGCCGAGAAGCTGAAATATATTTGTTACATACTCACGAAACTTATCGCGGGTTTCCTGTGCTTTTGCGTCGCTATTCAAATAAAAATCACGGTTCGGCAAACTCAAACCGCCTTGTCCGGCATTGGCGATGTTCATCGAACTGTTTTTCGCGTCCGCGCCCGCGCCGAAGCCGAACAAAACCGGAATTCCGGCGTTGTGCATCATCGCAATTTCGCGCTGCAAATCTTTGGTATTTTTGATGCTGTTTATTTCTCTGAAATATGGATTGAGCGGCGTAATACCGGCTTTTTCAATCGCGGCTTCGTCCATACACGAAGCGTAAAAATCACCGATAAGCTGTTCGTCGCTGCCGGATGCGGCTTTTGCCTGCACGTCGGCATCTAAAATTGTCTTCAAAGCGTTGTTATTATTATCCGCCAGAATGTTAAAACTTCCCCAACGTGAATAAGCGGCTGGAATCTGTGTGTTTTTTACCCAATTGCCGTTGGCATACTGAAAAAAGTCGGTGCAGGCATCCGACGAATTATCTATTCGGGTTATGTCAAAAGCGGGCGTTTGCGCCATTAATAATGAATTAACGGACAGAAGAACGGTCAAAGCGATTATGAATCGCAAGCTGAATTTATTCATTTATCTACTCCTAGTTAAGAATCTGAAATTTTTGATGCAGTTTTTACGGTCAAACGGCAAAAATGTTTCACGACAAAATTGTTTTTAGACAATCAACAGAAAAAAAGTTTTTAGCGCGGAATTTCGACGGTTTTAATAATGTCGGCAATTACTGCATCAGTAGTTGCGCCGTCGAGTTCGGCTTCGGCGCGGAGCGCGAGGCGATGACGCAAAACCGGTAGTGCGACATCGCGCACGTCGTCCGGCGTTGAAAAATCGCGTCCGCGAATTGCCGCCAGTGCTTTTGAACAAATCAGCAAAGCAACCGAAGCGCGTGGACTCGCTCCGTAAAGAATCGTCGGATGATTGCGCGTTTTGGCAACGATTTCGACAATATATTTTTGAATTCCGGCTTCGGTTCGCATCGCTTTTATTTCATCACGACAGTTTTTTATCGCGTCTTTTTCCGCCAAAGGAACAATTTCTATTTGTTCCAAATGGCGCGAATTAAAGCCTGCGTCCCAGCGCGAAATTATTTCCAATTCGGCATCCTGTTTCGGATAATCAATCAAAATTTTGAGTAAAAATCTATCCAACTGCGCTTCGGGCAGCGGATAAGTTCCTTCATATTCAATCGGATTTTCCGTCGCCAACACAGTAAAAAGCGGCGACAGACGATAGCGTTTGCCGTCAATCGTCGTTTGCCGTTCTTCCATCGCTTCGAGCAGTGCGGCTTGCGTTTTCGGCGGCGTGCGGTTGATTTCGTCCGCCAATAAAATGTCCGTGAAAATCGGACCCGGACGCAAACTGAATTCCGAATTCTGCATATTGAAAACATTCGTTCCCGTAATATCCGACGGCATCAAATCGGGCGTAAATTGAATACGCGAAAACCTCGCACCGATGATTCGCGCCAGTGTCTTGACGGTCAAAGTTTTCGCCGTTCCCGGAACGCCTTCCAAAAGCGCGTGTCCTTCGGCGAGAACGGCGACCAGAATTTGTTCGATAACTTCGTCCTGTCCGACGATAATTTTGCGAAGTTCGTTCTGAATATGTGCAACGGTTGGCGGTGTATAGTTAAGCATTCACATTTTAGATTCCAGATTTCAAATTTCAAATTACAGAGCAAAATCCAGTAAAGTTTTGACGGCTAATATTAAAACAACGGCGATAAAAATGCGCTTGAGCCAAACGTCGCTCAATTTTGTAACGGTGTGTGCGCCGATATATGCGCCGATAAACATTGTTATAGCAAGGATCGCGCCGAGTTTGTAATCTATTAAACCTTGCCACATAAAGATTAAAGTGGCAATCGCGGACGAAAAAACATTGATTAGTTTGGTTGATGCGACGGATTCGGTGAACGTCATTCCGAAAAACGCGACATACACAACAGTCAGTATCGTCGTGTAGCCGCCGCTGTAAAGTCCGCCGTAGATTCCGAGAACAAATGTCAAAATAAACGTCAAAATTCGCGCCCGCTGTGAAATTTCCGCAGCGGCGGCAATTCCCGCGTCGCGTTTGAGAAGCGTGAAAATCGTCACCGCGATCATCGCTATTGAAACGAGCAGTTTGATGTTCGACGGCGTAATCAGCAAAACCAAACTCGCGCCGATTGCCGACGCGACGAGTGTGATAATTATCAGCGGCGTGATTTTTTTCGTATCAATTGCGCCGCGCCGAATAAACGGAATCGTCGCGCCGACATTCATAAAAATCAAACCGAACATATTCGTCGCCACGGCTATCTTCGGATCAATTCCGAACTGAAACATTATCGGAACAGTAATCAGCGAATTGCTTCCCGTCACGACACCGACGGCGGAAGCGAGAAAAAATAATACAATCAATATAATCAAATCTGAGGTCGGCATTTTTTTATGAAAGTAACGCAGTCGGGACGATTGCGTTACAATTTTACTTTTCCGGTAACTTTCGCCATTCTATTATCTGGTATTTTATGACTCCACAGGAAACTTTACAATATTATCGCCCGACGACAAAAGCGGACATTGCGGCGGGCAATCGCGCTTGTCCGGTTTGTTCGCGTGATGCGCGTGATGAATTCGTGCCGATGGTTGCGTTGCCGGAAGATTTGCGAAAATTGATTCGCGCCAACGCGCCCGACACGCAGACTTTTGAAGCCGTCTGCGCCCGCTGTGTGCGGCTTTTTGAACGTGCTAAAGCACAGATTTTGAGCGACGCGGCGATGAACAAAGACGGTTCGTATGTGCTTTCGACACCTTTGCGACTCGACGCGGTTGAAAGATTTACCGGCAAAAATGTAACAATCGCGTTTCTCGATTCGGGATTTTATCCGCACCCGGATTTGACATCACCGCATAATCGCATCTTGGCTTATCAAAATTTGAGCGCGTCTAACGGTGAAGTCGCATCCTTGTTTTTAAATGATGCTTCAAGCTGGCACGGAATGATGACTTCGGTGGTCGCGGCGGGAAACGGCACTCTTTCAAACGGTTTTTATCGCGGAATTGCGCCGGAAGCCAACGTCGTTTTGGTTAAACTGGCACGGACGGGACGCATTACCGAGCAGAATATTCAGGACGGTTTGGAATGGATTTTGGAAAATCGCTCGAAATATAACATCAGAATCGTCAACATTTCGGCTGGCGGCGATTTTGAACAAAGCTATCTGCACGATTCGCTGTCGCAGACCGTCGAAGAATGTGTCGCGCAGGGAATTACGATAATTTGCGCCGTCGGGAACGCCGGACATCTGCCGACACATCCGATTTTTCCGCCGGCAAGTGCGCCGTCGGCAATTTCCGTCGGCGGTTTGGACGATAAAAATTCCATCAACCGCGCCAAACGCGGAATGTATCGCTCAAGCTACGGTCCAACATTAGACGGATTTCAAAAACCGGAGATCATCGCGCCGAGCATTTGGGTTCCCGCGCCGATTTTGCCGGACACACCGACGGCGCAGCAAATCGCGCTGTTGGAAGAATTAGAACAAGCCGAAGGCATCAATTTGCACCAAATTATTTTGTCAAATCCGGGAGTCGTGCCGGATTTGGATGCCGCGCTCGACCGTCCGGCGTATATGATCCGGCAAATCATCGCGCTCAAACTTCGCAATGAAAACGTCATAAATCGTTATTACAAATACGTTGACGGTACGAGTTTTGCCGCGCCGATTGTGTCGTCGGTCGCCGCGCAGATGCTCGAAGCGAATCCGCATTTAACGCCTCAGCAGATTAAACGAATTTTGATTTCAACGGCTGAACGCTTGCCGCATTACGAAGTTGACCGGCAAGGCTGGGGCGTGATTGACCCGCGCCGTGCAGTTGAATTAGCAGTTGCTTTCGGTTAAAAACTTAGAGCAGAATGTGAGCAACGGCGTAGTTCTTAATGGATGAAGATATAAAAGCGAAGTGATAAAAATAGTTTTACTTTATCCTTTTCGCCTTTATTCTTTCGCCTTTGTTATCGAGGCGGCGTAACCGACGGCAAAGCTCGCGGAGTGGGTCGCGGCGTTGAACCCGGCGGAGGCGGAGGCGTTGCAATCTGCGTTGGTCGCGGCGTTACTCTGTTTGTGTTTGGATTGACGAAACTGTTTGAATTATTTGTATTTGTATTGCTGTTTGATTGAGGCGTTTCACTCGGCGACGGCGACGGCGTTGGTGTCGGTGACGGCGACGGCGACGGCGTTGATGTCGGCGTTTTCACAATTATATTAGTGTTTATATTAGAATCTATATTTGAATTGGTATCGAGATTTGTATTTGAATCGACATTAGGATCAAAAAGCGAATTATCAATATCGAGATTGGTGTTTAAATTAGTATCAACCGAATTGAGATTTGTGTTGACGTTTATATTTTGATTTCCCTCGTCGGAATTACTCAAAAACATAAAGATAATTCCTGCGCCCGCCAAAACTATCAGCGTTCCGAGAATTGATAAAGTTACGATTTTTGTTGTATTAGCCTGACGCGGCGGCGGTTGACGGCGGTAAGATTGAGTTGTCTTTGTCCGAACTTGCGCCTCTTCCGCCCGACGGCTTTCCGTTGTCGGAATGATAATACGCGGCGATGAAACTTCGCCCGCCGTTTCGGAAGAATCTCTTTTTGTTACATTCGTTATCGGAACAACATCCGGCTTCTTGCGGCGGATAACGGTTTCTTCGTCTAAATCATTTTCGACGCTTTCACTCGGCAATTCGGTAAAAGTCGGCTGATTTTCTTCAACGAGCGGTGTGCCGTCTTGGATACAAAAACGTAAAATTTCTTCGTCGTAACGGGTTTGGCAAGTCGGGCAAAATTTCATAGATTTATCTTATAAGCCTTTTTTAACTGTCTTTCAAAGTCGTGCGGACGTTTCCGATTAAGCATTCTATCACGATTTATTTAACAAAAAATAACCAAAACTTTTGATTCTTATTAGATTCAAACAAATATATAATCTGTTTTAGATTTCAATTTCATAATGATTTTATAATTCTTGACACATATCATCATTGAAACCTAAACTTCTAGTCAGTGAGAGGCAATAAAAAACGCTTGTGAATTTACCGAATTATTTAACGCTGGCAAGAATCGTCATTGTTCCGCTGCTCGTCGTGGTTTTGCTGACACCGGTTGCAGAAAATTGGTTCGGCATCAGCAGTTACGCGCTGGCGATTGCTATTTTCCTCATTGCGTCATTTACCGATATTTTAGACGGACATCTCGCCCGCCGCCGCAATCAAGTTTCAAATTTCGGCAAATTGCTCGACCCGATTGCCGACAAACTGCTCGTTTCCGCCGCGCTGATCGTGCTGGTCGAAAAACATCTCGCGCCCGCTTGGGCGGTTGTTTTGATTGTCGGCAGAGAATTTATTATCACGGGTTTGCGTTCATTTGCGACAACCGAAGGAATTGTCATTTCCGCACAAAAAATCGGCAAATTAAAAATGTGGGCGCAATGCGTGGCGATTGTCGCGCTTTTGGTGGCAGGCGGGACGGGAACTCCGCCGGTTTCAAATTTCGGTTGGGAATTGCCGACTTTTCGTTTCTGGGAAGTCGCCGAAGTTCAAACGGCTTTCGCGCATCTTTCCACTCTTTCATTAAACACGAATGACTGGCGCGTTTTCGGTTATCTCGTCGGGCGCGGCGCGTTGTGGGTTGCCGTTATTACAGCGATTTGGTCAATGTATGATTATTTCAAATTTTTTCTGGTCGAAAGCAAAAAACGAAAGGTTGATAATGCAGAAACACGCATGTAAGTAATGAAGAAAAACGTACGTAAGTAATGCGAATCAGTAGTTGAAATGAATGTCAAAATGTCTTGATTTTTTTGCGAACTTTGCGCCTTTGCGGGAAATCACTTTCTCCCGCAAAGGCGCAAAGTTCGCCAAGTAAAGAAATTAAAAATCTAAAATATGTTCAACTACTGCTTCGCATAAGTAATGCAGAAACACGCACGTAAGTAAGTGTGCAAAGTTCAGAACGCATTTACCTACGTGCGTGTTTCTGCAAATTAAACAGTTTTTTTAGCTTGTAACCTTGTTTCAGGTTCTTTATACTAAGCGTTGACATTATTCGCGTCTTTTTGAAGGAGAAAATTTTGCAGCCAAAAGTGCATCAGGGAAATTTAACCGCCGTCGGCTTTCGTTTTGCGATTGTCGCGTCGCGTTGGAACGATTTTTTGACATCAAGGTTAATCGAAGGTGCGCTTGACGCGCTTGAAAGACTCGGCGCGGACGAAAGTTCGGTTGAGGTTTTCAAAGTTCCGGGTTCGTTTGAACTACCTTTGACGGCGCGGAAAGTTGCTGAAAGCAGAAATTTCGATGCAATTATCTGTATCGGAACGGTTATTCGCGGTGAAACGCCGCATTTCGATTATGTCGCGGGCGAAGCGGCAAAAGGTGTCGCGCAGGTTTCGATGCAAACCGGAATTCCGGTTTTATTCGGAGTCGTAACGACTGATACGCTCGAACAAGCAATTAATCGAACGGGTGTAAAAGCCGGAAATAAAGGTTTTGAAGTCGCAATGTCGGCGGTTGAACTGGTAAATTTATACAAAACAATGGACGGCGGCGAGGATATACCGCAGGAAATGGAAAAGGCTTTTCCGCACGTCGTTTGAAAATAGTTAGCAAGCAGTATTATGGGAACACGACGTAAAGCGCGTGAAAGTGCTTTGCAAATGTTATTTGCGGCGGACGTTGCCAAAACAGATGGAAATGTTTTGACAAACACTTATTGGAGCGAACTCAGCGACTCGAATTTTGACGAGCAAACGCGCGGTTTTGCCGATGATTTGACTGTCGGAACTCTGCGCGAAGTCGAAACGATTGACGAAAGAATCCGCACCCGCGCCGAACATTGGCGTATCGAACGGATGGCGATTGTTGACCGCAATGTTCTGCGTCTGGCGGTTTATGAATTTCTCTTTTCCGACACGCCGCACACGGTTATCATTAACGAAGCATTGGAGGTTGCCCGCCGCTTTTCGACTTTTGAAGCGACACAGTTTATCAACGGCATTCTTGATGCGATAAAACACGATTTGGCAAAAAATCAGACAGAAAAGTCCGGTAATCAGGATAAAGAAAATCAGAGCGAAAAAACTCACGCTTCTTCCAGTTGAATTCCAAATCCCAAGTTGATGAATTGGAATCTGGAATATGAAATATGGAAGATTTTCATCAACAATTCTCGCTTGAGGCGGTAAAAAAACTCAAACGTCTGCACAAAAACTTACAGGGCGCGGAAAATATTTCCGATTCGGAGAAGCGCGAAATTTTTCGCACACTTCACACCATCAAAGGCACGGCGCAAACTTTCGGGTTTTCCGTCTCGAGTCGTTTGGCGCACGAACTTGAAAATATTCTTTCCGCCGAAAAATTTATTACATCGGAAATTTTTCAATCTCTTTTCACCGAAGGAATCAGCTTTTTAATAAATTCTTTTGAGCAAAAAGATTTTGTATTTCCCGCGCAGTTTGCCGAAAAAATTCACCTGACAATTCCCGAAAATCTGCGATCTCAAACATCGTTTGACATTATTTTGCCCGAAATTCCCGGCGAAATCGTCGAATTGCTTTCACAAAGAGAAAAAATCGCTCTCGATTCGGCACTAAAAATCGGAAAGAATATTTATTGTTTTGAAGTCAGTTTCGACACGGCGAGTTTTGCCGATAAATTGATTGGATGCCGTGAAGATTTAACTGAAATAGGCGACATCATCGCCACATTTCCGGGTGTCGCGTTTAATTCCGGCAGCCAAATCGGCTTTCGGATTCTTTGCGCGAGTTCGGCAAAAAAAGCGCAAATTGAAACGCTTGCCGAAAATTACAGCGCGAAAATTACGTTTAATATTTCGCCGGAAAACTTTACAAACGATTTACGCGGAATCGCTGCAAAAGCCGTCGCGCACGGAAAAGATTTGGCTAAAAAACTCGGTAAAGATGTCAAATTCGCAATTTCCGGCGGGAAAATAAATGTTTCGGATGAAAAACTAAAACTCGTTTTCGATGTTCTGATTCATCTTATTCGCAACGCCGTTGACCACGGAATTGAAAACGTCGGCGGAAACATTGAAGTTAATTTCAAGTTGGAAGAAAGCGGTTTAAGAATAATTGTCGCGGACAATGGAAATGGAATAAATATTGAAAAACTAAAGACAAAAGTGTTAGAAAAGAATTTGATTTCCGGCGATGAAATTTTAACCGAACAGGCAACATTCGACTTAATTTTTCAACCTGAACTTTCAACCGCACCGGAAATAACGGAAATTTCAGGACGCGGAATCGGACTTGACGCGGTAAAAACTGCGGTTGAAAAATCCGGCGGAACGATAAAAGTCAAAAGCAACCTCGAAAAAGGCACAAAATTCGAGATTTTCCTGCCGCAATAACGCAAAAATCTGAGTGATGAAAAATTTTCACAGAATAAAAACAACAAAAATAAATCTGTATTTATCAGTAATCATTTGCGGTTTATTTTTATTTAACTCATTTGCCGCTGTTCAAGATTTCCCGGACAAAATTCGCGGCTATAAAGTTTATAAAGCAAAAGTTTCTGTCAAAAATCAAACTTCCGCAACCGTTAAATCCGAAGAGAAAGATGAATCGGAAGCGTTAATTAAAGTGGGTGAGCCTGAACTTCTCGATGTTTCGCTGACAGGCGTAACGCTTGAACTTTCAGCGGAAATTGTCGCGCCCGCGCAAAGCGGTACGGTTGATTTTTTGACATTCAAAGATTTTCGCGTCAACGGTTTGACGGTTGACGTTGAAGAATATCGAGAATCTTTCAAGTTCAAGAAAAATCAGACGATTACTTTGCCGAAACCCGTTAAAATTTTTATCGGAACTGGACAAACCCTGCGCGGAGCTTTGATGGAATTTAAAGATTCAAAAGATGAATGGACGGTTACGGGAACGGTTTTTGTTTTCGGACGCTTCAAAAAATCATTTCTAAAATTTAAGCGCGTCGTGCCGGTTGAAATAAATCTTAAAATCAAAATCCGCTCAAAGAAAAATTGTCAGGCGAAGGAAAATGAAAGTCGAGCAGCAAGTATTTCCCGGCATATCTTTTCTTTCACCTAATTTAGCAAAGATGTTAAAATACGAAAATGGTTTTTAGTTTCAGAGCAAAAATATTTTTCATCGGTTTTTTTCTTTCTTTAGCTTTCGGCTGTCAAAATCAGACGATTTCAAATACAATAAATCAAACGAATTTAAATGTTACGGCGAATAATTCAAACGGCGCGAATCAGACAAACGCTGAAATTCCCGCGCCGCAAAATATAAAATTTGAATCGGCGGATAAAGTCGAAATTGTCGGCACGTTTTACGAATCACCAAAAGCCAATTCTCCGGCGGTTTTGCTGCTTCATCAATTCGGGAGCAATCGAAAATCGTTTGACGAATATGCGAAGCGTCTGCAAAAAGACGGTTTCGGTGTGCTGGCGATTGACGGGCGCGGTTTTGGTGAATCAACAAAAACAACGGACGGGAAAACGGTTGAAGCGCAGCGAACCGCCGAAGGTGTGAAAGGAATGGAAGCCGATGTTGCAAATGCGTTTGATTTTTTGGCGAAACAGAAAAATGTTGACGCAGAAAAAATCGGAATTGTCGGCGCGTCTTACGGCAGTAGTTTGGCGTTGATTTACGCGGCACAGAATCCGAAAGTGAAAGCCGTCGCTCTGCTTTCGCCGGGAATAAATTATTTCGACAATTTGCCGACGATGCCGGCGATAAAAAGTTACGGGACGCGCCCGATTTTGCTCGTTGCCGCC
Source organism: Pyrinomonadales bacterium (assembly GCA_038200505.1). Taxonomy (GTDB): domain Bacteria; phylum Acidobacteriota; class Blastocatellia; order Pyrinomonadales; family Pyrinomonadaceae. The sequence goes on along the minus strand of JBBPXX010000083.1, from coordinate 7,685 downwards.
GAAGACGATAAAGAATCTGCCGGTGCGGTCAGAAAACTCAATGAAATTGATGCAAAGAGCGAGATGAAAATTTACGAAAAAGGCGGACACGGCACGAATATCTTTGAAGCAAATGTCGGTTTGCAGGATTTGCTGGAACAATTTTTGATGAAAAGTTTGTAAGAAACTTATTGCCCACGAAATACACGAAAGAAACAAAAATATTTTTCTTTTTTTCGTTTCTTTCGTGTATTTCGTGGGCAAATTCTTAGCTTTAAAAGGCGAAAATTTAATGTCATTAGCATACTTAAAAGAAGCGATAGAAAACGGCGATTCGGAGAAATTGATTCGCTATGTGCAGCTTCATTTCGGCGACGGGAATAAGGAAAAAGGCAAACAGGAAATTGATAAAGCGTGGATTGAGGCTTTGAAACCGATGCTCGAAATTCCCGAAACCGACCGCGAATTTATCTTTAAAACTTTAGCCGAAAAGGATGCGGCGACGTTGGCGCATTTGTTTTTTCATTTGCATTTTTATTTCGTCCAAAAATCGGGAGAATGGATTCACGATGGTAATCTCTGAAAAATCTAAAGAACTGCGTTCCGGTTTGTGGGAAACGGTTAATGAGCGTTATCCGGGTTCGATGATTACGAAAACGGATTTTGTAAAGTTAGCAAAATTGTCAAAACCGTTGAGCGAATCGCGGCTTACATTTGTCAGCACGGCGGGCGTTCAGCCGAAAAATACGATGCCGTTTGATACGGTTCATCCGGTCGGCGATTACACATTTCGGCGCGTTCCGACAAATTCAAAAACTTCGGATTTGGAAATCCATCAATTAAAATATCCGACATTTGGCGCAAATCGTGATTTAAACGTGATTTTTCCGATTGAACGTCTGCGCGAATTGGTTGAAGAAAATTTTATCGGCGGCTTAACCGAAAATTTCTTTTCGTTTATCGGCTATAATATGGACGCGGAAAGGTTGGAAAACACTTTGGCGGAAGACATCGCCGATGCCGTCGAAGCGGAAAAGCCTGATGTCGTTTTGCTCGCCCCGGCGTGACCGATTTGCCATCAGAGCATCGCGCTGGTTCAGCGCGGGATTGAAAAAAGAGGAATTCCAACCGTTTCGCTGTCGGTTTCGCTAGACGTAACGGAACACATCAAACCGCCGCGAGCCGTGTTTTTGCCGTTTATGATGGGACATCTTTTCGGTGTTCCGTTTCATACGGAATTACAGAAAAATGTAATCCGCACGGCTTTATCGAGAATTAACGACGCGGAAAAAAGCGGCGATATTCATTTTTTCCCGATGACTTGGGCGGGAGCGCGAAAAGAAGAAAAGGAAATAGAAAAGAAACTCGGAGTAATTGATGGAAAAAGTTAATCTGGCGGAAAAATTAGCGTTAATAAATGAACATTGGCGACCGAAGGTTGTCGGTGAATTGAACGGGCAGGAAATCAAACTCGTCAAATTTCAGGGCGAGTTTCCGTGGCATCAACACGAAGCGGAAGACGAAATGTTTATGGCGTTGAAGGGAAGTTTCCGTATTGAATTCCGCGATAAAATAGTTGAATTGTCGGAAGGCGAATTTATCATTGTGCCGCACGGCGTTGAACATCGTCCGGTTGCCAAAAGTGAAGTCGAGGTTTTATTGTTTGAACCTGCGAACTTGAAAAATACCGGGAATATCGAAGACGAAAAATTTACCGCGCCGGTTGGCGAAAAGATTTGACGCATTCTTTTAGCCGACTTAATTCATAAATAAAATTCATCAGCCGCGGAATAACGCAGAAAAAACAGATTTGTTGGTTTATCTATTTTTTCTGCGCTACTCCGCGGCTGATTTTTGCTCAAACCACTAATTCAGCGTGATGCTATTTAGCGTGTAATTCAGCGTAGTGAACGAAGAACCAATAAGTAATTCCCGCCCAAACCACTAAATTTATAAGCGAAGCGATCAAACCGATTTTCTGCACTTTTTCGTCCGTTCCGCCGCGATTTGTTTGCTTGCCATACATCAGCATCGCCACCAGAACTCCGGTTACGATCCACGCAAAAAGACGAATGCCGAGATCGAGCGGAACAGCTTCCGGCGGCACATTCATTAAAAACGGCACTTGATATAAAGTCAGCAAAATCACCAATATTATCGCCACAATCGCCGCAATCGGCGGTTTGTTTCTCGAATCCGATTGGTTTGCAACTTCGTCCGTAACATTTCGAAGATTACTGTGCGAATAACTATACGCAAAATAGATGACCAAACCGATAGACATCCAAACAATCAGCCGAATCCAAGTTTCGATTGGCAAACTGTTCATCAAATAAGCCGCCGAAACAACCGTTGCCATCGGAATAAACGGCACGAACGGAACTTTGAACGGACGATTTAACGCCGGATTTGACGAGCGCAAAATGATAATTCCCGTTCCGACGATGACGAATGCGAACAGCGTTCCGATGCTGACCAGTTCGCCGAGCAGATTGATCGGCACAAAGCCGCCCAAAAGCGCGACAATCGCGCCGGTAATCATCGTCGTAACATACGGCGTTTGATATTTCGGATGAATTTTCGCCGCCCATTTCGGCAGCAACCCGTCCTTCGACATCGAATAAAAAACGCGCGGCTGTCCCATTACCAACACAACCATTGTCGAACTCAGACCGAGAACCGCGCCGACCTTGATGATCATCGGGAAAACAGACAAAACCGTTCCCATTGTCGTTCCCTGCGCTTTTGCAAAAGCCGCGTCAATGGCAACGGCAATCGGCGCGGCGGCGTTGGTTAAAAGATGATAATCAACCAAACCGACCATAATTCCCGATACCAAAATATAGAGAAATGTGCAGATGATGAGCGAACCTAAAATACCAATCGGCATATCGCGCTGCGGGTTTCTGGCTTCCTGTGCGGCGGTTGAAACCGCGTCGAAACCGATATAGGCAAAGAAGATGACCGCCGCGCCCGTTACAACGCCCGGAAAACCGAACGGCATAAATTCCGAACAGCCCGGACTTCCCGCCGCACAGCCGATTCCCAGATTACTCGGATTGACATAACCAATTCCGGCGATGATAAACAGAACGACGACCAAAACCTTGATGATGACGATGATCGAATTAAAGTTGGCGGATTCCTTAATCCCTTTAACCAGCAGAGCGGTAACGGCAATCGCAATCAAAAATGCGGGCAGATTGAAAATGCCGTAAGCTGTTGAGCCGTCCGCCAACGGTATCGCTTGCCCGGGAGGTGCCGCAAGCGACGGCGGAAAAGTAATTCCGAGATCGCTCAAAAGACTGACGACGTAGCCCGACCAACCGACGGCAACGGTTGCCGCACCGAAAGCGTATTCAAGAATTAAATCCCAGCCGATAATCCACGCGACAAATTCGCCGAGTGTGCCGTAGCCGTAAGCATATGCCGAACCGGAAATCGGAATAGTCGCCGCAAATTCCGAGTAACAGAGCGCGGCGAACATACTGACGATTCCGGCGATAATCATCGAGATAACAACGGCGGGTCCGGCGTGTTTGCCGGCAGCTTGTCCGGTTAGAACGAAAATTCCCGTGCCGATAATCGCACCCACGCCGAGCATCGTTAAATCCAACGCGCTCAGCGTTTTCTTTAATGTATGCTCGCCCGTTTCCGATGCTTCGGCGATAATTTTTTCAATTGATTTTGTCGCAAATAGAGACATAGATTCCTCCTAAATTATTAAGTCAAATATGATTGCCAAAATTTACACGCTCTCTGACGGTCGCCTCAGGCAGAAACCCGCGCGTCAGCAAGGGTGCAGATTTGTGTTTTGGTCAGAAGTGTCAGCAAGGATACAGATTTTGCACACTTCCTAACGGTCGTGTTTCTGCCTTTGGAAATTTTTCCAAATAAAATAAACCGGAACGCCCGACAGCACGATTGCCAAACCGGGCAAAGACGTTTGCGGTTTGTAAAATAAAAGAACTAAAGAAATTACGGCTGCGGCGGCGATATAAATCGCCGGAATCAACGGATAACCGAAGGCTTTATACGGACGTTCTGCATTCGGGCGCGTGCGCCGCAGAATGAACAGACCGATGATAGTTAAAATATAAAAAATTAAAACGGCAAATACAACATAATCGAGCAGCATTCCGTAAAGATTTCCGTAATCTTCATAACCTTCGGGCGTAAATGCGCCGGAACGAGTGCGTGGCAAAACTAAAAGACAAGCCCAAACGCACTGCAAAATCAAAGCAAACGCCGGAACGTGATTTTTATTGAGTTTCGCGGTTGATTTGAAAAACAAATTATCCTTCGCCATCGCATAATAAACTCTCGCGCCCGCCAAAACCAAACCGTTATTACAGCCGAAAGTCGAAACGATAATCGCAACCGCCATCACCGCCGCGCCGCCGCCGCCAAAAATCACTTCGAGCGCGGCTGTTCCGACGCGATCTTCCGGCGCATTTTGAATCTGTGTCAGCGAAAGCACCGACAAATACGCGATATTCGCCAGAAAATAAAGCGTAATCACCAAGCCAGTTCCCATCGCCAATGATAGCGGAATATTCTTTTGCGGTTCTTTAACTTCGCCCGCCGTAAAAGTGATGTTGTTCCAAGCGTCTGACGAAAACAATGAGCCGACCTGCGCGACACAAAAGACGACGATGAGCGCGAAAAATCCGCCGTTCACCGAAACTTCCGGCAAAAACGCAAAGTCCGGTTTGATAATCGCAGCATTTTGCGGCGTAAAAAGATTTGCAAAATTGCTTGAAAATGCGTTTGTCATCGCGCCGCCGACAAAAATTCCCAAAATGATTAAAGCCAGCAAAGCTAAAGTTTTTGCCGAAGTGAAAACATTTTGAATCAATTTGCCGAGCTTCAAACCCTGCATATTGATTATTGTCAAAAAGATTATCAGCAAAACGCCGACAAACTGCTGAATGGAAAGCGAAACGGCGTAACCGGAAGTCAAATTTATCGGCGGAATTATCCAAGAAGTCGGCGAAATCGCTGGAAACAAAACGCCCAAAAATCTGGCAAAAGCGACGGCGACGGCGGCGATTGTGCCGGTTTGAATGACGAGAAAAAGCGTCCAGCCGTAAAGAAATCCGAACATCGGCGAATAACTTTCGCGCAAATAAATGTATTGTCCGCCCGCTTTCGGCATCATCGCGGCGAGTTCGCCGTAAGAAAGTGCGGCGAAAATCGTCAAAATGCCCGTAATCAGCCACGTCAAAAGCAAACCGCCCGCCGAACCCGTCTGCCGCGCAATATCGGCGGAAACGATAAAAATGCCGGAACCGATCATCGAACCGGCAACAATCATCGTCGAATCGAGCAGTCCGAAACCGCGAACGAAACCTTCGTTTGTTACTTTTTCGTTGACGATTGCTTCTGCTGCCATAGATTTTTTCGTATGAAAATAAATCTTTTACTTTCTTGTTGAACCAAGTTTCGGCACAATAATTTTTTTTACAATAATTCGTTGGCGAGATGGACGATTGAGATATTATACTTTTAATTGCCAAACTGTCGAATGATTTTTAACTTTTTTTTAACAATGCGGCGAAAAAACTTTCAGGCGAAAACCCGTGTATTGGTAATGATGCAGATTTTACACACTTACTAACGGGCGTGTTTCCGCGTTTGGAACAATATGAACGAACAACAACCCGACTCCGGCGATATGCCGAAAGAAGAATTTCGCCGCTACGGACACGAACTTATTGATTGGATTGCCGATTATTTTGAAAATATCGAGCAATTCCCTGTTCTTTCACAGATCGAACCGAATTGGTTGAAGGATAATTTGCCAAAATCCGCGCCCGAAACCGGCGAAGATTTTGCGGAAGTTATCAAGGATATTGATAAGCTGATTTTGCCCGCCGTAACGCATTGGAATCATCCGAATTTTCACGGGCTTTTTTCGACTTCGACAAGTTCCGTCGGCATTTTCGGCGAACTTTTGAGCGCGGCGTTCGATATGAAAGCGATGTTGTGGCGCACGTCGCCCGCTTCAACCGAACTCGAAGAAGTCGTGCTTGATTGGCTGCGGCAAATGATGGGTTTGGATTCCGGTTTGAAAGGAATTATTTACGACACGGCTTCGGTTTCGACGCTTCACGCGATTGCGGCGGCGCGTGAAGGTTTGGATTTGAAAATTCGTGAAAATGGAATGAGCGGACGTGAAGATTTGCCGCTTTTAAGAATTTATACTTCCGAACAATCGCATTCATCTGTTGAAAAAGCCGTCATTCTTTTAGGTTTGGGACAAAAATCGCTCGTCAAAATCGTGGTTGATGACAAATTCCGAATGCGTCCCGATAAATTGCGCGAAGCGATTGAAGCCGACAAACAAAACGGATATTTGCCTTTTTGCGTTGTCGCCACGGTCGGCACGACTTCGACGACAAGCATTGATCCGATTCCCGAAATTGTGCCGATTTGCGAAGAACACAACCTTTGGCTGCACGTTGACGCGGCGTATGCCGGAAGCGCGGCGATTGTTCCCGAATTGCAAAATTGTCTGAAAGGTTGCGAACGTGCCGATTCTTTAGTTACAAATCCGCATAAATGGCTGTTCACGCCGTTTGATTTGTCGGTTTTGTATTGTCGTCATTTGGATTTGCTCAAAAAGGCTTTTTCGCTCGTTCCCGAATATTTAAAAACAAACGAAACCGTAACAAATCAAATGGATTACGGCATTCAGCTCGGGCGCAGATTTCGCTCTTTGAAATTGTGGTTCATAATGCGATATTTCGGACAGCAGGGAATGATTGACCGAATCCGTGAACATTGCCGTCTGGCAAAATTGCTTGAAACGTGGATTGAGAAAAGCGAAGATTGGGAAATGCTTGCGCCTGTTCCGTTTGCGCTCGTATGTTTTCGCGCTTGTCCGAAAAGTGTTGAAGATTTAGACACATTAAACGAAAAGTTAATGAATTCGATAAATGAAAGCGGCGAAGCGTATATTTCACACACTAAGTTAAACGGTGAATTTACTTTGCGCGTTTCGATTGGGAATATTCGAGTTGAAGAACGGCACATCGAAAAACTTTGGGAGTTATTGAATGAGAAACTGGGAGAAGTTTCCCGCAAAGGCGCAAAGGACGCAAAGGAAAGCCAAGAAGAGTTTTAATAACTATTTAGAATTATTGTATGCTTATTCTTACTTTGCGTCCTTTGCGCCTTTGCGGGAAACAAAAATTATGACCGAAAACGAAATCTCAAAAATAATTGTTGACTGCGCCTTCAAAATTCATAACAGAATCGGTCCCGGTTTGCTGGAATCGGTTTATGAAGCTATTTTGGCTCACGAACTTGAAAAACGCGGCTGCAAAATTATTCGACAACAGGCAGTTCCCGTCATTTATGAAAGCGTCCAACTCGAAGTCGGTTTTCGGGCGGATTTGATTGTAAATGATAAAGTTATTATTGAAATAAAATCAGTCGAGGCAATTTCGCCGGTACATCTAAAACAACTTCGGACTTATTTGATTTTGGCTGACAAAAGGTTGGGTTTACTGATAAATTTTAATGTCGAATTGATCAAAGACGGAATTCGGCGGGTTGTTAACAATAGACATTATTTGAAATAAGAAAAATCAGATAAACTGTGTAAATGTTAAAATATGATGAATTAAAAGGAAAGCCGAGAGAATTTCTTTCTGTCACGAGTTTAACGGACGAAGAATTTCAAGTCTTACTGCCAATGT
>JBBPXX010000082.1:0-12624 GCA_038200505.1 Pyrinomonadales bacterium | reverse complement strand
TGATTCTCCAACCAAAAGCGGACGATCAACGCGCAAATCCGCCAGCCATTTGCCGCTTTCCGTAACTTTTTGCGCCCCGAAATCGAGATAACCGAAATGATTCAAAACCCGCGTCCGATGTTCAAACGGCAGCCAGATTTCGCTTTTTAGAATTTCAATATCGCGTTCTGTTTTCTGCAAAAAATCCGCGTCGTTCCACGTTTCCCACAAAAGACCGAGCGCGTTTCTTTTTTGATCTTCGCTCGCTTGTTTCGGCAAAAACGAATCAATCAGATTGTTGATTATTTCCGCCGCATCGTCTGTTTTATCTTTATATTCGGAGATTTTTGGTTCATCGAGCGGCGGATTTTTGCCGTTGTGAATTTCGTCAAACGCTTTTTCGAGAGATTTTTCGTTGACCGCGTATTTTTTCGCGTAAACGCGCCCGATGTGCGACAGCGAAAGCGTCGCGCCCTGTCCGTCGTCGCGCATCGTTACGACTTTTTCGCCGAAAATGCTTAAGACGAGAAAAAAGCGTTTGCTGTTGCGGCTTTTTGTAACAATTCTGCCCGCGAAGACGTTTTCTTCGAGCCAATTGCGCCGGATTTCAAAACGAAGTGTCGGCAGATTTTCCTGAAACCGCGTTCGTACGCTCGCCAATCTTTCAAAACCGCGCACGTCTGCAACCGAATAATCGAATTCACTTTTTTCGAGTTTTTTCCGCAAATTTTGCAAACGCTGTTCGCGCTGTTTTTCGAGTTTTGCCACAATTCGCGCCGTATCACGAAACGCAAAACTTTTCTCGGCAATCTCGCGCACCTGCGCGAAGCCGCCGAAAGCGTCGAGCAGATTTAGCAGACTCGTATAAGTTGCGCGAAACTTGCTTTCGAGCGCGTCGGGCGGCGATTTCAAAAGCGTCGCAATCTTCGGCGGGTTTTGAAAATTCGACGGCGCAAGCACGACAAAACCGACATTATCTTTGCCGCGTCGTCCGGCGCGTCCGGTCATTTGCTGTAATTCGCTTGCCTGAAGAGGTCGCCAGCCATCGTTGCCGCGTGCGTCGGCTTGGCTCAAAACGACGGTTCGCGCCGGAAAATCCACGCCGGCGGCAACCGTCGAAGTCGCAAAAATCGCGTCCAGCAAACCGTTCGACATCATTTTTTCGACCAATAATTTCCAAGCCGGAATATGTCCGGCGTGATGCGCGGCAATTCCGGCATTGAGCAGTATTTTGCGATGTTTATGCGTTTTTATTTCGGGATTTTCCGCTGAATATTCCTGATAAATTTCCAATCGCCGCCGTTCTCTTTCGGCATCGGTGCGCTGCGCTTTGTCGGCGGCAACTTCGAGCGCGGCTTCGTCACAGCGGCGGCGCGTCGGCAGAAAAACAATCGCGGGCAAAAGATTATATGAACGCAGCGATTTAATAAGTTTAGGCGGCGGAATTTCGGGCAGTTTAAATCTCATTTGTAAAAATTATCTTTTAAGTCAACTTCGGATTTGATTCAATGATTGTTGCGAATGCAATTTTAACATAAACCTAAGTTGTCAGTTATCAAATTTAGGAAGATTTTCACCGCCGAGGCGCAGAGAGGCGCGGAGAAACGCAGAAAAAAGACGAAAATCTCTGCGAATCTCTGCGTCTTTCTCTGCGCCTCGGCGGTAAATAATCACAATCAGCAACTTGGGTTAACATAATGGATTCTCAAAACTTCATTTTTCGTGCGAAATGAAATTAAATAATCGATCAAATCTTGGTTTATTTTACTTTTCAGATGTTTTTATATTGAAGTAACATCCAAAACATACTATTTTTAAAGAAGTAAAAACGATTCACAGGGAGAAAAAACAAGTGAAACCAACCGACATCAAAGACCCTGAATATTTTCATAAAGTGGTTGACTGCCAATATGCTTGTCCGGCGCATACGCCCGTGCCGGAATATATTCGCCTGATTGCACAGGGAAAATATACGGAAGCCTATATGATAAATTGGGATTCCAACGTTTTTCCCGGCATTTTAGGTCGCACTTGTGATCGTCCGTGTGAACCGGCTTGCCGGCGCGGGCGGCTTGAAGAAGAAGAACCGGTGGCGATTTGCCGTTTGAAGCGTGTTGCCGCTGATAATAAAGGTGAAGTTAAGGAATTGATGCCGCAAACTCCGTTTGAGCAGAACGGGAAAAAAGTCGCTTTGATCGGCGCGGGACCGGCTTCGCTCACGGTGGCGCGTGATCTTGCTCCGCTCGGCTACGAACTTCATCTTTACGACGAACAGAAAAAAGGCGGCGGTTTTATGGTTACGCAGATTCCGGCGTTTCGTCTGCCCGAAAGCGTTTTGGATGAAGAGGTGAATTACATTCTCGATCTGGGAATTCATACGCATTTTAATCAATACGTTTCGAGTTTGAAGAAGATTTTGGAAAAGGATTACAATGCGGTTTTTATCGGAACGGGCGCACCGCGCGGAAAGGATTTGCCGAAACTGGAAGGACGTTGGGAAGGCGATAAAAATATTCACATCGGAATAGATTGGCTGGCAAGCGTGGCATTCGAACATACGACGAAAATCGGGAAAAAAGTAATTGTTGTCGGCGGCGGAAATACGGCGATGGATTGCTGCCGCACGTCGCGCAGAATCGGCGGCGAAGCGGTTAAAGTTATCGTTCGCAGTCCGTTTGCCGAGATGAAAGCGTCGCCGTGGGAAAAGGAAGACGCGATGCACGAAGATATTCCGATTATTGACAATCACACGCCGAAATCTTTTGTCGCTCGTGACGGCAAATTGAAAGGAATGATGTTTGAAAAGGTCGAAGCGGTTTATGACGAAAACGGCAGACGAAAGTTAGTTCCGACGAGCGAACCCGATGTTTTTGTTGAAGCGGACGATGTGATTTTGGCGATTGGACAGGAAAACACTTTTCCGTGGATCGAACGCGACATCGGCGTTGAATTCGGCGAATGGGAAATGCCGATAGTTGATAAAGTTACGTTTCAATCAACCAATCCGAAGGTTTTCATCGGCGGCGACGCGGCGTTCGGACCCGAAAATATAATCACGGCAGTTGCCCACGGACATCAGGCGGCAGTTTCGATTCATCGTTTGTGTAATAATGAAGATGTCAATAATCGGCTTGAACCGTTTGTGAATTTGCGAAGTCAAAAAATGGGCATTCACGAATGGGCTTACGACAGCCAAATCGTTCACGACGAGCGTTTTATTGTGCCGCAAGCCGATAAATCAATTACTCTAAAAGACAGAAAGCAGGAAGTCGAACTCGGATTCGATTTGCCGACAGGATTCAAAGAAGCGCAGCGTTGTTTGAATTGCGATGTGCAAACCGTTTTCGATGCACCGAAATGTATCGAATGCGACGCTTGCGTTGATGTTTGCCCGACTGCCTGTATTACTTTTACAAAAAATGACGAGGAATTGGAACTGCGGCAAAAACTAAAAGTTCCCGCTTTGAATCTGTCGCAGGAGTTATACGTTTCGGAAACTTTGCCGACAGCGCGGGTGATGGTCAAAGACGAAGATGTTTGCCTCCATTGCGGTTTGTGCGCGGAAAGATGCCCGACGGCAGCTTGGGATATGCAGGAATTCTTTTACAATGTTACGAAAACTTACGACGGTTGCGGGAAATAAAAATTTCAAATAAAAAACAGGTAAAATATGACATTGACAATTACATTAAAACCGGAAACGGAAGCGATTCTTAAAAACCGCGCTGATGCAAAAGGTTATGCCATTGAAGATTACATCGAAAAACTGATCGAAGAAGATTCTAAGAAAATGCGGACGCTTGATGAAATTTTTGCGCCCGTTCGCCGACAAGTTGAAGAACAAAAAGTTTCGGGAGAAGAATTGGACGAAATAATTACAAGCGCAAGACGCGACTATTTTACAGAAAAGAATTCCAGAGAAAATAAATGAGTTCTTTTGAAAAAATCCGCGTCGTTTTCGATTGCAATACTTTTCTGCAAGCCGCGTTGAAAGCAAAAAGTCCGGCGGAGAATTGTTACAGACTTGTCGAAGAAGGAATCGTCAAACTTTTTGTCAGCAAAGACGTTTTAGCCGAAATCGAAGACGTTATAAACCGTCCGCAAATCAGAGAAAGATTTGACGCTTTAACAGATGAGAAAATTAAAGACTTTTTAAATTCTATTTCCGAATTGGCGACAATCGTTGAAAAAGTTTCGAAAGTTTTTTCTCTTCCGCGTGATGTTGACGATGAAGTTTATATAGATTTGGCGGTTGAAGCGGAAGCAGATTTCATCGTAACCCGCAATAAAGATTTGATTGATTTAATGACGGATTACGACACCGAAAGCAAAGCATTCAGACAAAAATTCAGATTTTTGAAGATTGTTCAGCCTTTGGAATTTCTGCGGATTGTCGAAGAAAAAATTAAAGAAACATTTGAATGAGCGAAAATAAAACAAACGATTTTGTCGTCAGATTTGCGAACGTCAACGGAACGGGTTCGGCGAGCGCGAACGCGCTTTTTATGAAGTCCATTTTTCGGATGGGCATTCCGGTTACGCCGAAGAATATCTTCCCGTCAAATATTCAGGGTTTGCCGACGTGGTATGAAGTCCGTGTCAGTGAAAAAGGTTTTCTCGGACGGCGCGAAGGCATTGATTTTATGGTTTGCGTCAATCCGCAAAGTATGGCGAAGGATGTCGCCGACGTGCGGACGGGCGGTTATTTTCTTTATGACAGTTCCAAACCTCTGCATTCAAACTATATCCGCGACGACATAAATTATCTCGGCATTCCGCTGATGGAACTTTCCAATAACGCTTTTACCGAACCGCGTTTGCGGCAATTGTTCAAAAATATAATCTACGTCGGCGCGTTGTCGGCTTTTTTCGATATTGAATTCGATGTCTTGGTTACAATGTTGGGCGAACAGTTCAAAGGCAAGGAAAAATTGATCGAACCAAACATCAAAGCCTTGAAATTAGGCGTTGATTATGTTCACGAACATTTTGAATATCCGCTCGATATTCGTGTCGAAAGACGCGATTTGGTCGGCGATTCGATAATGCTTGACGGAAATACGGCGTGTGCTTTGGGCGCGATTTACGGCGGCGCGACGGTTGCCGCGTGGTATCCGATTACGCCTTCGACTTCGGTTGTGGACGCTTTTTCAAAATATGCGAAAAAACTCCGCGTTGATAAGGAAACCGGCAAAAATAATTTTGCCCTCGTGCAGGCGGAAGACGAACTCGCCGCAATCGGAATGGTCATCGGCGCAAACTGGAACGGCGCGAGATCGTTCACGGCAACCAGCGGTCCGGGCGTTTCTTTGATGAATGAATTTCTCGGCTTGGCGTATTTCGCCGAAATTCCGACGGTTTTGATTGATGTTCAACGAACCGGACCTTCAACCGGAATGCCGACGCGGACACAGCAATCCGATATTCTCGAAGCCGCTTACGCTTCGCACGGCGACACCAAGCACGTTTTGCTCTTTCCCGCTTCGCCGACGGAATGTTTTGAAATGACCGCCGACGCTTTCGATCTAGCCGAACAATTTCAAACGCCCGTAATTTTAATGACCGATCTCGATTTGGGAATGAACGATCACGTTTCAAAGCCTTTAAATTGGGACGACAAACGCCAGTACAATCGCGGCAAAGTTTTAGACGCGGAATCACTTGAAAAACTGGAAAGATATGGACGTTATTTAGACGTTGACGGCGACGGCATTCCGTATCGGACAATTCCCGGAACGCATTCAACAAAAGGCGCGTTCGTAACGCGCGGCACTTCGCGTGATGAATATGCCGTTTATACCGAATTGGGCGACGCTTATAAACGCAATGTGGACAGACTCATTACAAAATGGAACACCGCCAAAAAAATTGTTCCCGCGCCGCAGTTTTATCAATCGGAAAATGCTTCGCCGTTTGGCGTGTTGTTCTTTGGAACTTCGACTTACGCGGCGGAAGAAGCGATTGAATTATTAAAGAATGAAGAAATTTCGCTTGATTTAATGCGAGTTAAAGCATTTCCATTCGGCAAAGAGTTTGAGGATTTTATCAATTCGCACAGTAAAGTTTTCGTCATCGAACAAAACCGCGATGCTCAATTTAAAAGTCTGATGATGATTGAGTTAGGAGTTAATCCCGATAAACTAATTTCGGTCTTGAACTACGACGGAACGCCGATAACCGCCGATAATATTTTGAATCAAATCAAGGCAAATTTAACCTGAATTCTTATGATATAATTTTGATTATGGTCATCAGTCAAATCATCTGGAAAGATCAATTTGTTGAAAAACTAGAAACCAAACACGGCGTATTGGCGGCAGAAGCAGAAGAGGTTTTATGCACGAAACCGCATATCAGGAAGGTTGCGAAAGGCAATGTCAAAGGTGAAAATGTCTAACGATGGCGAAAGAAAATGTTATGGCAGACAAAAAGAAAGCAATTGATCCATTACCCGATTCTTTTGAAACGGAAGAGGAAGCCGGAGAATTTTGGGACACGCATAGTGCGGCGGATTACATCGAACATTTAGAAGCGGCGGACGATATTATCGAAATAAAAAGTCGTATTCTCGAAGTCCGCGTTGCAGAAGACGTTTTTCAAAAATTGCGGTGCAAAGCCGAGTCGTCGCATCAATCGGTTCCCAAAGTAGTTGACCAAATCCTGCGAAAGGAATTGACTTCAGTTTGATGTGTGATAACCCGCAATATGTAAGAAGGAATATAATTTTTCAAAAGGCATCAGAAACACATTTTACAACGCCGACGGCGAATTTAATTTACCGATTTATCTTGAACCTGAAATAGCCGAATTTGTGCAAAAAATGGCAGAAGGAAATGTTGACCGAAGCTAAATTGTCAATATTCTTTTGAAAAAAGATAAGGAAATCATTGAGCTTAATTAAGTTTTGGAATTAACACAGATAAACTTATTTCAGTTTTGAATTACGACGGCAACCGATAACTGCCGATAATATTTTAAAACAAATTAAAATAAATATGAAGTAAAATTACTTTGAGAGAGGTTTAATAATTTATGTTGATAGCAATTGAAACAACCGGAACAATCGAACAAAACGGGAAAATTGTCATTGATGAAACTTTTTCGGTAAATGCGCCGACTTCCGTGCACGTGATTGTTTTGTTTCCCGAAGCCAAAGACATTCACGAAAGCGAATGGCGGCAAGCGGCGGCAAAAAACGAAGCGTTTGATTTTCTGAACGACGCGGAAGAAGACATTTATTCGATAACGGATGGAAAACCGCTTGACCAATGAAATATAAATTCAACATCGCAAAGGACGGAAATTGAAAATCGTTTGCGGAAATTATTCAATCTTTAGTTTAAAAATATGTCATACGTTCGCTCAAAATTTCGCCATCCGAATCTGCCCAAAAACGATTTGGGTTACACGGTTGATTATTACGAAGGCTCGCTTTCGACGCTGTGCGCCGGTTGCGGACACGATTCGATCAGCGCGGCGATTGCCGAAGCGTGTTTTGAATTAAACATTGAGCCGCACAAAGTCGCCAAACTTTCCGGCATCGGCTGTTCCTCAAAAACGCCCGCGTATTTCTTGAGCAATTCACACGGTTTTAATTCCGTTCACGGACGGATGCCGTCAATTGCGACGGGCGCAAATCTCGCCAACCGCGACCTTATTTATCTCGGCATTTCGGGCGACGGCGACACGGCTTCAATCGGAATGGGACAATTTGTTCACGTCATCCGCCGCAATCTGAATATGGTTTATATCGTAATGAACAACGGCTGTTACGGTTTGACAAAAGGACAGGATTCGGCAACCGCCGACACGGGTTCAAAAAACAAATCGGGCAATATCAATTTGTTTGAAGCGATAGATTTATCAAGTTTGGCAATCGAACTCGGCGCAACCTTCGTCGCGCAAAGTTTTTCGGGCGACAAAGATCAACTCATTCCGCTGCTTAAAGCAGGTTTGAAACATCCGGGCTTTGCATTTTTGAACATCATTTCGCCGTGCGTAACCTTTAATAATAACGAAGGTTCAACCAAATCTTACGATTACGTCCGCGAACATATCGAAGCAACCGCGACAATTGATTTTGTCCCGATAAAGCGTGAAATTCAAACAAAATACGACGAAGGAAGCGTCCAAAACTTAAAAATGCACGACGGTTCGATGATCCGACTGCATAAATTAGCCAAAGATTGGAATCCGTCCGACAGATTTTCAGCGATAAACGCCGTCCAAAATGCGAAGTCTAAAAATGAAATCCTGACAGGTTTGTTGTATATGAACGCGGACGCTCAAAACTTTCACGGACTTCTCCAAACAAGCGAAAAACCTTTGAATTCATTGAGCGAAGCGGAACTTTGTCCGGGTTCGGAAATTTTGAAAGATATTAATGATAGTTTTCGATAAAATTTCAAATAATTGATTTCAGATTTATTTTAACAAAGAAAAACAATAATGCTTTTATTTAATATTTTTGCAGCAAAAACTTTAGGCTTTTTCTTACTTTTGTTAGGCAGCGAAGGATCGTCATTCGGTGTTTACGAAGTTAAAACAACTCTGACACCATTAGGTTGGGCGACAATCGTCATTATTCCGACCGCTTTAGTTTTTGGAGCGATCTTCCTAACAGTTAAATTTCTCAAAAAGTCAAAATTAAAATGATTGATCTAAGAAGCGACACAGTTACAAAACCAACCGCGCAGATGCGGAAAGCGATGGTGGAAGCGGAAGTCGGCGACGATGTTTACATGGAAGACCCGACGGTTAATCTTTTGCAGGAACGTGCGGCGGAAATTTTCGGTAAAGAAGCCGCGCTGTTTGTGCCGACGGGTTCGATGGGCAATCAAATCGCCGTCAAACTTCATACGCGAGCCGGCGACGAAGTTATTATTGAAGAACGCGGACATATTTTTAATTGGGAAATGGGAATGTCCGCCGTTGCCGCCGGCGTAACGATTCGCCCCGTCCGCGCCGCCAATGATAACGGAATGCTGACGTGGGCGGAAATCGAATCGACTTTGCACATCAATCAGCCGTATTACGCTTGTCCGACGGGATTGATTTGTTTGGAAAATACGCACAATTTCGGCGGCGGAAGTGTAATGAGCGCGGCGGAAACGGACGAGATTTGCGATCACGCACATCAATTAAATTTGCCGGTTCATCTTGACGGCGCGAGGATTTTTAATTCGGCAGTCGCGCAGAATGAAACGGTGGCGAATCTTACGAAATCGGTTGATTCGGTGCAGTTTTGTTTGTCGAAAGGTTTGGGTGCGCCCGTCGGTTCGATGCTTTTGGGCGAAAAGGATTTTATCGCCGAAGCGCGAGTTTGGCGCAAACGCTTCGGCGGCGGAATGCGGCAAGTCGGCGTTCTCGCGGCAGCTGGTTTGATCGCTTTGGAAGAATCACCGAAACATCTGCATATTGACCACGAAAACGCTCGTCGTTTGGCGGAAGGCGCGGCGAATCTGAAAGGCGTTTCGATTGAAGCGGAAAAAGTTCAAACAAATATTGTCATTTTCGACGTTACGGAAGCGGGTAAAACTTCCGCCGAAATTTGTGCGGCATTAAAAGAAGATGCTATTTTAGCTTCGCCATTTGGCACAGCGATTCGGATGGTTACGCATTACGACGTTTCGCGGGAAGATATTGAAACAACATTAAATTCATTACAAAAAATAATCAAATGAATTACGAAACTCGCTGCATAAAAATCAAACTGAAACCGAATTCGCTTGAAAAGTGCGCGATTGGACGAAAACTATTAACGAGCGAAAAGTTGAAGCGTTAGCGACTTTGCGCGACGAAAATGTGATTTTGGAAACGGTTTTTCTTGATCGAACAAGCGAAGGAGATTTTTTGATTTATCTGATGAAAGCCGAAAGTTTTGAAAAGGTGAAGGCTGTTTTTGAAAAATCGGTTCACGCGATTGACGAATATCACCAAAATTTCAAATGCGAAACTTGGGAAGACGGCGAAAAACTCGAAATGCTTGTTGATTTAGACAGAAGCGCGGAAATCAAATAAACTTACAATCAATGATTATCGCCATTGACGGACCTTCGGGCGCAGGCAAATCTACGCTCGGCAAAATGTTAGCCAAACAATTGAATCTGCTTTATCTCGATACGGGCGCGATGTAT
This sequence comes from Pyrinomonadales bacterium, assembly GCA_038200505.1. Classification (GTDB taxonomy): domain Bacteria; phylum Acidobacteriota; class Blastocatellia; order Pyrinomonadales; family Pyrinomonadaceae. The sequence goes on along the minus strand of JBBPXX010000082.1, from coordinate 2,509 downwards.
CGCGCCGTCGGATTGGCTGTTTTGGAAAGTGAAACCGATTTAAATGATAAAGAAAAAATCGCTGCAATCGCCGCGCATTCCGATATTGAATTGATCGGTGAACCTGACGCGCTTTTTGTGAAATTGAACGGCGCAGACGTTACGGCGAAAATCCGCACCAACGAAATCGGGCAGGCAGCTTCGATTGTTTCGACTGTTTCGGAAGTTCGCAAAATTCTCGTCGAAAAACAGAGAAATCTCGGAAACATCGCACCGAACGGCGCGGTTCTCGACGGGCGCGACATCGGAACGGTTGTTTTTCCGAACGCCGACATCAAATTTTTTTTAACGGCAAAACCCGAAGCGCGGGCGCGAAGACGTTTTGAAGAAGATTCGGCAAAAGGACGTGCCGTCAGTTTTAAGCAAACATTCGCCGAAATCAAAGAACGCGACGAACGCGACGTTTCACGCGCCGATTCGCCGTTAAAGATTGCCGAAGATGCCGTTGTCATTGACACAAGTGAACTCGATTTAAGCGAAGTTTTTGAACAAATGATGCGCGTCGTGCGTGAAAAACAAAATGAAACTGTTTAATTTTTCATTCAAAAACGAAGCCACATGGATTTTAATTTTCTTGATTTTACCAATAATTTGCGGATTATTTGTTTTTTTATTCGTAAAATTTTTCGGTTAAGTTTGACTATAAATCAAACAATCGTTACCATTTCTATTCGTTCTTTTTGCGCTCCCGTAGCTCAGTTGGATAGAGCAACAGCCTTCTAAGCTGTGGGTCGCACGTTCGAGTCGTGCCGGGGGCATTTCAATTTTGGATTTTTGAATTCGGATTTTTGTTATAAGATATATCAATGCCGGAAAGCGCGACAAAAATTTGTACGAAATGTAAGTGCGAGAAAGACTTATACCAAGTTGCGTAAATAAAATGGGGTTAAAAACTCCCCTCAATTCAAAGGAAGGGTGGCAGTCGCTTCGGCTGACGGGGTGGTTATTCTTCGTTTAACTTTTGAATAGATATATATTATCCAACCACCTCGTCAACGAAGCGTTGCCACTCCTCCTTTTCTAAGGAGGAGAATTTGTTGCTCATTTATTCACGCAACTTGGTATTACATTTATTTTCGGCTAGAAAAATATCAAAAGACGGAAAGGCTTCTTGGTGTCGGGAGTGTTTTAAGGCGAATTGGAAAGAGCGTTATTACGAAAATCACGAGCATTACAGAAACAGCCACAACACGAGTCGAAACAATATTCGTGAACAAAATGCTCGAAAGGTTTTTGAATATCTAACAAAACATCCCTGCATAAACTGCGGCGAACCAGATCCGATTGTTTTGGAGTTTGACCATCGCAACAGAAGTGATAAGATTGGAAACATCTCGAACTTAGTTACCCACTCATCGTGGAAACGAATCGAGTCGGAAATTCAAAAATGCGATGTGCTTTGTGCAAATTGTCATCGCCGAAAATCAGCCGCAGAGTTTAATTATATGCGGCATATCTTTGTCAATGTCTAGTTTATGGCGGCTATAGTTCAGTGGTTAGAACGTCGGCTTGTGGTGCCGAATGTCGAGGGTTCGACTCCCTCTAGCCGCCCCATAAAATTTCTCACAAAATTTTCCGAACTTTTTTAAGATTTCCCGCATCAAAACCCGAAATTTATCAAAATTTTTTCATCTTTAGTCAGTAAAACACACTTTTTTAGAGGAAATTACCTTATGAAATCCGTTGTTAAAATCGTATCCGGTTTCGGCTGTCTGCTTTTTATTTTTTTAGCGGCTAATTTTGTGTTTGCCCAAAAATCTTCGGCGAAAACTTATGTCGAAGGCGAACTGCTCGTCAAATATAAAAACGGCACGGCTTCCGCTGCCGCTTTTGAAATGAATAACAAAAGCGGCGCGAACGTCCTCGAAGAATTTCCCGAAATCGGCTGGCAGCGTGTGAAAATTCCCGCTAATTTGAGTTTCGACAAGGCTTTGTCGCTTTATAAATCAAATCGGGAAGTCGAATATGTGCAGCCGAATTTTTATTATCATCTTTTAAACACGCCGAATGATTCGCAATTCGGCACACTATATGGAATGCAGAAAATTTCCGCGTTATCGGCTTGGGATTTAACGACGGGAAGTTCAGCCGTTGTCGTTGCCGATATTGATACGGGTTTGAAATATACGCACGAAGACCTGTCGGCGAATGCTTGGCGCAATCCGGGCGAGATTCCGAATAATAATATTGACGACGACGGCAACGGGTTTGTTGACGATTATTACGGTTACGATTTTTTCTATAATGATTCAAATCCGGTTGACGACGCCGGCGGACACGGAACGCACACCAGCGGGACAATCGGCGCGGTCGGAAATAATTCGCTCGGCGTCGTCGGCGTTAATTGGACGGTAAAGCTGATGGCGATTAAAATTTACAGTCCGAACGGCGGCGATTCGACTTCGGCGATGCTCATTAACGCTTACAATTATATTCGGATGATGAAAAATCGCGGCGTCAACATTCGCGT
>JBBPXX010000081.1:0-23929 GCA_038200505.1 Pyrinomonadales bacterium | reverse complement strand
TTTTCATTAAAACGCTCAAAAATACTAACCGATGTTGGCCCCGCCGCCCGTGGGGGCGGCGCCCCGCCCCCACGACTTCAACAACGCAGATATTTTTGACTCGGAAGCGGGACGCATCCGATACAGCAGTCGGGACAACTGCGTTACCTCAATCCAAACTTACCAAAGTTAAGGAAGATGTCGGCGAAATGCCGTTCAGCGCATTTTGCAAAAGCGGCACAATTCCTTCGGCTTCCATATAATCTTTGCCCAAAGAACGACGGAATTTTTTCTGTTTTGTTTCGCCTGTAACTTCTTTCAACATCGCGCGGCAAAATGCCGAAACGAGTTCCGGCGCGAATTGTTTGCCCGCGTTGCGCTGTAAATCTTCAATAACTTCATTAGCCGGACGACGGCGTTTATAAGGTCGGTCTGTCGTCATTGCGTCGAAAGAATCTGCCAAGTTCACTATTTTAGCAATATACGGAATTTCCTTATCTTCTAAACCGTCAGGATAACCGCGCCCGTCCAATCTTTCGTGATGATATTTTGCCGCCAGCGGAACGTCCGTATATGGATGATGAATCGGCAAAAGAATTTCGTAACCGACGACGGGATGTTTACTCAATTCGGCAGATTCTTTAGCGTCAATGCGATACGGCGCGTTTATGATTTTGCTTTCAACCGTCAGTTTCCCAATATCGTGCAGATAACCGGCAATCGCCGCGCCTTCGATTTCTTCAGTTTCCCAACCGAGTTCGGACGCGATTATTTCCGTGTATCTTCCGACTCTAACGGAATGACCTTCGGTATATTTATCCTTGCAGTCAATCGCGGTTGCAAATGCTTTGACCGTATCTTTATAAGTCATCCGCAAATTTTCAAATAACCGCCGGTTTTCTACGTCACGGCGTTCGAGTTCCGCCATCAAATTTCTTTGCGCGATGCCCACGCCGATATGCCGCGACATCGCGCAGATAATTTCTTTATCGTAAGAATTATAAGGTTCGCCGTTGGCTTTTTCGCCCAACAATATCAAACCGACTATTTCATCACGTACAACCAGCGGCACGAGCAGTTCGACGCGCTTTTTTTCCAGACTGTTGTGATAAACCTGATAAAACGGTAGAACTTTCGCTTGATTTACTTCGATGGCATTTAAGCCATTTGTCAAAAATTGCCGTTCGTCTTCATAGCACAGCGACAACGAAAGCGGAAAATCTTCGCCGAGTCCGCGCACGACGAGCATATTCAGTTCGTGTCCGAAACGCGAATAACGCGCCACGCCGCCGCGCATAATCGCCAAACTCCCCAGCAGCAGATGAAGCGACGTGCGAATCATATCCTGAAAATTCCGCTTGTCCGCGACCTCGCTGCCGAGTTCCGCCAATGCGCCGAATGTATGAATTAGTTTTTGCTGATTTTCCGCCATCTTCTTAAAGGATAAAGGATAAAGGCAAAAGGCGAAAGGTTTAAGGAATAATTCTTTTTTTATCCTTTATCTACTTAGCCTTTATCCTTTATGAAAACGTGCTTGGTTACGCCGAGCATTTCAAAAAGCTCGATTGTGTCTTCATTAACATCTGAAAAAATGATGTTCGCGCCCGCGTCCGAAGCCGCATCAATTACGCCTAGAAGAATCGAAACGCCGATGCTGTTGACGAGTTCCGTTTCGGCAAAGTTGACGACGATTGTTTTACAGCCAGCATCTATACGGCGTTTGCATTCGCGTTCGACAGCTTCGCCGCTCAATTTATTTAGATAATCTCCGGCAAAAACGGTCGCCGTTTCGCCTTCTGTTCGGACGGGAATAGTTGTTTGAAAGTTCACAAATTTGTTTTGTCGGTTTTTCGGATAGAATTAAAACTTGAAAGCTAAAGTAAGACTTTAACCTCAAATTGTCAACCTGTTTTCAGGTAAATTTAATCTTTAACTTTGCTAATTCTCTAAATTTCCAATCGCAAATGATAAAACGTCAAAAGTTAAATTTACCTTTCGACGTTTTATTTCTAATAATTGGCGACTGTTTTTAGTTTCCCGACTTTTCCGATTTTAGAAAAACATCCCACGCCCAGCGTCCGATTTGCGCGTCTCTCTTATCTTTGACTTTAGCGCGGTATCTAAACGCATTTCCATATTGATCGGTGCGTTTTGACACTTTGTAATTCAGTTCTATTTTGGCTAGAGATAATTCAGGCAGCGTATTTAGTTCACTAAATTCGGAAAAGCCGTTGTGGTTTGCATCCTGCCATAAACGCAAACTCGTAAAAATCGCATCCTTCTTGCTAATTATTCCATCGCCGTTTCCGCCATTTTCCGATTTATCATATTCGGCAAGCGCAAGAAAACCGTTTCGTTCGGGGTTTATCGGCTGCGGAGTAAAATTACCGAAAAGTTCCGTGCCGTCGTCTATATTGCCGTTACCGTTGCGGTCAAGCACCAGAAAAGCATCGTCGGAATTAGAAGATGTCCACGCTAATTTGTATGGATTGCCATCGCCGCGAATATCGAAAACAACTCCGTCGGCAACATTTGTCAGGCTAAATCCGTTGCCTTGTATATCAACTATAACTGGTGATTCAGCCCAGCAACGGCAAGTAACGTCATTCCAACGACCGAAAAATTCCTGACAAGCACAATAATCGTCTGCTTGTTGGATACAATGGTCAGGTAAATTTGTTAAACTACAGAAAGGCGGTAACGGTGGCTCTGGTGTCGGTGTCGGTGTTGGTGGATAGTTAGTTTGCAATTGTTCATTATCACAGCGCGTAGGACTTGTCGCTCTGCCAACAACGTCGTTGTCGTTCACGTAGTTGTCGCGGACTGACATTACTGATTCTAAGTGAGCGCACGTCGTACAATCTCCAAGTCCCATTGGATGACCTATTTCGTGCGACATTGTTTCAAGAACAGCCGCAGGATCGGTCACAGTCGGAGCAAGATAGGTTATCGCGCTCATTGTAACGCCGGTAGTATCATTTGCTATCGTATCCGTAACTGCTCTAGCTGTAAAATTTGGATGTTGCTGATTTAAGACCGTATATCCTGTGCCATTAGGAGGAGGTGTCGTAACAAACTGATATGTAATGTATGAACCATTTATTGGACCGCTTGATTCCCAATTACCAAAAGCTGTAGTAATAGCAATTCTTCTTTGACCTGTTATGGTTGGATCAATATAAACTTGAACTACCGAATTTCTAGCCCAACCACCGTTTGGAACTGGAGGGGAATTTTGGGAGTTGCAAGGCGAAATCTGTGCTGAAATCAAAATCCTTGAAGAATAATAATGAGAACTACTGTCATGTAGAATTTGACCGCTGCGTTTTGGAAAGCAAATTTTCTCATTGTCATTTGCCTCCTTTATTTTCAATAGCTTGATCAACCTCATTTATAAAATTTTTATACTCTTTTCCATTATGTTTATCGTAAATTAATTTGCTATTTTTACGAGGAAAGGTTCTTGAACCGTCAAGAGCAAAAACCTTATTATCCTTTAATTCGTATGCAGTTAGAATCTTATAATTATCTTCCTGCGTTCCGGCTAAAAAGAACAAATATTTACTGTTAAGAGAAGGCGATCCTTTGCCGGATACCTTATAGCGGATTATTTTGCCGGACGGATACCTTACCCTTCCACCAAAACGTTCTGCAATTACCGTTTCATTAGGTTTTACTGAATTATCATAACTATTTTTTAAAACCTTTGAAACACTAATAGTAAATTCCGAATATATGCCGCTTTTATCATTTGAAAGAAATGCCTTTGAGTCTTTTACTTGACCTTCTATAATGATACTGCTTTTCTCGATTGGCATATCCGAACCATTAGAATCTTCTTCATGCCGAATAACCTCTCCTGCATTAGGATGAGGATCGGTTAAAACAAATCCACTATTATCGTATCGTGCATTTTTGGATAATCGGTCTGCTTCCATTTTTTGATTTGCGTTGCTGTCATAGAAGTCAACAATTGGCGTAGCAGTATCATCGGGGTCTTCAACTTTCGATCTCTCTTGTGTTTGATTTGTTTGAGTTTGACTATTCATAATAGCAATAGTTCCTGTTGATAAAGCAACAACTATTACAATTAATATCAAAAAGATTTTGGTTCTTATTTTCATGATTATCTCCTTTTAGAACGTGAATGTTGAAGAAAATCTTAGAGTATCGTTTGCTATGTAGCCGCGCTACAATTTAGGAAGGGCAAAGTTGATTTGCAAACAATTCGTGATTTCCTGATTTTGTGTCCTTGAATGTATGAAGTAGCACGAAAAAAAAAAAATGCAAGTCAAAATAGATTTTTTTTCAACCGGAAAGAATATTTAAATTTAACTTTGATGTTTTAGAGATATAAAACCAATAAATTCAGTGGGTTATTATCGAAAACATATCTGAAAATAATTTCAACTATTTTTGAGATATTTAACCATCGAAATGCGCGTTCCGTCGTCAACCTGCTCGAATTTTACTTCATCCATCAAGTTTTGCATCAATTTCAAACCCCAACCGCGCCGTCCTTCGTCGGGTTTTATCTCTTGTGCTTTTATATCCGTCAGGCGCAAGCCGCGATTGGAAATCGTGATGGTTATTTTGTCGTCTTCAACCTTAAATTTTTGATAGATTTTGCGGTCGGGACTGTGTGAATGTTCAGTGGCGTTGATGCAGGCTTCGACTAATGCGGTTTTAATTTGATTGATCGCTTTCGGAGCGAAATGATGCCGCCTTGCGATTTCTTCGACGGCGTGGGCGGAAATTAATTCGGTTTCATCGCCCATCGGGACGACCATTTCATATTCGTTTGCATTAAGTTTTTCGCCGACTTTTTCTTCGGCATCGAGATATTTTATCAGCAATTCGACTTGCCGACGGCTCGAACCGTAAGCATTTCTTTGCCGCAAAACTTCGATTGCCTCGGGCGAAAAACCTTCGGGCGCAACCACCCAGATTTTATATTTTGTAAAATCGCACATCAACGCGACCATCTCCAAACGGTCGCACCAAAATTCCGTCAACTCTTTTGACGCTTCGAGTTTTGAATCAATTTCCGTCGAAATCCAGACAATTGCGTCATCATCGGTATAAGTGCAGGTCTGAAAACCGAAAGCGACGGCGGAACGCTCTTTTTCCGTAACCTGTTCGATTAACGGGTAAAACGCCGCCGTGTGCGCGGCATAAGACGTTTGCGGAAGTCGAATCTTTTTTGTTTCGCCGTTAATGGTTTTTTGAATTTCGTCATCGGACAAACCTTTTAATTCGTCTTTAAAAGCGGAATAATCGAACAGAATTTCGGGCATTTCCTGACAATCGAAAATAGATAATACATCGCGCAGACCGATTGCCGAACGGCGGCGGTAACATTTCGCCATTGTTTTCGGTGCGCGTTTTATAAATTCCGAAAGCATTTCACCGATCACCAAAGCTCGCGGTTCGGCAGTTATTTCCAGACGATAACGCGATTTGATATAATCGGTCAAAATCTGATTTTCAAACATCGGCTCGACTAAATGTGATGAAACACGAACAATTTCGTGCATATTCAACAGCCGCATCGTTTGGTAAAAACTTATTTCGTTCAAACCAGTGTGCCGCTGCCACGATCCAACCGGCGTTTTTTCCCCGTCGAGCGTCAGCGCGTCATATAAAAGTTTTATAATACTTTTTTGTGTTTCGAGATTCGGCGCGACTTCGTGAAAAATGTCGTCGTAATATTTGCTGATTTTTCCGCCGAAAAGTTCCGTCGTATAAACTTTTTGAACTTGCTGAAAACTACTCAGATGAACTCGTGTTTTCTGCGCCGCCGACAGTAAATGCTTGATAAAAGTCGGACTTCCTTCAAGCTGCGCGGCAATCAAATCCTGTGTTTGCTCATTGATTTTAACGGAATACTTTTGTGATAAATTTTCAGCTAAAAGTCCGGCATCTGAAAATGAAAGCGGTTTGAGTTTCAGCACTTCGGCGTTGAGCGTCTGCATTTTCTTGAAAAGAAAACGCCGTTTTCCCGCAAAAACGAATCGAATATCCGAGCGCGAAAATATTTCTTTGATTTCATCGTCAAAATTCGTTGCATCCGAGAAATTTACGGCTTCGTGCAGATTATCAATCATCACAAATGACCTCGCACCGTTTGCCAATGCACGCAGCGGCGCACTCAGACAATTGACGATAAAAGCGCGGTCATTGTTAAGTTTATTTTCCTTTTCGCACGTTTCAACCAGACGATCAATCCAATAACCGTCGGACGGCAGAGCGAGTTCGGAAATTTCGCAGATGTCGGGCGAAGCGTCTAAAATTCTCGCGTCCTGACGGCGAAATGCCACCGTTTGACGAAGAAAGGTCAGCAAAAATCTGATCGCAGCTTGTTTGGCAGTTTTATCACGTTTTTTGAGCGCGAAATAAAATGGAATTACTTTGTTTTGTCCACGAAAAAGCTGTTCGTGAGTTTGTTTGAGAAGTTCCGAAACGCCTAAAGCAGGCGCAGATAAAAGTAAAAGTCCGTGATTTTGAGTTTCACCCCGCGCGTGCTGAATCAGCGCGTCGAGTTCGGAACTTCTGCCGATGAAGTCTTCTCTTTCGACCGTTGAAAATACTTTCCCTGTCGGTGATTTTTTTGCGCTCTGGTTCATTAGACAACTTTATAAAATAAGACCGTTGAGATTCAGCAATTTAAATTACGCTTGAATCCGTATCTTACAACTATCAATAGTTACCATTGATAAATGTCTAATATCTCTTTATCTTCAATTTTTTTATCGAAGTTTGAGTTAACCTGAGTCTTGAGTTGAAAAGCGCGTCGGAAAATTAGACGAGGATGAACGCGGATTTGACGGATTTTCGCCGATTTTATGAAAATACTTATCAATGCCGCCGAACATTTATCAAAAATAATCCGCGTTTATCCGTTTAATCAGCGAAAATCCGCGTCTAATTTTCTTTTTGATTTCAACTCAAGACTCAGGTTGAGTTATGAGTTATGAGAATTATTCTACGAAATCAACTTCCGTTTTGTGCGGAATAATCCCTTTTTCGTAACCTTCCTGAAGTAGAAGTTTGACGGCTTCGCGCCCGCGTTCACCGTAATCGAGAGTCAGATCATTGACCCACATTGCAACAAACCTGTCGGCGAGTTCCGGCGGCATATCGCGGGCAAACTGCATCGCGTAGGCAAGCGCATCTTCGCGGTTTTCCATCGAATAAACAATGCTTTTACGCAAATATTTTGAAACTTCGTGCATTAAATCTTCACCTAAATCGCGCCGGATAACATTACCGCCCATCGGCAGCGGCAAACCCGTTTTCTCGTGCCACCATTCGCCTAAATCAAGAACTTTTGCCAGACCGACTTGTTTATAAAAAAGCTGTCCTTCGTGAATCAGAAGTCCCGCGTCGGCTTTGCCTTTCTGAATGGTTTCGATAATTTCATCGAACGGCACGACGATATATTCAAAATCCTGATTGTAAATTCTCAAAGCCAGAAACGCGCTCGTCAATTCGCCCGGAACAGCGATTTTCATATTGGGAATTTCTTCCGGCGAGCGTTGTTCTTTGGAAACCAAAATCGGACCGTATTTATCGCCGATGCTCGCGCCGTGCGGCAGAAGTGCATACTTGTCGGAAATATATGCGTAAGCGTGAAAACTAACCGCCGTAACGTCATAAACTCCGTTTTTTGCATCTTCGTTTAAAGTTTGAATATCTTTTAAGGTGTGTTCAAACTTCAAGCCATTGGTTTCCAACTTGTTGGTTGCCAATCCGTAAAACATAAAAGCATCATCCGAATCAGGCGAATGTGCGACGGTTATAATTCTTTTGTCAGAAGCTGCTTCCATAAATCAAATCTGTGCGTAAAAAATATTGGTGTTGTATAAGATTTCTATTCTACCGTTTTCCGCGTTTTCTGCAAAAAGAGATTCGAGTTTTTTTATCATCTCGTCAAAACGCGGATTTTCCGCCGTCGGCATATAAGAAGATGAAAGCATCCTGCCTTTTAAACAGTCAAAATCGAGTTTTTGGATGTTTTGAAAAGTCGCACGTTGAACTTCCGCATTGAAAAACTCCCGTAAATCCGTTTCATTAATGTTATCGTGTCGAACTTTTTCATAATCAGTGCCGAACTCACTTAAAAGATTTTCATAATCGCGCAAAAACCTATTCGTATCGAGCTGGCGTTCATTCCAAATCAGAGCGATAAAACCTTTGTCCCGCAAAATCCGACGAAATTCTTTTCCCGCTTTTGCCTTATCAAACCAATGAAATGCTTGTGCCGCGACAACGAAATCTACACTTTTATCTTCAAGTGTAGTGTTTTCGGATGTCCCGTTGATGCTTTTGAAATGCGGATAATTATCCAAATAATCTTCCGCTGCTTGGCGCATTTCTTCATTCGGTTCAACGCCGAAAACAGAATTGCCGTTTTTGAGAAAAGTCCGCGCCGAAATTCCCGTTCCCGAACCGATGTCGGCGATGACGGAAGATTTTTGCAAATTCATCTCATTGCGAAACAGATCTAAAACTTCCGGCGGATAATGCGGACGATATTTAACGTAATTTTCGACTCGATTGGAAAATCTTTCGACAGTGTTCATTTCAAATTTTGACGCGCCCAAGCGGTTACTTTTTTATGCCATTGAATATGGCTTATTTCTCTGTTTTCAAGCGCAAATATCGTAATTATTTCGCTCGTAACATTCGGTAAAAATCGGCTGACATCTTCCTCTCTGTATGCACCGTCTTCAAGCTGCAATATCTTTAATTCCCTGCCTTCAAAAAGCCAAATTTCTATGATGCCGAGTTCCGCATATAATTCAAATTTGCTGAGCGAACTGTGCGTTACGTCAATCTCGATTGCCAAATCCGGCGCAGGATTTACTCTCAAATCAAGTGCGTCTTTGCCGCGCATAAAATCGGCTTTCTCACCGAAATAAAACGCGCAATCGGGTTCTAAACCGTGTTTCAAATCGCGCCGCTTCAAAGTGCTTGCGCCGATGCAGTGAGTTTCGATTTCCAACTCCAGAGCAAAAATATCTACTAAAGTGAAAATCGCAAAAATCGGTATTTCGTGTTCCGGCAAAGGCATAACTTCTAAAGCTCCTCGGTCATATAAAAGTTTCGGATTGCGTCTTTTAGGAAAAAGTTCGAGCAAATCTTCATAAGTTTCCCAACTGACATCGAAAAAAACCGCGTGTTTGCGCTCTTCAATCGCCAGAGCAATTGATTTTTCACTGATTTCGGGTAATTCTAAAACGGCTGACATCTTTTTATAAAACTCCTTTTGCAACAGATTTTATCACGATTCTTCAACTTCATCGCCCGACCACTCGGTTTTGCGCGAATGCGGAATGTCGAATTGGTCTAATATTCTAAAACACAAATGGTCAACGAGTTCTTCGATTGTTTTCGGACGATGATAGAATCCCGGACTCGCGGGCAAAATCTGCGCCCCGGCGCGTGATAATTTGAGCATATTTTCCAGATGAATCGCATTAAAAGGCGTTTCACGCGGAACTAAAACCAATTTCCGTCCCTCTTTTAATGTTACATCGGCAGCGCGGTGAATCAAATTCGTTCCCGCGCCCGAAGCAATCGCGCCGAGCGTTCCCATCGAACACGGCACAATTATCATTCCAATTTGTTTGTTTGAACCCGACGCAGGTTTTGCCGCCAAATTATCAAGCCGCCAAAAACGGATAATTTTTGAATCTTTCTCCAAACCGAGCCATTCGTTGATTTTTCCCCCGTTCAGTTCGCGCAGATTTGCGCCGGTTTCGACCTGTGCGACAGTTACGGAAGTTTCCGACATTATCAAATTGATCGTTTCAACCGCGCTGCTTTGTGCTAATAACTGCAATGTCCGTCGAGCATAAATCGTGCCTGATGCGCCGGTGATGGCAATCGTTAATTCCATAAAACTACTTTAACCGTAATACTTTCATAAACATAATTGCCTGTTCAAATTAGAAAACTCTTGCCGAAAAATCGGTCAAATTGACTGATTTTTATTGATGCCGAACCAGCAAAAAATGCTCGTTATTGCAGTTTTATTGTGCAAACAAGAAACAAATAAACACGCGGCATTGAAATTGCTATTCAAAAACGCGGTTGGAAAACTGTCGGGAAAGGACGAAGTATTTATGAACAATTCGAAAATTATAGGAAATGAAACTTTACTCAATTTGGTCAGTCATAATGCCGTGGCTTGGACGCTGGTGAAAATTTTTACGGCTTATAAATATGTCGGATTTTTGATTTGATTTGATTTGACTCATTCGAATTATTTTGAAAAAGACGGTGAATCTCTCACCGTCTTTTTGTTTTAAAAATTATCAGCGGTTAAGATAAATTTATGAAATCTAACGAAATTAAAGAGATTTTGGCGGCTCACACAAACGGCACAATTTCAGCCGACGAAGCCGCCGCTAAAATAAAAAACCTTTCTTTTGAAGACATCGGTTACGCCAGAGTTGACCACGCACGAGCCGAACGGCAGGGTTTTCCCGAAGTAATTTTCGGTCAAGGCAAAACAAAAGAGCAAATATTGGGAATTTTTGAACGCATCGTCGCCCGTGCGCCGAATGTTTTGATAACACGCACAAATGCCGACACTTTCGGCGAAATCAGAAATGTTTTCACCGATGCGGAATGGCACGAATCGGCAAATTTGATCCGCGTTTGGCGCGATAAAGCCGAACTCGGTGTCGGCGAAATTGCGATTGTAACCGCCGGAACGAGCGACATTCCGATTGCCGAAGAAGCCGCATTGGTTGCGGAAACGATGGGAAATTCGGTCAAGAGAATCTGGGACGCGGGCGTTGCCGGAATTCACAGAATTTTGGCGGAACGCGAAATCTTACAAAACTCGCGCGTCGTCGTCGTCGCCGCCGGAATGGAAGGCGCGTTGCCGTCGGTTGTCGGCGGTTTAGTCAAAGTTCCGGTCATCGCCGTCCCGACGAGCATCGGTTACGGCGCATCTTTTAACGGACTCGCCGCGCTCTTGGGAATGCTCAATTCCTGCTCGTCGAATGTTACAGTCGTCAACATTGACAACGGTTTCGGTGCGGGTTTTGTCGCAAGTTTGATAAACCGGCGTTGGGAAACAAAAACAGAGTTCGTAAAAAGTGAATCCTGAGTCGAGTTTGTTATTCGGAGTTTAGAAGTTTACGGATTCAGCAAAACAAAAAGTCTGTCCGCCCAATCGGATTTTGAATTTCGCAAAATTTCGTATTGAACCATCGCCGAATCGCGGTCGCCGAGTTTAACGTAGGCTTTCCCCAGATTATATCGCGCTTTGTCGAAGTTTGAATTGTAGCTGACGGCATTGTTAAATGCGTCAACACTTTCCTGCGTTTTGCCTAATTCAAAATAACTTTCGCCCAAATAGTTATAAGTTTTCGCGTCCGGTTTATAAGTTTTTAATTGTTCAAAAGCAGCAAGCGATTCATTATATCTTTTCTGTTTGAAATACGCCGCGCCGATAAATTCGTATGCACTTGCATAATCGGGTTTGATAGCGACAGCGCGTTTGAAAGCCAAAACTTCTTCGTCCGTCCGACCTAGTTTATTTAGCGAAAGTCCGAGCGCATATTGCGCGTCGGCATTGTTTGTATCAATTTTTGTCGCCTGTTTATACGCTTCAGCCGCGTCCTTAAATTGTCCGAGCGCGAAGCTCGACGCGCCGATATTGATATAAGTTTCCGACCATTCCGGGCGCAGTTTTGCAGCTTGTTTCGAGGCTTTGAGAGCGTCGTCGTGTCGTCCGAGCATTCCGTAACAAAATCCCGCCTGATACCACGCTTCGGCGTAATTCGGATCAATTTCGACGGCTTTTTCAAAATAGCCGACGGCGCGGGCGTAATCATCGCGTGATAAAATACCCAAACCTTGCGAATAAAGACTTTCGGCGGCGGCGCGTTTGTTTTTTTGCGATTCGGAATTGAGCGACGAAAATGTTTGCAATTCGCCGATTTTTAATTGCGAAATTCGCTCACTCGGCACGGCAAAATTCAAACTTTGACCTTCCGCCGCTTGCAATGTCGCCACGCCGATCACTTGTCCGAACATATTGACGACGGGCGAACCGCTCGAACCCGGCGAAATCGGCGCGGTAATTTGAATGATTTTCCCGTAACCCGGAATTTCGCGCACCGCTGAAACGATGCCGTTGGAAACCGAACCTTCCAAACCATACGGATTGCCGATGACAACAATCGTTTCGCCTTCCTGCGGCACGGTTTTGACAATCGGCAGCGGAACGGCATCGCCGGACGGCACATTTACCTGTAATAAAGCTAAATCGCCTTCGCCGTCAACCGCCAAAACACCGCGCACGACAATTCTTTTGCCGTTCATTAAATGAATTTCGACACGATTCGCCTTTTCGATAACGTGCCGGTTTGTAATAATTTTATCGTTTGCAATAAAAAACCCGCTTCCTCGCGAAAGCGTCGCGCCTTTTGAATCAAAAGTTTCAATAGCCACCGCCGAAGGTTTGACGCGGCGCACTAAATCGGGAAGATAATCCTGTGCGAAAACCGTTACAACGCTTATAAAAAGCATTGTTAAGTAAAGAAAAATATTTTTAACGGCGAATTTTGTCATTACGGCTTTGATTTCCTTTTGGATTATAGTGGTTTTATCAACTTCAAACAAATTTTGAGCAAAAATAAATTGATTAACTTTTACTAGATGGAATAAAAAGATAAACGGTTGCCGAAAGTCTGATGTAATGATAGTCGTCGTTTTATACTATTTTCAAACTTGATTTATTTAAAACGAATCGAGAACTGAAAATTTTAGAGTTTGGTCAAATTATTTTCTTTGTGTCCTTTGCGTCTTTGCGGGAAATAATTCTTTTTCCCGCAAAGACGCAAAGGACGCAAATTAAGTCTTATATTTCAATAACTTTTTTAACTCTTGATTCGCCTGTTTGATCTTAGTTTATTGCTAAAATTTTACGATATAATGAACCGCAGACGGAAAAATAATTATGCTTTCACTTTTCCAAAAAAAACCACATTCCGCACTTATCAAAAAGCCTATTCTCGCACAATGCTTTGTTTCGATAGTCGTTCCGGTACGCGACGAAGCGGAAAATTTACCGAAAGCTCTGGCATCTTTTCTCAATCAGACGGAGTTAAAAAGCTCACCGCTTGATCCGGCGATTTTTGAAGTAATTGTTTTGGTGAACAATTGTTGTGATAACTCTGCCGAAATCGTCGAAAAATGGCAAAAGACAAATCCGCATTTCAATTTTCATTTTGCTGATATAAACCTGCCCGACGAAAATGCCAACATTGGTTTCGTGCGGCGTTTGTTGATGAACGAAGCATATTCACGCTTAAAATCAAACAAATTTCGAAGCGGAATAATTGCCACGACCGACGGCGATACGCGAGTCGCGCCCGATTGGATTATAAATATCGTCAGCGAAGTCGAGGACGGCGCGGATGCCGTCGGCGGAAGAATTTTGATTGATGAAAACGAATTTAAATCATTGGACGAAAAAGCGCGGATTTTTCATCTTTTGGACGAAGAATATCGTCTGTTAGCCGCCGAAATTGAAGATTTTTACGATAAAATTCATCACGACTTGCTCCCGCGCCATCATCAGCATTTTAACGGAAGTTTTGCCGTAACGACTAAGGCTTTTGAACGCGCGGGCGGAATTCCCGACGTAAAATTTTTAGAAGACGTGGCATTTTACAATGCGCTTTCACGCATAGACGCAAAGTTTCGACATTCGCCAAAAGTCAAAGTTTACACCTCTGCAAGAAGTCGCGGACGCACCGCGCTCGGACTTTCCACGCAGTTAAACGAATGGCAAATTATGGGCAGAAACGGCGGTGAATATCTTGTTGAATCGGCGCACACGATTGAAAAAAAATTTACGGCTCGTTGCGATTTGAGAAAATTTTGGCAAATTATAAATTCTGAAAATTTGCTTGATTTTAATGAAGTTTGCAATCTCGCCGAAAAAGTTTGTATTTCAGATTCGAATTTATTGATTTTACTGAGAAATTCAGAAACTTTCGGAATTCTGATGGAAAAAATAATCGTTGAACAAAATGCAAATGACAAATGGAAACAAGAAAATCCTTTAGTTTCGGTCGAAGAAGCGATTTTTGATCTGCAAAAAAAACTCGCCGAATTTCTTTCTGCCGGCAAAACCCAAAGGAAAACAGCTTAAAGTTTTTCCCAAACGTCGAGCCGATATTTGTCGGCTGTTTTCTCGCTCAACTTTCGCAATTTGTTATCCGCAAATTCAGCAAATGAATCGTGAACTTCGTCGCCGGTTTGCGGGTAATCGTGAACGAAAGGTGTCCAATGTACAAGCGCAACTTGCCCGTTTTCTGTTAATTGCGAATAAACTTTTTTCATCGCTTTTTCCCAATCCGACGGCGAAAGATAATATCCGACTTCCGAGATTAAAATTAAATCAAATTTTTCGTCGGGAAATTCTTCGGGAAAACGCATCTTCTGAAAACGAATATTTGACAGATTTCGGCAGCGCGTTTTTGCTCGTTCGAGTGCCTTTTCGGAAACATCAACCGACAAAAGCGCGTCGCATTTTTTCGCCAATTGCTCGGTTAAAATCCCGATGGAACAACCGATTTCAAAAGCGTTTTTGTAATTTTCGCGCGGCAGAGCGGCGAGCGTCGCTTCGTATTTGGCGGCTTCATATTCACTCGTTTGAAAATCCCACGGATCGTCGTTTGCCGCATAAACTTTCTCGAAATATTCAGGTGTTAAGGTTTTATTTTTCTCGTTCATATTTTTTCCTGCAAATAAATTTCCCAATTTTCCGCAAAATTCGCTAAAATTTCCGGCGTTAGACGAAAACTGTGCGGATCGTCGTCAATCAAATCAGTTGTTTGCGATTGATGCGCGTTGATCGCGTGCTGTTTCTGTAAAGTTACGGAAGAAATATCAAGCCGAAAAGCCGTTACTTCTTCAAATGTCGGCGCGTCGTCACTTTCGGCAATTTCCCAAAGCCAAATCGGATATTCGATAACTTTCGCCGTTTTATTCGCTTCATTTATCAAAGAAAAAGCCGCGCGATGATCGGGATGCGGATCGCGCCGCCACGGAACTAAAATTGTCTGCGGCTTTGTCAAACCTAAATAATCAGCGCATTTTACAACCGATTGAATCGAATCACAATCCGGCACGGAGCGATCTTTGTAGCGAAAAAATGTGATGTTTTCTTTTTGGACACCTAAAATTTTTAGTGCGACAATCATTTCCGATTCGCGCAAATCGCGCAATTTTTCAGCGGGAAATTTTACGGAATTCGGATGCGAAAGCGTTCCGTCGCTCAAAACCAGAACTCCAACTTCGACATTAAAATTTCGCAAAAGCGCGATTGCGCCGCCGCAGCCGAGAGATTCGTCGTCGGGATGCGGTGCGATAATCAGCGTTTTCCCCCAACTCTTAACGGTTTCGGCATTTTTCAAAGGAATTGAAGAAATATCAGCAAGCGGCGAGAAATCTAAAATTTTGGCGTTATTCATTTTAGACATATTAAAATTTAAGAAACTGTTTTAAAACTATTTTTGTTGCCCACGAAAGACACGAAAAAGACTAAAAAAAGAAATAAATCTTTAATTTTGGTTTAATTTTCGTTTTTTTCGTGTCTTTCGTGGGTAAATCCTTGTTTTTATCATTTGTTTTTTGAGTTTCCAAACAGCTTTTAAGTTTAACTATTTAATTTTGTCTTTCCCACAAATCATCGCTTTGAAGTATATTTTCCAAAACATTTTTTCCGGCAGCGGCGAGCGCAGCATCCGGCGCGGGCTGGCGAAGATAAATTTTCAAATCACGAATGATTCTTTCAAAATGAAACGGTTTATTTAGCCCGCGTGCGCCAACCGAGCGTTCGCACAAAAGCATTACGTTCTGACAGATTTGTTCAATCGCCGTCCGCATCATATTTGCGTAAGCCAGAAATTTTTCGCAGTTTTCCGGTGTCGGATTTTGACGATAATTTTCAAAATTTCGCGTCGCGCCTTCGAGCCACAAATTAGCGCTTTCGACGTTAATCGCCATTTCGCCCAGGCGCATTTGTTGAAAAGAATCGTTTGTGCAATTTAATTTTTGCAGATACTTGCGCGTTTCATCAAAAATCGCTTCTGCCGCGCCGAGTTGAACGGCGGCAAAACGAATCGCGCCGCCGCTGAAATATGGTTCGCTATAATAATCATTCGGTTTGCCGATTAAATCTTCTGTGGTCAATTCAACGCCGGTAAAATCAATGCGAAAACTGCGCGTGGACTTCATTCCCAACGGATTCCACCACGATGCGTCAACATTTGTTTCCACTTTTTCCATCGGCACGACGCACATTTGCCAGCCGCCGTCGGGCATCGCGCCGTTGACAATCGGACGCTCGACGTAATCAACGCCGGTGGCAAAAATTTTAAAGCCTTCGAGCCTAAATTTATCTTTTCCAGCCGGAAAAATTTTCACGCCGTCGCCGGCTTCCGTGTTCCAAACGCCGAAAATTTTTTCGTTTTCCGTTACATCGCGGGCATATTTTTCAAGTTGTTTTTCGTTCGCAAAAAGTTTGAGCAGCAAAAGTGCGTTAAAATGTCCTTCGTAAACCCGCCCGACGACCAGATTTCCGTAACCGAAATATTTGAGAAACCTCAGCATTTCCAGCGTCGTATCGTTTTCCAAACCCAAACCGACACCGCCGAATTTTTCCGGCAGCGGCGCAGCGTGTAATTTTGTTTCTATAATATGTTTGAAGGTTTCCGCCGGAAAACTTTCGACAAAATCAGTTACAGCCGCTTCAACCATTGCTGATTTCGTCAAATTTTTGGCTTTTTCCAATGTTTCCGAAATTGAATTCTTACTATTTTTTTCTTTTTCCTGCGCGAAGGCGAACGTATTATTCATTAAATCTTTATCTGTATTAAATTTGAAAAGTTTTTACACAACAGTTTTCGCGTTTGCCTTACGCATTTTACGAATCTCAAATAATTCCTGTGCTGTTTGCTGTTCGACAAGTTCTTCGGCAAGCGGCGCGTAAATTTCGCGTTCGCCCGAACTGTTCGGGTAATCCCACAAACCATTATGACAATGGCGGTTATCGTCCCATCCCGGATGATTGACAACCGGATACAAACAAATTCCGACAATTTGAACGCCTTTTGATGCCGCAAGTCTTGTTTCTGTGCAAATATATCGAAACCAATCCGCTCGCACATCGTCTTCGATTCCCGTTTCGGCAATAAATATCGGACGACGATAGCGTTCAAACCATTCCTGCAAAATTCGGCTGAACGGACGATGATGTTTGTGTCCGCGCAGAACGCGCCGTCCGCTCGGATGTCGCCATTGGTTTTGCGAATAAAAATTTACGCCGATAATGTCGAGATATTTTTCCGCTCCGCCGAGTTCCGGCGCGCGTTTTCCGATCAGCATATCGAGCGCGTAAAACTGCGCTTGTCTGAAATTTTCCGCGTCCTGCGCGAAATGCAGTTTGGTCGGCGAAACGGTAACGTGAATCGCCGGATCAGCCTGCACGAAACGCGCCGCCGGACAAATTTCGCGGATTTTATCAATCGCCAAAATCGTCGCGCGGACCAGCTGGCGTTTCATTTCGTCGCCGCGCCCGCGCACAAACGGAAAAAAAGCACCGACATCGCCGGCAACCCAACCGAAAAATGAAATTTCATTGACCGGACAAATAAACGGCGTTTCCCGATTTTCATTCAGTAAAAACTTGATAAATGCTTCGGCAAAGCTCGCAAATCGAACGGGAAATTCGTCGCTGAAAATATTTAAATCATCTGGATAACCGTAATGAAACAAATCCCAAATAATTTGAATACCGGTTTTTTCCGCAGCCCGAACTTGGTTGACCACGCTCGAAAAATCGTATTGATACGGTTTTTGTTCGATCAAATGCCAGCGAATTCCGTCACGCGCCGTTTTTATTCCGGCTTTTAAAAGCAATTGATAATCACTTTCGGCAAATTCTTCGTGCCGTGTCGCCGCGATTACGTCTAATCTTCGATTTTGAAAATTGCGGTGCGTCGAACATTCAAAACCGCCTGCAAAAAAACTTTGAAACATACTTATAAAACTCTAAAATCTATTTACGATTCGCGCACCATTTGGTTGATTTCCGTGATGGTTTTATAGCATTCGCAGGAGAAATTTTCCAAACCTTTCCGATCAATAATTTTAACTATTCCGCGAGTATATGAAATCAAATTCATACTTTGTAATTTATTGGCACTCTTACTGACACTCGGACGATGAACGCCGAGCATTTCAGCGAGAAATTCCTGCGTCAAAACAAGTTTTTCACTTTCAGCACGGTCTTGAAACATCAAAAGACATCGCGCCAGTCGCTTCTCTATACTGTGATAACACAAACAAAGCGCGTTTTGTGTTATCTGCGCGACAAATGTGAATACATAAGCGAGAATTGTCTTCCGAAATTCTACATTGTTTTCAAATAGATTTTTGAAGACGGAAACTTTCATCCGCCAGCCTTCGCCGCCGAGCTGCACGGTGGCTTCTCCGAGCGATATTTCTCCGGCGAAAATAGATGTCGCACCCAAAACGCCTTCTTTTCCAATAATACCGGATTCAACACCG
The DNA here is from genome assembly GCA_038200505.1 of Pyrinomonadales bacterium. Lineage (GTDB taxonomy): Bacteria > Acidobacteriota > Blastocatellia > Pyrinomonadales > Pyrinomonadaceae. Next base: position 5,344 of record JBBPXX010000081.1, on the reverse strand, counting down.
TTTCCGTTTTCAAGCAGACTGACAACTGAAATAACGCTCGTTTCAGGAAAATAAACGTGCGAAATTTGCGACCAAGATTGGTTCAGCAATTTGCTTAAAGGCATCTCAATTTTTTCCAGTTCAGGTTCGATTTGCCTAAGAGTTTTTTCGCCGACACTTTTAATAATAAAATTTTGCGAGTCTAAGCTGTTCAGTTTCATTGATTTTGGGATTTTGTCAATTAAATTTTGTTTAATCTATAAAACAAAACATTTCTATATGTCATACACTTAACAGATAACTTGTTGAAAGAAAAAGTAGTATATCATTTCAATAAATTTAAGTTTATTAAGATTCAAACGATTTTGGAAATTTGTGTAAACTTATAATGTTTTTTGACTATCAAGCAAACTGGGTTTATCAATTATGTCTGATTATAAAGCGACGGAAAGTTTTGATTTGGTGTGTTTTTCTCATCTTCGCTGGGATTTTGTTTACCAAAGACCCCAACATCTTTTAAGCAGATTTGCCAAACAAAGGCGTGTTTTTTTTATTGAAGAACCGATTTTCGTTGACGGAACTACAAAATTAGACGTAACTCGGCGTGAAGATTATTTATTTACCGTCGTCCCGCAAATTTCACACTCTGACAGAGAAAGCGAAAATATCGAAGAACTTAAACGCAAATTGATTGACCGTTTTTTTCTCGAAAAAAATATAAATAATTTTGTGGCGTGGTTTTATACGCCGATGGCGATGGCTTTTGCCGCGCATCTGCAGCCGATGGCGACCGTTTATGATTGTATGGACGAACTTTCCGGCTTCAAATTCGCGCCGCCGGAATTGGTCGAGAATGAAGCAAAACTTTTCGCTCAGGCGGACTTGGTCTTTACCGGCGGTCAAAGTCTTTACGAAGCGAAAAAATCACAGCACAAAAGCGTCCACGCCTTTCCTTCGAGCATTGACGCGGAACATTTCAAAAAAGCGCGAAATGTTACGGAAGAACCCGAAGATCAAAAATCAATTCCTTTCCCAAGACTCGGCTATTGCGGCGTGATTGACGAAAGAATGGACATCAAACTGCTGGCGGAAATTGCCGAACTTCGTCCCGATTGGCATTTTGTAATGATTGGTCCGGTTATCAAAATCAGCGATGAAGATTTGCCGCGTCGTGAAAATATTCATTATCTCGGCGGCAAAGATTATCAGGATTTGCCGAATTATCTGGCAGGTTGGGATGTTGCGTTAATGCCGTTTGCGCTTAATGAATCAACCAGATTTATCAGTCCGACAAAAACGCCGGAATATCTCGCCGCCGGAAAACCGGTTGTTTCGACACCGATTCGTGATGTAGTGCGACCTTACGGTGAACTGAATTTAGTTGAAATTGCGACCACTCCGCAGGAATTTGTTGCGGCTTGCGAAAAAGTTTTAGTCGAAAACAGAGAAGAAAAAACGGCGGCTGCCGATGAGTTTTTGGCGCAGATGTCATGGGACAAAACGTGGTCGCAGATGGCGAAAATGATTGATGAAGTCGTCGGTCAGAAAGTTAAAACGTCTGTCGCTTAATTTTGGTTCTAAATTTTTAATACTGAAACTAACCTTGTGAATTTATTTACAAAGTTGATTTAAAATAACGAATAAGGAGAAGAAGAAAAAATGTTTGATTATTTGATAGTCGGTGCCGGTTTTGCCGGCACCGTACTTGCCGAACGGCTTGCCAACGGTTCTGATAAAAAGGTTTTGATTTGTGATAAAAGATCACATATTGCCGGAAACGCTTTTGATTTTTATAACGACGACGGCATTTTAATCCACAAATACGGACCGCATATTTTCCACACGAATTCGCTGGAAGTTTTTGAATATCTTTCACGATTTACCGATTGGCGCGAATATCAGCACCGAGTTTTAGCCAGCGTTGACGGAATGCTCGTGCCGATGCCGATTAATCTTGACACGATAAACAAACTTTACGGTTTGAATCTGACTTCTTTTGAAGTCGAAGATTTTTTCAAATCGAAAGCCGAAAAATGCGAAATGATTCGCACTTCGGAAGATGTTGTCGTGTCGAAAGTCGGGCGCGAGCTTTACGAAAAGTTTTTTCGCAACTACACGCGCAAACAATGGGGTTTAGACCCGTCGGAACTCGACGCTTCGGTAACTTCGCGTGTGCCGACACGCACGAATCGTGATGATCGTTATTTTACCGATTCTTATCAGGCGATGCCGAAAAACGGTTATACGCGGATGTTTGAAAAAATGCTTGATAATCCGAATATCAAAATAATGCTGAACTGCGATTACCGTGAAATCGCCGATCAGATTCGGTATAAGGAAATGATTTATACCGGTCCGGTTGATTCGTTTTTCAATTACCGATACGGCAAACTTCCCTATCGTTCGCTTGAATTCAAACACGAAACGCACGACAAGGACAAATTTCAAGACGCGCCCGTCGTCAATTACCCGAACGAACAAGCATTCACGCGCATCACGGAATTTAAGTATCTGACCGGACAGGAACACAAAAAAACAAGCGTCGTTTATGAATTTCCGCAAGCGACAGGCGATCCTTATTATCCGATTCCGCGCAAGGAAAATGCCGAGATTTACGCTAAATATAAAACTCTCGCCGATGAGCGTTCCGACGTGCATTTTGTCGGGCGACTGGCGACATATAAATACTACAATATGGATCAAATCGTCGCGCAGGCACTGATGACTTACGGCAAAATCGAAGGATTAAAACGTAAGGCGGCAACGGTAAAAGCAAAAACTCCAAAGGTGTTTGCCGCCGCAAATTCGGCAAATGGCACTGCCGCTGCCTCAGTCGGTTAAAATATATTGAGTTTGTCCCATCCTTCGGCAGATAAAAATTCGTTTTTGTCTGCCGCTTTGCTTTTTATAAATTTTTCAAGGAAAAGACCAAGAATCTTCGTCGGCTACAAAGCAGACAAAAAGCGTGATATATTTAGAAATCAATCAACCGGATCACGATTGTTTTCAACGATGTCATATCAAGACATAAAATTACTTTTCATTTATCCTTATAACTCTTTTATTTACAATCAATTACAACCGATTCAAAAAGACAATAGTTAGTTACTGTATCTAATAATGTAGCTAGTTGATAGTTTTTAGACTGCTTTTGCGCTTCTTTTTCCGCTCTGCATTATTTTGACCGCGGCTTGCTTTTCATTCTCGGACGGATGAGCGTATCTCATTACCATTCTTAAACTGCTATGACCGAGCATTGCCGCTAACGTAACAAGGTTTATATCTTGCCCGACTGCTCGACTGGCGAACGTATGACGGGCATCGTAAAGCCGGAAATCAAAACCTAAACCGCTTACAACTCTTTGATGCCGGTGATCCAGCGTCGTTGTCGGTTCGCCTTTATCAATATCTTTTTTCGGGAACAAATTCACGCCTTTGAATCTACCCATTCTCAATTCAATTATTCGGCGGACTTTATCATTCATATAGACACGGCGAATTGACGTTTTCGTTTTGCCGCGTGTAATTTGCAGATAATTGCCCGTCAGATTAACTTCATCACGGCGGACGCGATAGACTTCACCGGGACGCATTCCGGTTTCGATCATCACGGCGGCGACATCTTGCAGCAAGGGCGGGCAAGCCATCAAATAAAGTTTTTCTTCGTCGTTTGAAATAACGTGAAACTTTCTTTCATTTTGCGGCAATCCTTTAACCGAACGCGCCGGACTGAACTGCAAAACGCGATCTTCGATCAAACGATTGAAAATAATTTTGAGCGTCAATAATTCCCTGTTCAATGTTTCGCGTGAAATCGGCAAGCCTGTTTTTCGTGAAATGTTAGCACTTCGCCAAGCGACAAACTTTTCGACATCCGACGCTTCGATGCGGTCAACTTTGGTTTTACCGAAAAACTTGATAAGCGTCTGACAGGCGAAATGATAACGATTATAAGTAACCGGATTTTGATGCTTGACCTTTGACCATTTGAGAAAGTCTTCGGCGGCGGAATCAAACGACGGCGCGGCAACCTTTGGTTTGATACCGATCCGACCTAACACTAATTCGTGCCGGAAAGCGGCTTCGACTTCACGCGCTTTTATTTTTGATGTGCATTTAGTGGTTTGCTGGACAAGTTCGCCGTCAAAAGTGAATTTCATCCAATAATATTTTGAGTTGGTGCGCTTATAGATTGCCATTATTTTTGAATCCTAGACTTAAAATGATTGTTTTGCTTTTCTCTTAATACTTTTGCTTCGTGCAGCCTCTTCTTATTGCCTAAATCGTCCGCACATTTTTTGTTGCCGCAAGTTTCTGAATTGAGTTTTTTTGCCCAAAAAATACGACGACAGGCTTTACAGCTTCGCAACCTGTCATCATCAAATTTTCCGAACAAAGAAGCTAAACCTTGATCTTGCAGCATTCCGTCCGCATCTCGTATAACGACCGAACGCAGAACTAAGGGGAAGTTCGACCAATCGTAAGAACTATTTGGAAACGCCCGCTCTACTTCCACCCGCCGGACAAGCATAAGCATTGAAGCTCTCATTTCGTAATATTCGATATATGCCGCCGCCATTTTTCGCACATAAAAATTACGGGTAGCTTCGTCTGTCCTATCGCTGATTTTGTCAAAACCACTGACAAATTCTATGTGTTCTTGAAATTCTTGTGGCGTGTATTTTAAGCAGCCCTGTAAAGCGTCAGCAACTGTTAAGCCTCTTTCCGTGAGAAATTGTAATGACTGCATTTGAAAGTCTGCCGGAATTAAATTGACTTCGTAAATTAAGTTTTCAAGTTTCGGCAAACACTTTGACACTTTTTTATATTTTCTTGGCATACAATTAAAATTGCCCCTTTTAGTCATTTACAATGTTTCTCAATTTTGCTTGAACTATACTTTGTTACTGATTAAACTCGTGAATGATACATTAGCACAGGGAAACATAAAGGTAAAATTAAATTGTAAAAAAGGGAGGAAAATATGCTGGAAGAAAATAAAGAATTTGCCGAAAAATTAGCATACGGCATTAAAAACGCCGCCGGAATGCTCGATCTGTCCGAAGCGTTTTTGCGAAAGGAAATCCGCGCGAAAAGATTAAAAGTCAAAAAATTCGGCGCGAGAGTTTTAATTTTGAACAGTGATTTACAGGCTTATTTAGAGAGTAAAGCAGATTGGCAGCCGACCAACACAAACGGCGATCAAAACTAAGTTATGGAGTGAAAAATAATGAAAACCAATGAAAAACGCGCCGAATTCTGCAAAAATTCCGACGCGCCGCATACAAAAATGGAAACCCAAAAGCAAAATAATCATAGCCGAAACCCGCCGAATTTTCAAACGCCGAAATTTACAGACGCGGAA
>JBBPXX010000080.1:0-38853 GCA_038200505.1 Pyrinomonadales bacterium | reverse complement strand
GACTATTCGACATCTCGGCTTGAATCTACTCAAGCAAGAAAAGAGTTGCAAAAGGGGAATTGAAGGCAAACGCAAGAAAGCAGGCTGGAATGAAAGCTACCTACTTAAAGTTCTCAACTTTTAATGCGTTTGCCCTAGCAGTGTCCTAATCTTGTGGTGCTATATTGTATTAGTATAGAAAACGACCCTTTTTGAAACTATGCAATTAAAACTACAACGAAGATTCAACAATTATTTGACAGGGGGGTAACGGTTTACCGTCAGAGTTTTTAATTATCACTTCTGAAAGCTCACTATCCTTTACGCCCATAAGGGTCATCGAAAAGTTTGAGTTTGAGCTTTTAATTATCACATCCGACGACTTACTATTCTTTCCGTTCATAATGGTCATCGTAAAGTTTTCTATACAATTCTCTTTAACCTGTGAACTTATTAAAAACCTACTAGCAATAATTCCGATGCTAAAAGTCATTAACCCCACAATTAAATACAAACGAAAGTTTCTCATAATTACGCAGTATCCTCTAAAGTTTGTTAAAAATCAAGTTTTTAACCAATCTTTGCTTAGTCGTATTTAATCTCTATGTTATAAAAGATTAAGGACAATCCCAAAAACGCTCGTTTTAGAGACGGTTAGATTCGCACCATAAGATTAGGACACTACCTTAAATTCAAGCAGATTTATCAACCCAATTTGCAAAATCTTTGGCTGAACTTTTGTTATGTTTTATCGCCAAATAGATTTTAATTGTTTTTGAAGCGGGAATTGAAACGTCATTTCGGGTAATCGAAACAGGCGAACCGATTTCTTTTTGCAGTTGTTTAAGATCGGATTTCGTCGTTTGTGCGAAAACCGGCAAGCCGAAAATTAACAAGACAAAATTGATAAAGAAAACTTTTTTCATATTTTTCACCTCTTGACGAACATTCTAAACCTGATTGATAAATTCACAAAGTTTTTTCAGCTAATTTTCCTCATCGAATTCCCGACTATTGAGTTCGCGCATTTTATTGCTCACCAAATCGTAAGAAAAACCTTGCCGCAAAAGAAAATCGTAAAACTTTTTGACATCGGCGCGTTCCGTCGGTTTGCCTTTGACGCGCAGCCGTTTTTCGATGGCGCGGTCAATGATTTCCGATTCGGGCGTTTCTTCAAAGGCTTTTTCAATCGCTTCGGCGACAGTTTCCTTGTCCAATTTTTTCATCGCCAATTTTTGCTGTAAAACTCTTTTACCAACCGGCTTTTGCCGAATCTTTGCCGCCGCAAAATTTTTGGCAAACTGCGCGTCGTTCAAATATCCGTAACTTTCGAGTTTTACGATAACTTCTTCGACAATCGCCGAATTCGTCCATTCCTTTTCCATCAACCGTGTCCGCAATTCTTTAACAGAACGCGGTTTGTAAGTCAGCAAATTAACGGCGCGGTCAAAGGTTTTACGCCGCGCTCTTTCGACATCTTTGATAATTCGTTCGCTGTCGGGTTTTATTTCTTTATATTTTTTCCACATTTGGTTTTTGAATCGTCAATCAGGGTTTTTCTATTTACGATTTACGATTTACGATTTACGAAGCAATTATGAACGGAATTTTAATCATAGACAAACCCGAAAATTTTACGTCGCACGATGTCGTGGCGCGTCTGCGGCGGATTTTGAAAACAAAAAGCATCGGACATACGGGAACGCTCGACCCGTTTGCGACGGGCGTTTTGGTAATGTTGATCGGCAAAGCAACGCGTCTCGCGCAATTTTTAGATAAAGATACAAAAGAATATCAAGCGATTGTGCGGCTTGGTTTTGAAACCGATACAAGCGACAGAACCGGAAGTCCAAAGTCTAAAGTCCAAAGTCCAAAGTCCGTTTCGATTGATGCAATTGAAAGTGTTCTAAAAGATTTTCGCGGTGAAATCGAACAAACTCCGCCGATGTATTCAGCGAAAAAAATTGCGGGCAAAAAACTTTACGAATTAGCGCGAAAGGGAATCGAAGTTGAACGCAAATCTGTCAATATAACAATTTACGAATTACAAATAATGAATTATGAATCGCCGAAACAGAATGACTTTGGACTTTGGACTTTGGACTTTGGACTCAAAGTTTCGTGTTCGGCGGGAACTTATATCAGAACTTTGGCGGAAGATATTGGAAAAAAACTGGAAACGGGCGCACATCTTGCCGAATTGAGAAGAACGAAAGCAGGGAAGTTCGGCATTGAAAAAGCCGTAACTTTGGAAGAATTGGAAGAAATAGTTTCCGAAAATAAACTCGGCGAAGTTTTAATTTCGATGAACGAAGCGATTTCACATTTGCCGGAAATCAAATTATCAAAGGAAGAAATAACAAAAACAAAAAACGGCATCAAACTCAAAACGGAACAAATTGCGGACGACGGACGTTTTTTCAGAATGACGGACGAAGACGAAAATCTAATCGCCGTCGGTTTTTATAAAGCGGCGGAAAAATCAATTCAGCCGAAACTCGTTTTGGTGTAAAATGCGAAAAGAGGAAAATTTATGAAAAAGAGATATTTGGCGGCGGGCGCGGCAACGGGCGCAATCGGCAGTTTAATCGCGTGGAAATTTTTAACACGCGCCGGCGAAGTCAATTGGGATAACGTCGCGGACAAAGTTTTGCACTCTGAAAATTCACATTTTGTCGAAGTTGACGGCGCAACCGTTCATTATCAGGAATTCGGCGATGCGAGCGATCCGACTTTGATTTTGATTCACGGCTACACGGCTTCGACGTATGTTTGGCACACGGTTGCTCCGATGTTCGCCGCCGAAAATTTTCACATTATCGCCGTAGATTTATTAGGTTTCGGTTATTCCGACAAACCGGCGTGGTTTGAATATTCGATTGTGTCGCAGGCGCGGATGATCGAACGATTTATGGACAGAATGGGCATCGGACGCGCCGTTTTGGTCGGCAGTTCTTACGGCGGCGCGGTCGCGGCAACCGTCGCGCTCGATTATCCCGAAAGAGTCGGAAAACTCGTCCTTGTTGACGCGGTGATAAATGACGAAGCAAAAAAGCGTTCGATTTTGAAACTCTCTTCGATTTTCGGACTCGGCGAAATCGTCGCGCCTTTTCTGCTCGATTCAAAGAGATTTTTGCGCTATCGGATGAAAAATACGATTGCGCCGCAAAATCATCATCTTATCACGCAGGAAAGAATTGATTCGTCGCATCGCCCGCTGAACGCGGCAAACGCGCATCATTCGGTTTTGAGTTCGGCGCGAAATTGGGACGCAAACCGCATCGAAAAAGACGCATATTTGATAAATCAGCCGACTTTGATTGTGTGGGGCGAAGAAGATCAAGTGATTCCGCTGCGAAACGGCGAGAAACTTCAACAGGAAATCTTAAACTCAAGGCTCTTCGTATTAAAAGATTGCGGTCACGTTCCGCAGGAAGAAAAACCCGATCACTTTGTCGAACTCGTTTCCGAATTTTGCCGCGATAGAAAAAGCAAAGTTGAAAGTTAAATCTCCCAATCTTCGAGTTTTAGATTTCCGATTCGCTTGAATTCATTTGTGTTATGCGTAATGAGCGTTAAATTATTTGCCAAAGCAATCGCGGCTATTTGCAAATCATACGCGCCAATCGGCGTTCCTTTTTTCGCTAAATCGGCGCGGAGTTCGCCGAAAATCAAAGCTGCTTCGTCATCAAACGGCAATGATTGAAATTGATTGAAAAAATTTTGTTAAACTGCCAAGGATTTTTGCGGATTTTGACTTTTCATCGAACCGTAAAACATTTCGGCTTTGACAATAGAACAAATAGCAATTTCCGATTTTGGTAATGATTCAAGTTTGCGCCGAACACCTGATTGAAAGTTTCTTATATAAACGATGCAAGCATTAGTGTCGAGCAAGTATTTCGGTAAGTTTCTCATCCGATTTCTTCTCTTTTGGGTTGAACAGGTTGTGGTTCGCGGTCTGGAAAATCAGGCAAACTTCCCGCCGTTTTTTCAAAAAAACCAATCGGATAACCATTTTCGTCAACTTCAGTCGTTTCGCCGTTTTCCGTTTCTTCATCTAAAGGCAAAATTATTATTTCAATGTCGCGGTTTCGCAATTCTTTCGGAATTGTAATAACCGACGGCGCATTTTTGATGGTTTCACGATAAAAATTCATAAATCTCCATAAGTAACGCAGTCGTCCCGACTGCCGTATCGGATGCGTCCCGCTTCCGATTAAAAAATATGAACAGCATTGAAGACGTGAGCGCGGGACGCACTCACGACAGCAGTCGGGGACGACTGCGTTACTTTAAAGCGGTTGTCTTCCGGCAAAACCGGCTTCCGTGTCGTGCCACCATTCGATTTCGTCGCCTTCGCCGAGCTGCCAGCAGAGCAAAACCATATTACCGCCGCGCATTGTCGGAAAATCTATCAAACCGCGCGTATAATCTTTTAGCTGAATGCCTAGTTCGTGAAATTCCGTCGTTAATTTGCCGATTTCGTAGAGCGATTTGACGTAATTCGCGCCGCCTTCCATTCCGCCTCCGCCGAATTGCGCCGACATTGCGGCGGCTTTTGCAAGTTCGCGCATTTCCGCGATTGCCGCATATCGCGCCTTTATTTTTTCGAGTTTCGGGCGAATGACGGGCAGCAATTTATTTGCTTCGTCTAATGTAAAAAGTTTCATCTGTCGTCCGTAACTCTTACTAAATCGGCATAATCGTCGGCTTCTTCATCGGAAAAATTTGCGTCAAACGGGATTTTGCCGGGAACTTGAGAAAAGTTTTCTTTTGAATTCCGATTCAAATCTACGGGCGACGGCATTTCGTCGGGCGGAACAAACGAAGGAATATCGTATTGTCCGCTTTGCGAAGCGTCTTTGCGGATCAGTTCGGCAATATCGCCTAAATCAATAAAAAAATCGGCAACATCAATCAAGCGCGGCGCGGTGTTTGAACGATAACCGGCAACTTCGACGCGGCAGCCTTTATACGCGACGGCGTTTAAGGCATAGACAAAATCTTCGTCGCCCGAAACCAAAACCGCCGTGTCGTATCGTCCGGCGAGCGACAGCATATCAACCGCGATTTCCACGTCTAAATTTGCCTTGCGTGTGCCGTCGTAAAAAGTTTTAAGTTCCTTCTGCACGACGCGAAAACCGTTGCGCCGCATCCACAGCAAAAAACCCTGTTGACGTTCCGCGCCCGCGTCAACGCCGGTGTAGAAAAAAGCGCGGAGAAGTCGTCCGTCGCCTAGAAGAACGCGCAGAAGTTTGTTGTAATCAATATCAATATTATGGAAACGAGTGGCGTGGAAAAGATTGTTTCCGTCAATAAAAACTGCCACGCGACCGCGATGACCAAACTGCCACGACGGGTTGGTGTTCATTTCAAACTGCATTTTAAAACCTTCTTTATAAAAAAATTTAAGATAAATCGAACCGCAGTTGTGAAAGAGGAAATGACGGGTGAAAAGAGTTTTGTTTGTTTAATTTAAAATTTTGCAAATATTTGCTGAAAATCAATGTATAATTGATGTTTTTCGCAAATCGTTTTCAATAAAATAATATAAAAGTAAAATTAATTCCCGTTTTTCTTAAATGACAACCGCTATTTTGTAAAATAATTAAGTAAAATATAATGTGCTTTTCGACTGCATAAACGGTCAAGCGACACAATTAAAGAATACTCGGTTTTCGCCGTATAATCAAAAAAGGAAATTTTATGGGAAAAAAAGCTGAACAAATTGATTCGGACGAATGGCTCAAAGACATACCGCTTCAGGCGGAAAATCCGGCGTTTAATTCGGAAGAAATGATCGTCTGCGCCAAATGTGCGCGGACGAATCCGCCGACTCGTCTGAAATGTTTTTACTGTGATTTAGAACTCGAAATTTCAGAAGCGCAGAGCGGTTTTCTCAGACCGAATCTGCGAAAACTCGAAGTTTGGGAAAAAGGTTTTAATCTGATTTATCAAGCAAAAAATGAAAATTTTGACGAATCGAAGTTGTCTGAAGTCGCCAAAATGCTGAAACTTGAAAAAGATAGTTTGCAGAAAATTCTGAATGAGCAAAAACAATTGCCGTTAGTTCGCGCCGAAGCCGAAAAAGAAACCGGAATTGTGCGAAAAAGATTGCAGGAACTCGGCATCGAAACAACTATTTTAAGTGATGAAAGTTTAGCGGTTGAAACTCCGCCGAAACGCTTGCGCGGTATCGAATTTTGGGACGATAAAATAATTTTCGTTCTTTTTAATCAAACCGAAATCGTTGAAATATCAAACGACGATTTAGTTTTAATCGTGTCCGGCGCGATTTTTGAGCGCAGAGTCGAAGCGACCGAAAAGCGTAACAAAAAAGGTGAGAATAAACTTTTGGAAACGGACGAAACTGCTTCCGACGAATCTTTGATTGACGTTTACAGTCGGCAAAATAAATTCGGCTATCGAATTTTCGCTAAGGGGTTTGATTTTGCGAGTCTGGAAAATGAAAAACAATTGTTAGCAGTCGAAAATATGCGGAAACTTATTAAAAAACTGCGCGAGGTTGCGCCGGACGCGAAATTTGTTGATGATTATTTGCAAGTTCGTGAAAATTTGGGCAATACTTGGCAAGTCGAACTGAAAACCAATTCGCAAGGTTTAAGGCGCGGCGGAGTCGGAAGTTTCAATCTGGCAAATGTAACAATCGCCGATAATAAAAATCAATTTTTAAAATATTCACGCCTTCAACGAGAAATTATATGAGTCCAAAGTCCAAAGTCCAAAGTCCGAAGCAAAAAGTTCAAGGTTCAAAGTTTAATGTTCAAAGTTCAAGACCAAAGACCAAAGAACAAAGACCAAACATTAAAGACCAAAACCCGAATTCCGCCTTTGTTTATGGAGTTCTTCCTGTTTTAGAAGCATTGCGTGCGGAAAATCGGCGCATCGAGAAAATTATCATTGCCGACGGTGCGAACGAAAAGCGTTTGAGCGACGTTTTGCGATTGGCGCAGGATAATGGCGTTCAAATCCAAAAAGTTCCGCGTGAAAATCTTGAAAGAACAGTCGAAAACGGCGCGAATCATCAAGGAATTATTGCTTTTATCGCGGCGGCTGAATATTTTGATACGAATAAACTCTTAAATGAAATTACGGCAAAAGAAAATTCTCTGAGCGTAATTTTGGACGGCGTTGAAGACCCGCGAAACTTGGGCGCGATTTTGCGAACCGTCGAATGTTCCGGCGCGGACGGCGTTTTTATTCCAGAACGCCGCGCCGTCGGTTTAACCGAAACCGTCGCCAAATCTTCAGCCGGCGCGACCGAATATGTCAAAGTCGCCAAAGTCGTCAATGTTAATCGGTTAATTGACGAATTAAAAGAAAATAACATTTGGGTTGTCGGCGCAAGCGGCGATGCGAAAATGGATTATACGGATTGGGATTGGAAACAATCTTCGGCGTTGGTTCTGGGCGGCGAAGGCAAGGGTTTGCATCGTCTGACGGCGGAGAAATGTGATGTGTTGGTCAAAATTCCGCTGCTCGGCAATATCGAATCTTTGAATGTTTCGGTTGCCGCCGGAGTTATTTTGTTTGAAGCCGTCAGACAGAGAAATACAGCAAATTAAATATGCAGAAAGAAAATTTTGATGTCCGCGAAAACGCCAAAAAAATCGCCGCCGAATATATTGAAAAAGGCGACGCAACAGGTTGGTTTGACGCGCTTTACAGCGAAGCCGCCGGAAATTATGAACATATTCCGTGGGCGGATTTAGAGCCGAGCAAGTTTTTAAAAATTTGGGCTGAAAATACGAATCTGCAAGGCGATGGCAGAAATGCTCTGGTTGTCGGCTGCGGTCTCGGCGACGATGCGAGATTTCTCGATGATTTGGGTTTCGATGTAACCGCTTTCGATATTTCACCGACGGCAATCGAATGGGCGAGGAAACTTCACGCCGACACAAACATAAAATTTTACGTCGTTGATCTTTTCAAAACGTCTTCCGAATGGCGGAAAGCGTTTGAATTTGTGCTGGAAGTTTATACGATTCAGCCTTTGCCGCTTGAAATGCGTGAAACAGTTATTGATAAAATTGCGGATTTTGTCGCTGAAAAAGGGAAGTTAGTCGTTGTAACGCGCGGACGCGAAGACGACGAAGTTCCGCCGGAAATGCCTTGGGCTTTATCGCGCAGAGATTTGTCGCGTTTTGAAGTGAACGGCTTAAAGCAGACGAATTTTGAGGAAATGTTTGGCGACGAAGATGAACCTGTAAGACGATTTGTTGTTGAATACTCTATGAATTAAGTTTTTTAACAATTTGATAAAAGTTCTGAGTTCAAACTTTAGTTTGTTCGCCGCGCACAGCTTTCGGAAAACACGCTGAAGCGTGAACTCAGAACATTAAACAAAAAGATAAAATTTATTGATCTTTCATCAATCTTTCCCTTGCCGCCGCCGCTTCTTTGTAAGACTGACTCTTAACATCCACATTTTTCATAGCAGATTCGTATAATTTAATTGCATATTCGTTTTTTTCATCGAATTCATAAACTCTGGCTAATGCCACATACGTCAAAAAAAGCAATTGCTTATCGGTTGTCGGTACAGCGGAACGAAGTGCGTTTTCATAAAAAACTTTTGCCTCGAGCAGACGATTTTTCAACGCTTCGGAATCGGTAATTCCTTCAGCGGAAAGACTCGCATTGCGTCCAAGCGAATAATAAATGCGCGGCGAAGAATTCGGGTATGTTTGCAAAAGCTGTTTTAACTGCGCTTCGGCTTCCTTATAATTTTTGTTTTTAATTATCGCATCAACTTCGAGAAGTTCTTTTGTTACGGGATTTTCGGCAACCGTCGGAGCGGTTTCGACAATTTTCCGGCGTTCATTGCGTGCCGTAAGCCCGCGTTTTCGCGCGTCGGCAAATTGCGACAAACGGTTTGTTTCTTTGGTTGTGTCCAGCGAAAGAATCATATCGCGTAGCGAACTTTCGATGTCAAAACCCGAATCTTCCGAACCTTTTAATTGATTGGCGAAATAAAACGCCAGAACCGCGCCTTTTTCGTAGGCTTCGGACAGCGACACGACGGTTTCGTCCGCCAGCGATTGTTTGAACGCTTCGAGTTCGGCGGAAACCGATTTTTTCTCGTCAACCGTTTTCATCAAATCAATTTTTTGCCGCGCCTGCGCCGTCGCATTCCGCGTTTTCTCAAATTCGATTTGCCGCGCATCAGCCGCCGCGACGAGTGAACGCAATGTTGCTAAGTAAACATCAGGCGAAATGTCGGGATTTTCCTGCCGCCGTTCATCAAGCAAGGTTTTGATTCCCGCGCTGAACGTGGAAATATCTTTGGCATTTTTCAAAACCAGCGGATCGAAAACATACTGCAAATATGCGCGGCGCACTTCCGACGAAGCCAAATCAGTTTCGGGCGGCGTAATCGCGTAATACTCATCGCGGGTGTTGATAAAATTGATTGTATTTTTCGGAGCGAACATTTCCGGCACGATGACAAATTTGCGGTAGCGTTCGCGGACTTCGGTTTTCTGTAATGTTTTCTTACCTTTGGTGGATTTCGATTCGGTTTTAATACGGTCAATATATGAAAGCTGCGGTTTTGTGTGCAGATAATCAAGCAATTCGCCGACCATTATTTTGGCTGACCTTCGCATATCGTCGCCCGCCGATTGATAAGTTTTTACATATTCGTCGAGTTTTGTATTTAAAGCCGAACGACGATAAAATTCTCGGACAAGCGGCGAATAATCGAGAACTTCGAGCAATTCGCCGGGCAAATCGGTAGTTCGCGCCGGTTCAGCCAAATCCGGCACAGGCGAAAGTGTATAAGCCATCGAAATAAACGGCGCGAGAATTTCCGCATCGCTTGCCTTCGGATGTCGGCGTTTGTATTGAATGACGAAATTGCTGATTCTCTGCTGCAAACCTTCATCCAAATTCGCCAAATCATTCTGTATTTGCTGACGAAATTTTTCGCCTTGTTCGGACAAAGGTGTTTTGAGAACCGCTTTATATTCGCCCGAAGCAGTCTTTGTTCGCGCCGCTTCGAGTGATGCCAGCACGACAATCAAGCGTTTGTCAGGCTCGATGCTTACGCCGTAATTCGACAAATCGAAATTCGCACTCTGAGCGAAGGCATTCAGAGAAAAAACTAAAATAAAAACAAAAAATAAAACTTTTTTCATCGCTTTCGTGGCTAAAAATTTGGAATAGAAAAGACGCAAAACAGGCAAAAATACAAGGGGAACCAGTAACAAATATCTTTGTTTATTCTGCGTCTTTACATTTTTTAAAGATGCTTTTTTTTTAATTGCGGATGTCTTGACGAAAAAAGGACAAAGGATTTTACCGAAATTTATCCTTTATCCTTTTAATTTTGAAGTGAAAATTCTAGTTTATTCAAAACTGCTCAACGCTTCGCCTTCGTTTTCATAAACGTCAAAAACGGTTAGAAGTTTGGTAATTGCCAAAAGGTCTTGAATTTTCTGCGTCAGATTTAAGAGTTTGAGCGTTCCGTCTTCTTTGTTGACGGCGGTAAAACTCGAAACGAGTTCGCCGATGCCGCTTGAATCAACGTAGCTGACGCTGCCCAGATTTAATAAAATTTTCTTTTTGCCTTCGCCGAGCAGACGGCGAATCGTCGTGCGAAGCGCGACGCTTCCTTCGCCAAGCGTTACTTTGCCGTCCATATCGAGAATTGTTACATCGCCCGCTTGTCGTTCCGAAATATTAAGTTCAGCCATTTTTTCTCCTTTTTAGTTGTAAATAAGTTTTGATAGCAGATTTTAGACGATAAATGTCTTAAAAGTCCAAGTTAGATAACGGATTTATTTCTTTTCAACATTTTTACGACCATTCCGCCTTCCGCGTGATTAGACCATTCGACTTCGTCCATAAAAGTTCTCATAAACAGAATGCCGCGCCCGTCGGTTTTCATCAGATTTTCAGGATTTGTCGGATCGGGAACTTCTTCGACCTTAAAGCCTTCGCCGAAATCTCTGATAATAATTTCTAATCCGTCGTCTGAATTTCTCAACGTAATTTTGACCTGTTTTGTTTCGTCAAGTTTGTTACCGTGTTTGACGGCATTGGCGACGGATTCGCGCACCGCCATATCAATCGCGTAAGCCGCATCTTCGGAAAATCCGGCGCGTTGAGCAAAATTGATGGTTTCGACGACGGCTTTGTCAATTGATTCGAGCCGACTCGGTATGTTGATTTCTATTTTCTCTTCGTTCACAAGTTTGATTGTAAGTTAGCGGTTTTATACGGTTTATGTCAAGACGAAAATTATTATTAAATTTTTAGAAATTAAAGAGCAATCTACTTGTTTTTTGTGGCAATTTTGTCTGCTCAAACCAAAACGCCACAAGGATTTTGTTGGTTTGTTTGATTTATAATATTGCTAAAATACTGGAAATAATGTCTTTATTTGATTGGTCTGTTTTGGCACGTCGGTTGCCAATAGTAAAAGCGTGAATGAAAGAAACTTTGAAATCGAGAACAGGGAAGTTAAGGCATAGTAAAAAGTTTCTTTCGTTTTGAAAAAATACTTGGGAAAATTTTAGGAGATTATTAAAAATGAAAAGTAAATTAGGAATATTATCCGCATTGGTTTTGGGATTGGCAATTATGGGTTCGACGTTTGCTCAAAACAAACCAATAACGATGTCGTCAAAAGACACGACCACTAACACAAAGATGACCGGTAAAACAACGGCTAAAAGCACGGCGAAAAAGCACCGCAAGCATCGAAAACATCGTCATACGGCGAAAAGAATAAAAACGGCAAAAAAGACAAAAACAGCTAGAAGTTAGTAGTGAACGAGCAAGAGTTTGAAAGAAGGGAATTATGCAAATGTTCGAGTAGGCAAAATAGGTGAATTCTCCTCGCAGTAAAAAAGGGCGTAACTTTAAGGGCAAAAAGTTACGCCCTTTTTTTATATAAAGGCAATGAGCGGAAAATCAGATAAAATCAATCGAATTTTTTTATGGCTGTTGGTAACAGGCGGTTTGTTGTCGCTTTTGTTATACGGTTTGTCTTCGTTTCTTGCCAAGCCGACGGTTGAAACTATTACGACTCACGCACCGACATCGGATAATAAAGCGATTCGAGAAATTGATTATGAAAATCAAAAGCCCAAATAATTTTTAGTCCAATTTTATTTGAAATCGTTCCGCCATTCGGTAAAGCGTCCGGCGGTCAATGCCGAGAACTTCCGCCGCTTTTGTGCGGTTGCCGTTGGTTTTTTCCAAAACGTGCAACAAATATCTTTTTTCGAGTTCGTCGAGATTCGGCAAATCCGCGTAAAGGTCTGACAATTCAAAACGCGCAGCCGTTTGTTTAAATTCATCGGAAAGAATTTTGACCGGCAAATCTTCCGCTAAAATCTCGCCGCCGCGCGAGCGCAACGCCGCATATTCAATCGCCGCTTCGAGTTCGCGGACGTTGCCTTTCCATTCATAATTAATCAAGTTTTTCAAAGCATTTTCCGAAAAACGCAGATTTTCTTTGCCGACATTTTTCCGCGCTTTGTGCAGAAATCTTTCGGCTAAAATTGAAATATCCGTCGGACGTTCACGAAGCGGCGGAACGCACAGACTGACGACGCTCAAACGATAAAACAAATCTTCGCGGAAATTTCCCGACTTTACTTCGTTTTCCAAATTTCGATTAGTCGCGGCGATAATTCGCGCATCAACCGTGCGGGTTTGCGTCGAACCGACGCGGCGAATTTCGCCTTCCTGAAGTGCGCGGAGAAGTTTGACTTGCATCGCCGGGGAAGTTTCGCCGATTTCATCCAAAAAAAGCGTTCCGCCGTTGGCTTCTTCCCAAAGTCCGTGCCGTTCGGCATTTGCGCCCGTAAATGAACCTTTCGCGTGTCCGAAAAGTTCGGCTTCGAGCAGTGATTCAGTCAGTGCGCCGCAGTTGACAGCAACAAAAGGAGCATCTTTGCGCGGTGAATTTTGATGAATTGCGCGGGCGACGAGTTCTTTGCCCGTGCCGGATTCGCCCAAAATTAAAACCGTCGAACGGGTTGGCGCGACGCGGGCGATTTCCTTGTAAAGTTCAATCATTTTCGGCGAACTTCCGACCATCGCGCCCGATGTAAAGTCTTCCGGTTCAACAACATCTCTTTTATCATTTCGTTCCAGCGCACGTTTCGCTGCTGCCAAAATTTCGTCAACCTTAAACGGTTTGGAAATAAAATCCCACGCACCTTCGCGGTTGGCTTCGACGGCGGTTTCCAGCGAGCCGAAACCCGTTACCAAAATCACGGGAGATTTTTCGCGCAGTTTTTTCAGCAAATCAACGCCCGACAGATTTGCTTCGAGATTGATGTCGCTGATAACCAGATCGAAATTATGCTGATTTGATAAAATCAAAGCCTTTTCAGGCGTGTTTGCCGCTTCGACAATCCAATCCTGCGTCGTCAGAATTTCGCCCAAAAGTTCGCACGAATCTTTATCATCGTCAACCACCAGAATTTTTTTCATAAACTTAAAAATCATAACTTAAAAATGTCTTTAAATAAAAAAGACGGCGTTTTATAAAAAACACCGCCTTTCAAATAATTCTAAACTCTGAAATTAAAAAATTCCAAAAAACTTTTTATGTTTCTTACTTTTCGCTTTGTTTTTAGCGGTTGATTTTGCTTCTTTCTTTTTTTCTTTAGCTTCCTTTTTTGCTTCGGCGCGTTTTTCCGCCGTTCCTGTTTTAGCGGTTTCGGTTTTGTCGGTTTTAGATGTTTTTGTCATCGTTTGATAGGAATTATATTCTTTGCCATAGCTCAGAATATTCGCGCCGAACAAAAATGTCGCCAGCGTCATCATCAAAAACAATTTTTTCTTCATAATCTCTTGCTCCTTTTTTTTACAACGGCATTTAATTGATTGCCTGCACTATTTATGTCAGCAACATTTATGCCAGCAAAAAAGTCAGTAAAATCAAAGACTTGATATAAATGCAGAAAAAATTAGCGGGGCAATTTTGTCTTTGCCGACAAAAACGCCACACAAATCGAAAAAACAGCCGTGCGATTATTAAACTAAACAAAAAATCTTATATGACTCGGCGCACGGCGGATTTTATAAAGTCTTTCGGCAGAATTGCGTGAATAAAGGCGTTGGCGACACGCGACGACGCGCAGAAACCTTTTGGAATCAACACATATTCACTTTCCCACCAACTCGGCACAAATTTGGCTTTGAAACGCCGCAAGCCGTCGAAATTGTAAAAGGAATTAAGATGTCGGCGTGAAAGATTGATGAATTTTTTCTCGAAAAAACTTGTCTGATTTGCAAACGAATCGTTTCCATCGGTTGCCAGCGGAACAGTGCCGAGCGTGGCAATTTTCGCGCCGTCTTTCGCCAACATTTTCAGCGTTTCATAAACGAGCAAATCAGCCATTCCGCGCGGTGCATCTGCGAAACGCAAAACGTCTTCGAGATACCAGCCTTCGCGGGCGGGAATCGGACTGGCGACGAGCAAACCGACCATTTTCCCGGTCGAATCACGAGCTGCGAAAAATTTTTTTCGCTCCGCATCACGAAACGGCGCGAGGTCGAGCAGCCAACCCAACTGCACACCGGCGCGGCAGTTTCCGCTCCAGTTTTCGCACAACCGCGAAACTTCGGCGAAAAACTTTTTGCCGCGCGGATCGGCTTTTTCAATAATTACTCCGGCGCGTTTGGCTTGGTTCGTTCCGGCACGCATTTTTTTCGCTTTATCGCCGCGCGGATTCCAAGTCTGCAAATCAAAATACGGCGACGCGCCGATTTTTACGGCTTTGAAATCGTTCGTGATAAAAGTTTTAGCAAACTTTTCGGTTGTCGGCAAAAATGCGACGAGTTTTTTGTCTTGCTTCGCTGTTTCGATAAATTTGCGCGTAGCGTTTTCAATACTTTCTTCCGAAGCGAGTGTTTCGCCTGCGACGAGCCGGATTTTTCCGTGTTCCGTATAGCTGATACCGCTTTGCGTTTCAAAATCGAACCAACTTCGATTTTTTTCGGAAATGC
Organism: Pyrinomonadales bacterium; assembly: GCA_038200505.1. Lineage (GTDB taxonomy): Bacteria > Acidobacteriota > Blastocatellia > Pyrinomonadales > Pyrinomonadaceae. Next base: position 23,877 of record JBBPXX010000080.1, on the reverse strand, counting down.
TGACAAGAGAATGTTCATTATAACCATATAGAGATTGCAGATGCAGCAATTTTTCGATTTTATCAGTAGTGAAGAAAGACGGCATATTTCCGTTTTTCTTCATTTCCCGCCTGAGATAATATGTGCTTAAACCGGCACCCGCAATCGCCATCAATTCCGAAGCAATTAAAATATTCGACATAATCTCTCCTTTTCACTTTGTTAGGAGCAATCATCTTATACTACTTCTTCGACGGTTGTGCCTTGAGTTCGAGTTTGTTCCAACCGACGATAACGCCGCGCAACGCCGTCAAAACGGATTTGAGCATTACGAAATACATAATTTGCCGATAACCGAGTTGGCGACCGCGCAAAGTCAAATCCTGATCTTCCGCCAAAGTGTTCGATTCAAAACCGTCGGCTTTTTCCAATGCTTGCCTTTCGGCTCATAAAAAACGGGCAATTGTATGTTTGACATTATTGATTTCAAATAAAATTACAAAATAAACGCCGAATATTTATTCGGTATTGTCTTCCAGGGCAATAGATATGCCACAATTAAAGTCAACAAATGACGGAAAATTCAATTTCTATCGGTAATTTTTTGTGTGGCGGTTTTGCTGTTTTCAACCGAAAATGCCGCGTTATTTGATTTGGACGGAATCGAAAATATTTGGTTTTGACCAAATGATAAACGTAGCTTTGCAAAGTTAAGCAGTATGGCACAAACTTTGCAAAATTTGTTCAAAGATTTTAATAAAAATGGAGAAATAATTTTATGACGGCACAGGCGGAACATCTGGCACAGACATTTTTGCGGCGCGAATGGGCGAAATTGACGGCGCGTGAACGGAAAGTTATCGAAAGTTTAATAAATCGTTCAAACGTCAGCCGCAATATCAATCGTGATTTGGACGACAAGCGCACGTTCGGCGAAAAAATTGCCGATAAAGTCGCCGCATTCGGCGGTTCGTGGACGTTTATCAGCATTTTCGGCGGAACTTTGTTGGTTTGGGTGATAATAAATTCGTGGATTTTGATGAATCGAGCGTTTGATCCTTATCCGTATATTTTGCTGAATCTGTTTCTTTCGATGCTCGCGGCGATTCAGGCTCCGATTATTATGATGTCGCAAAATAGACAGATGGTGCGCGACAGACTCGATGCGGCGCAGGACTACGAAGTAAATCTCAAAGCCGAACTTGAAATTCGCACTCTGCACGAAAAGCTCGACGAACTGCGCGATGACAAATGGACGGAACTCGTCGAAATGCAGCAACAGCAAATTCGCATTTTGGAAAAACTTTTGCGCGAACAAATAAAAATGTAGTTATTTATGCGGAAAATATAACTTAAACTTCGTGCCTTTGCCGCATTCGCTTTCGACTGTAATTTCGGCATCGTGGTTTTGCAAAATTTGTTTGACGACGACCAATCCCAAACCCGTCCCGCGTCCGCGTTCTTTGGTGGTAAAAAGCGGCTGAAAAATATGTTCGCGCACTTCTTTGCTCATTCCAACGCCGTCATCGGCGAATTCGACCAAAACTTTTTTGCGTTCAAGAGATGTCGAAACTTCCAATTTACCGCCGCCGGACAACGCATCTAAAGCATTTTTGACGAGATTTAAAAAAACCTGCTGCAATTTTTCGGCATCGCCTGAAATATTCGGCAAATTCGCGTCAAGTTTTTTGACGAGTTTGACATTTGCTTCCTGCAAAGTCGGTTCAACCGCATCAAAAATCTTGTTCAAAACATCGTTTAAATTCAAAATTTTACTTTCCGAAATGCCGAAACGGGCGCGGTCGAGCATTTCGCGGACGATGTTTTCAATGCGTTCGATTTGCGCTGAAATTGTTTTCAAACGATTTGCGTCTTTGGAATTTTCGGGCAAAGAAGTCTGCAAAAGCTGGACGTGACCGCTGATTAAATTGAGCGGCGTGCCGACTTCGTGGGCAAACTGCGCGGCGGTTTGTCCGGCGGCGGCGAGTCGTTCCATTTCGCCCATCTGCCGTGCGGCGCGAAAAAGTTCGAGATTGGCGGTTTCAAGCTGTTCATTTTTCGCCGAAAGCTCCGAAGTCGCTTCGCACACTTTTTCCTGCAAAATTTCGCTGCGTTTTTCACGTTCCGCCGTCATTTCGCGGATTTGCGACATCATCGAATTAAATTCATTTGATAACAAACCGAATTCGTCGAGTTTTTCTTTTTCAACGACTTCAACCCCCAAATTTCCCATTTTGGCACTGTCCATCGCCGCCAGCAATTTTTCGAGCGGACGATAAACCAAACTTTGGAAAAGCAGATAAAACGCCGCCGTCATTAGTAAAATCGTAGCAAGTGCAATCCAAGACAATCTCAATGCGTAACGCAGTGCGACGTTTGAAACCGTATCGAGTTTTTCGACAACTTCAACTGCGCCGTCAACACGCTTTTTGATAACAACGGGCGCGAAAACACGAAAAAGCGATTCGTCGGTTTTAACTTGCGGCGGATTGGTTACTTCCGAAGCCGAACCTTTTCGCAGGGCATTTTTTGTTTCGTCGGGAATTTCGCCGAGCGGAAAGCTGTCGTCCGAAGCGGCTTCGATTACAAAATCCGCACCGTCAAATTTCCAAACGCGCACCGTTACAAGATTCGGACGCGATCCGCTGACGAGATTTGTCAACCGTTCCAAATCTTCCTGATCAATGTTTGCGGGAAAAAGGGAAAGATGCTGCGCCAGATTTCCGGCTTCGAGTTGGGCAAGCTGTTTTTGTTCATCACGAAATTGGTTGGCAACGCGCACACTAATCAGCAATAATGCGACAATCAGCACGACAAGCGCGACTGCCGAAGCCAAAAGCGCAGTTTTGATATGAAGTTTAAGCGATTTCATACGACAAAATTATTATAAGCAATTTTGTCGCCGGAAAAGCAAAATTTACAGGGATAACAGGATAAACAAGATAATTTTTTATTTTTATATCCCTGTTCATCCTATTATTCCTGTAAATTTCTTAATCAGATGAGTTCGGGATTTTTGACAACCGCGATAAACGGCAAATTTCGATAACGTCCCGCCGCGTCCAAACCGTAACCGACGACAAATTTGTTCGGAATCTGAAAGCCGCAGAAATCAATTTTCAGCTCTTTTTTGATGCGCGGTTCGGGTTTGTCCAAAAGTGTGGCGATTTTGATCGAGTTTGCGCCGCGCGAACTTAAAATTTCCGTCAAGCGAAATAAAGTCAAGCCGGTGTCAACAATATCTTCGCACACGATGACATCTTTACCGCGAATCGGATTGGTTAAATCCTTCAAAATTTCCACGTCGCCCGTCGAAACCGTGCCGTCTTTATAGCTGGAAACCGCCATAAAATCAATCGAAAGATTTAGATCAATCTCGCGCATCAAATCCGCCATAAAAACGCACGAGCCTTTCAAAACGCCGATTAAAACTAAATCTTTTTCCGCATATTCGGTAGTGATTTGCTCGCCGAGTTCGGCGACACGCGCTTTAATTTGTTCGGCTGAATACATTATTTCAAGATTGTCATTTGAAAATTCGGTAAAGTTTTTCGCCGGTTGTGTTTCCATTTAATTATCTCCGTGATTTGATTGAACTGGTTTTTGAAAATACTATGTGAGATAAGAGAAAAGGTCAAAAGGTTAAAAGTGAAAAAGTGGAAAAGTGAAAAGGTGAAAAAGGTGAACTTGAATATATGAATGATATTTCTTTATATTTTCACTTTTCCCACTTTTTCACCTTTTCACATTAAAAGTTATGTCAGAAGAAAAAGAAACCCGCGAAAGAGTCCGCGCCTTAGTCAAACAAGTTTTAGAAAGTGTGCCGCTTGAAGAAGATGAGGAAATGCCGAAGGAAAGTTTTCCGAAACGCATAGTTGTCAATTCGCTTCAGGATAAAATAGACAAGGAATTTGACCGCGACGAATCGGCGAAAAGTTTGATTACCGAAGACGATTTGCGCGGTTTAGAAACGGGCGCGAAACTGCGCGTGTCCGAAAATGCGAAATTTACGCCGCTTGCCGATGATGTAATCAAAGAAAAAAACATCATTCTAGTTAAAAAAAGCGAACGGCGCGGTTCAAATAAAATTCAATCAATCGCCGTCGGCTGCGATCACGGCGGTTTTGAATACAAGGAACAATTGAAAGATTTTCTCGGCGGCAAAGGTTTTCGCGTCCACGACTTCGGCACGAATTCAAAAGACGCGGTTGATTATCCCGATTTCGCGCACGCCGTCGCCAAAGCCGTTTCGGAAAAATCCGCCGATGTCGGAATCATCATTGACGGCGCGGGAATCGGTTCGGCAATGACCGCAAATAAAGTCCCGAATGTCCGCGCCGCCGCGTGTTATTCGGTACAATTGGCGAAAAATTCACGCGAACACAACGGCGCAAATGTTTTGACATTGGGAAGCGGACAAAATAATTTTAACGAAATCAAGGAAATCGTCGAAGCATTTTTGAAAACCGATTTGACCGAAGACAGACACAGAAAGCGCGTCGGAAAGATTGATGCAATCGAAATGCAGTATAAAAGGTGATAAAATCAGGAAAGTAAGCGAGGTAAAATTGATGGAAAATATGACTGCTGAAATTACACCAACCGTTTTTACGCCGCCAAGCCTTCCGCGCGATACGATTTCATATCGAAAATTTCTCGAATGGAACGGCGAAGAAGGCTGGTTTGAATGGGTGGACGGCGAGGTAATAAAAATGAGTAATCCGAGTTTAAGACATCAGGATATGTCGGATTTTTTGACAGCAATTTTGCGGTTTTTTGTCGAAGCGAAAAGTTACGGCAAAGTTATTTCCGCGCCGTTTCAAATAAAATTCGATTTTCGACCGTCGGGCAGACAGCCTGATATTATGTTTGTTTCCAACGAAAATCTGCATCGTCTCGAAAAACAATATGTTGACGGAACGGCGGATTTGATCGTTGAAATCGTGTCGCCTGAAAGCCTCGCCCGCGACACGCAGGACAAATTTCAAGAATATGAAATGGCGGGCGTTAAGGAATACTGGATAATTGATCCGAACACGCGAACGGCAAATTTTTACGGTTTTGACGAAAGCGGAAAATATAAGATGCTCCCGATTTCAGCCGATAATAAATTTGAAAGCCACATAATTGAAGGACTTTGGATAAATACCGACTGGCTTTGGCAGGAAGCATTGCCGAATTTGATGGAAGTTTTGAAGGATTGGAAATTGGTTTAGAAGATGAACTTATCGAACGGAAATTACGAAAAATTAGTTGAGCAAATCACGGATTTGGTGTTGTCGAAACTCGACGGCGGCAATGATTATTGTCCGTCGTTTTGCCGCGCCGATGTCGAACGAATCGTTGACGCGGGCGCGTCGCGCATTGGAATCGTGTTGGGCGAAACAGCGACGGCGCACGATTGGGCTTCGCTGATTGACCACACTTTGCTAAAACCGGAAGCATCGGAATCCGACATCAAAAAACTCTGCAACGAAGCGGTTCAGTTCGGTTTTGCGTCCGTTTGCGTTAATCCTTTTTGGGTAAAAAAAGCAGCGGAATTTTTGCGCGGCTCGAATGTTCCGGTTTGCACGGTGATTGGTTTTCCGCTCGGCGCAACTCTTTCCGATGTCAAGGCTTACGAAGCCAGACGCGCGATTTTCAACGGCGCAAGAGAAGTTGATATGGTCATCAACCTCGGCGCGTTAAAATCGGGCGACGACTGCACGGTTGAAGACGACATTCGCGCCGTCGCCGTCGCCGCGCACGAAAATAATGTTTTATTAAAAGTAATTATCGAAACCGCGCTTTTGACCGATGAAGAAAAAATTCGCGCGTGTCTTGCCTCAAAAAACGCAGGCGCGGATTTTGTCAAAACCTCAACCGGATTCGCCAAAGGCGGCGCAACGGCGGACGACGTTGCGTTAATGCGCCGAACCGTCGGACGAAACTTGGGCGTAAAAGCGTCAGGCGGCGTGAAGGGAATTGACGACGCGCGAAAAATGTTTGAAGCCGGAGCAACCAGAATCGGCGCAAGCGTCGGCGTAAAAATCGCGCAGGAAGCGAGCGGCGTGAAATCGAATATCGTAGCGGAAAGTTATTAGAAATGCTGAGATTAAGCTAATACATTTTCTTGAAATTTTCTGAAACCGTGTTTTTCAAACAAATTTTCAATTTCTTCCGCCAGCGACAAGACCAGAAAAAATTAACGGTTGAGTTGACGTGGGGCGAAACCAGCCACGCGCAACTCCAAGTTTAACAAAACAAGATTTTAAAGAAAAGCTGTTTCGCCCTCACGTCCAATGATTTGTTAGCCGCGTGTTTGTTTTTACCACGCTGTTTATCTTTGCACAAGTTTAAGTTCTGCGCGGAGCGTTTTTGTCGTGCAAACGTGCAACTATTCTTCAAGAAATTCCTGTTTTGCATTAGTCCGTCGTTCCTTCGCAGAAATCAATATACCGTGTCCAAGCGTCAACTAGCGAACCAAAATGACTTGCTTGCGGCGTAGTTTCTCCGTCGCGTCCCACAGCACCAGCTTCGGCATCTAAAAGATAACCAGCAATCTGCTCTGCTTCCGATACGTTCAATGTAACAAGAAAATAGTCCGTATGTTTGCCGCCATTATGAAGAAGCGGCTTTGAAACAGTTGCGCTTCTGAGAATTTCTTGCAAGCGCAAAGCTGACGGCAAATGCCTCGAAAGAAGTTCTCGCTCTGAAGCCTCAAGCACACCACGCTCGAACGCATCGGGTCGGTTACAAATGGATTTATATTCTTCAACGTCCACAATTCAAGAAGCGGCTAACTAGTGATTAACTCCAATGATTGTTGATAATACTCATTATTTTGTGTGTTATCACTGACATTAGATTTATTTTGTCATTGAAAACAACTTTTTATGCCGTTGCTCCCAATTTGTTTAGCATTGATAATAGTGCAGGTTACGTATATTATCAAGTCCGTTTAAGATAACAATTATAATGCAAATCAAGAGTAGACATCTGCAAACTTTGCGAAAGTTTATGTTCTTTGTATAGCAATAATTGTATCGTAAAATTTCGCCAAGAATTATGCAAAGAACGCAAAGAGATTGCCCGTTTTTCAAGAGCTTTTTTAACTCTTAATCCATATAAATAATTTTTCGCCAATCTGAAAGTTGTTATTATTCAAAAACTCTAAAAAGAACCGGACGCGCGGGCGAAGCGTCGGAAGCAAAAGCGGCGATTTGCAGATTCAGTAAATAAAAGCCATCTGCAATCGAGTTCGGCACGAAAATCATTTCCGTAATCGTGTTGTTTCTCAAACTTTTTTCGTTTAATTCAAATTTGCCTTGTTCGACATTCCAAAAAATTCTGTGATTTGAGAGTTTTCCTTCATCAAAAATCCGGTCAATCGAAGGCATATCAACGAGCAGATGTTTTATGCCAATTTCACGAATAAATTTCATCGCTTCGGTGGAAAAAAACGGCGGAATAATTTCAAGATATTCGCGCTTTAATTTATTTTCGTCGTTTGGTAGAGATCGGACAATCAAACCTTCCGTATTTTGAATTTTGAATTTTGAATTTTGAATTTGCAGTGCATTTTCGATTGCTTTGCGGGTAATCAATTTGTCATTTTCATTTAATTCAATCGCGTAATTTTCGTTTGTTTCATTAGCATTTTCAGGTTCGACGGAAATTAAAGCTGCCGGAATAAAAACATCTTTCAAACAATCGTGAATTGAAATTCTCTCGTTCGTAATGTGTCCGACACATTCGGTGTGCGTTCCGTTGCAGTGCGGAATGAACGTAATCTGCTCGAAGTTGCAGCTTCCGTTTTGCCGCGTGTCGCCGACGATTTCGCCCGCTTCGCACGGTTTTGATTGCGCCTTTTCCACGCCGTAAGCGTTCGGCTGTGCGCCGTTAAAATTTAGCGGAATTGAAATATCGAGCGGATTTTCCCCGTCAATTGTGTAGATTTGATTGTTGATTTCAATTGAAATTTTCATTTGACAGGGAAGTTTTGGAAACAAAATTAAAAAATGACAAATTTATTTCTCTTTTAATTTACCGTTCAGCAGAGCATATTTTACCTGTTTCTTTTGCGGGTTTTTGCACAATCCTTGCGGCTCGTCTGCCGGACAAGTTTCGGTTGTGCCGATGGTTTTTTACCGATGACTTTTTGCAGTTTGAACGAGCGAAAGAATTTTCCGCCGCCGAAACCTTCGAGCGTATATTGCACAACCGCATCCTTCACGCCGTCGCCGTCAACATCGCCATAGACAATTTTTCGCGCTTCCTGATATTCGGAAGCGTCTTCACGGACTTTTTCAATGTAATTTTTAATTACTTTCTGCAAATTATTCTGCGCCGCAACTGTTTTTGATGTGAATAAAATGAAACAGAAAATAATTAAATAGACGAGAAAAATTTTCGACTTCATATTCATTCTATCTTAACTTCTCAAAGCATTTTATCCAATATTTACCTTTTTTTCGTGCTTTTTATCTAATTTTCAAACGGGCTTTCCTATAATTGCCGGTCTTTCGTCCACAAGTCCCGGCGTTTGTTTTGTTTCATCTTCTTCGCCTTTTTTCTCTTGTTCGGCAAGCACGGTTTCGGCGGCATCGGCGATTCGTTCTTCAATGTTTTCGCTCGGCGTGTCAAGCGGATGCGTATCGCCGGCGTGATAAAAATATGAATCTTGATAAAGTTCCCGCAAAAATTTGAAAAATACTTTGAGAATAGCGATGGTCGGAATCGCTAAAATTATGCCGAGCAAACCGAATAATTTACCGCCGACCAGAAGACCGAGAAAAACCGCCATCGGATGCAGGTTCAATCTTCCGCCCAAAATTTTCGGTGTCAGAACGTAACCTTCCAAACTCTGCACGGCGACAAATACACCGAGAATGGCAGCGATATGTCCCCAACTGCCGCCATCGGCAAAACTAAAACCGCAGGCGAGAACGACACCGCTGATTGTCCCGACATACGGCACGGCGTTTAATAATCCGGCGATCAGCGCGATGCCCGCCCACGCCGGAACGTCGAGAAAATAAAACCCGACGGCGTAACAAACCGCCATTATCATTCCGATCAAAATCTGCCCGCGCACATACGATTCTAAAATTCGCCCCGATTCGTCAAACAAATTGCTGAACGGTTTGCGAAAACGCGGCGGAATCAAACTCTCCAGCGAATCGCGCCATTTTTGAAAATCAATCAAAATGTAAAAAACAAAAAATGGCACGAGCATCATATCAAATGACGAACTGAGAACCGCGAGGATCGCCGAACCGCCGCCGCCGCTGGCTTTGACGTTGCCTTTTTCATCAACCGTCGTCGAGGTTGAGATGTTTTCGTTGTAAAAAGTGAGCGGATCGCTCAAAAGTTTCTCAATTTTATCACCCGCCACTTTTTCAAGCGCAGGCGAATACCGCCTGAGAAATCCTCTTTGCCGCGCGGCGTTTTCGGGCGTAAAATTTTCCGCAATGTTCGCGCCCGCCTTTGCGCTTTCCGCCCACAAATCCGGCACGACATACGCCAGAAAAGCCGTGATTACAAGTGTTACCAGCAAGATGGCGACGATTGCCGAAACCGCCCTCGAAAGTCCGCGCTTTTCGGCTTGATAAACTATCGGATTGAGAAGATAAGCCAGCGCAAACGAAGCTAAAACGGGAACAATGGTCACACTGCCCACAACATAAATAAAATAGATAATCAGTGCGGAAACAACAATAGTCGGAACCCATCGAAACCACCAAAACGGAGATCTTTCTTCGGGCGGTTTCGCTTTATACCAAGGAGTTCTCATAACTTTAGTTTTGACTGATAATGTCGCCTTTGACGGACGAATAATCTGTTTTTATTTCGGATTCTCCTTGATCGTTTTCAACCGTGATTTTTTCAAAAAAGACTTTCATAGTCGCTTCATCTTCAAAAAATTCGGTATTTTGAACTTGAAAATGCAAATGCGCTTCGGAAGAATTTCCCGAATTTCCGCATAGTCCGATTGTTTGACCCCTTGTTACCTTGTCGCCGACTTTGACGCGAATCGAATTTTGTTTGAAATGCGCGAAAAGCGAGTATTCACCGTCGGCGTGTTTGATAATTACCAGATTTCCGGGAACATACATTCGATTCATTTCTCCGGGGTTATTGTCTTGAATACCGTCCACCGTGTATGTTATAACACCGTCGGCGGGCGCAATTATTTCCTGCCCGAAAGCGTAATAATCTTCATTTTTCGAGCCGTCGCCTTTATGCGTTTTGCCGCCTGTGTCCGTCTTTAAAATGTCAAAAGCAAATCGCTGATTCGGTGCGTTTTGATGCTGATTTCGCTCCGGCGTATCGCCGCCCCAAACAACGAACCATTTGCCTTTAAACGGCAGAATCAATTTGGTTTGATTGCGCGAAGTGTTTTTCGGCTTGACAGCTTGCGGCGGTTTAACTTGAAAACCGGCAATCTTTCCTTCCGCGTCCAGAGCAAAGGAGAGAATCCATTTTCCGCGCTCAAAATCGGCAGGAAAATTGGCAACGGACGGTGCGGCGAAAGTCGGCACGCCGAGTTTCGTGATTTTTCCCGAACCCGCCTGCAAATCATCTAAAAACTTTTTGAGTTTATCGGTCGTGATAGCCGCTTTCATCTCCGCGTTAAACTGCCGCTCGATTTGCGCGTAATCCTTTGTGTTATAACCTGAAACAAAGTTCTCCGCCGTTTGCTGAAATTTTTCCGAAGAGATTTGTCCGTTAACAGCCGTTGCAAAAAACACCTCCAAAATTATACAAAATATTATTTTGACCATTTTATTTTCTCCAAAATTCATTTGACAGTAATCTTTGAGGCTGTAACCATTCGTCTGTTTTTAACCGGAATTGAAAAATCTATTAAAAATGTAAAAAAAGCCGCAAGAGCAATCTTGCAGCCTTTATTGTAATTTATTTTCCAACAACATCAAGCCGTTTTCGACAAAGTTTCCATATCCGGTTTCCAACGTAAAACGGGTTTTCTCGCCGCCGCCGCTTCATCAAGTCGTCCGATTCTGGTTGAATGCGGCGCGTCAATGACGAGTTGCGGGTTTGTTTGCGCTTCTTCATTGATGTCCTTCATCGCTTCGACAAATGCGTCCAAATCTTGTCTGCCGACTGATTCGGTCGGTTCTATTAACATCGCGCCTTCGACAATTAAAGGGAAATAAATCGTCATCGGATGAAAACCGTAATCAATCAGACGTTTCGCCATATCGAGCGTGTGAACACCTTTGCGCGATTGCTTTTTGTGCGAAAAAATAACTTCGTGCATCGGGTCGGACGCAAACGGTTTGTCGAAATCTTCTTTTAACAGATGCGATAAATAACGCGCATTTAAAACCGCCGCTTCGGTCGCTTCCTTCAAACCCGTGTCGCCGTGCGTGTAAATATAACTCAGCGCACGAATCATCATTCCGAAGTTGCCGTAAAATGCTTTGACGCGCCCGATTGATTCGGGGCGATTGTAGTCTAACTTGTATTTTTCGCCGTCTTTGACAATGCGCGGAGTCGGCAAAAACGGTTCGAGTTCCGCCGTGCAGCAGCAAGGTCCGCATCCCGGACCGCCGCCGCCGTGCGGTGTTGAAAAGGTTTTATGCAAATTCAGGTGAATTACGTCAACGCCGAAATCTCCGGGTCGCGCTACGCCGACGAGCGCGTTCATATTTGCGCCGTCCATATAAACCAATCCGCCCGCGTCGTGAATTACGTCGCAAATTTCGACAATATCTTTCTCAAAAATTCCGACCGTGTTCGGATTCGTCAGCATCAATCCGGCAATTCCGCCTTCCGCACAGAGCGATTTCAGATGCTCCATATCGGTCAAACCTTCATCAGTTGATTTAATGGTTTTGACTTTAAATCCGGCAAGCGCGGCGGAAGCGGGATTCGTGCCGTGCGCCGAATCAGGAATCAGCATCACGCGTCGATCTTTTGCCGCTTCGCCGTCGCGTTTGTCCAAAAATGCGCGAATCAACATCACGCCCGTCATCTCGCCCTGCGCTCCGGCAGCGGGTTGCAGAGAAACGCCCGGAAGTCCGGTAATTTCCGCCAAATCTTCCTGCAAATTATAAATTAATTCAAGTGCGCCCTGCGCTTCCTGTTCCGGCGCAAGCGGATGAAGATTAGCAAATCCGACGATTCTAGCAACTTTTTCGTTCAACCGCGAATTATATTTCATCGTGCAGCTTCCCAATGGATACATTCCGAGATCAATCGAATAATTCCATGTCGAGATGCGCGTGAAATGACGAATCACATCAACTTCGGAAACTTCCGGCACACCTTCGAGATCGTCCTGACGGCGTAATTCTTCTGGAATAATTTCGTCAATATTCGTTTCCTCAACGTCGAGTTTCGGCAAACTGTAACCGACTCTGCCGGTCTGTGAACGGTCAAAAATCAACTCTTCATTTTGACTCGGATGCTGTGTAACTTTTTTAATGCTCATAAATTTGTTTGAAAAACTAAAAAATTCCCATTGAAATGATGCTTAATTTGGAAAATTTCAAACGAATCCAAACTGTCAAAAACTACATTCATTTTATCAATATTCAATCGGTCTTCATCTTCATTATGCGACGGAAGTATGAAATTCAAAGTGTCGTCGGAAATTTCAGGATATTTCTTTGAATTCAAAATATTTCCCCCGGCTTTAACTTCCGTCATAATTCTAAATCGTAATTTAACTGAAGCATTTTCAACATTTCTGACTCTGCTGAAACTTGTCTGTTCCGAAAACAAAGTTTCCAACAGATTTTTTGTTTTTTCGTCTAACTTTGTTTCACTACCTTCCAATATCTCTTTTAAAACCTGATTAAAAGATTTGGAAATCAACTCGCTGACTTTGACTGTTTCAAAAAAACTACCGTGAACAAGAGTTATTTTGCGGTTTTCTTTTCTCTTTCCGCGAATCAAATAAAAAACATCTCGTTCAGGTAAAGCGTAAATGTCATCGCCTGCCTCTTCCATTTGGCGCAAAACTTCGCTGTTTTTACTTTTGAAAATCTTTTCAACCTGTTTCTTTCCTGTCGGAATTGTCGAATTAAATGATGAAACCGTGTAACTTTTGCTGTCCTTTAATTCTACCAATTCGCCGCCCGTAAAAAGTTCATTGTTCTTGCATATTTTTATCGCCAAATCCGGGAATTGCCCGACGCGCTTACACGAAAGCAATTTTTCATCAAACGGAAAATCATCGAGTTTCACTATTGATTTTAACGAGTTCTTTTGCTCAACAAGAGTTTTGAAAAAATGATAAATCGAAGAACTCATAGATTGGATAAAGCCACTTTTCTATTTCCGTTTGACAATTTTTCGATGTAATCGGCGTTCCAAATTTCTTGCAGATTTTCGGTGCAAGTATAATCTTTGTAAAACTTGTCAATTTTGTCGCTTTCGCGCATCTCGAACAATCTTTTTTCGATACATTCGACATTTAGCAAATCAATTTCGATGTTCACCGAATTCCGATCCAACTGTTTGGCGACGACAGAAGTTGTTCCGGTTCCGGCAAACGGGTCGAGAATGTAATCTCCGGCATTGCTCGAACTTAAAATGATTCGCAAAAGCAATGCGATTGGCGATTGTTGTTTATGCAACCGCTCGCCGTTTGCATTGCGAATCGCTTCATCACCGGCAAAATAACCGCTCGTCAATTCCCGAATATCTTCCCAAATGTCAGTGACAAAAATGCCGTTTTCACGTTCATATTTATGATGTTTCAAAAGCGGCGGATCAATTCGCAGACGATTAAAAACTCGCGGACGTTTTCCTTTAGTCGCAAATGCAATCGTTTGAAATGCTTTGCCGAAACGATTCTGCCCGGGAACGGCGGAAGTCATTTTTTTCCAAATTATCAAATTCTGAAACGTCCAACCCGTTTCGCGCAGAATCCGCAACACATTTTCCGAATTCTTTTCACGCTGCATAAAATAAATCGCTGCGCCGTCGGACGATAATTGAAAGATTTGCGAACAAATATCGCGCATCATTTCCCAATATTCGCTCTCAGGTAAATTATCATTACAAGAGGAATAATCTTTTTGTTGATTAAACGGTGGGTCGAGAAATGTTAAGTCAACATCAGTTATCAATGAAGTCAAACCTTTTCGGCAATCTTCATTGATAACTTGATGAACAAATTTCTCTTTGCCGTTTAGTGAATTCATTATGAAATAGATTTTAAACCTTCAACCAAGTTATCAATCTGCTCTTTCGAGTTCGTTTCCGTCACGCAAACGAGAAAATCGTTTTGAAAATCGTTGTAATGCCACGACAGCGGCAGACCGCCGATGATATTTTTCTCGACGCGGAGCTTTTCCAAAATCTCATTCGCGTTTTTCGGCGCACGGACGACGAATTCGTTAAAAGTCGGCGACGAAAAGGGAATTTCAAAACCGGAAAGTCCGGAGATTTGTTTTTTCGCATAGGCGGCTTTTTGCGCGTTTTGCATTGCGACTTCCTGCAAACCTTTTTTGCCCATCGCTTCCATATAAATCGTGGCGGCGAGCGCGATTAAACCTTGATTCGTGCAGATATTCGAGGTCGCTTTGTCGCGGCGAATATGTTGTTCGCGGGTTGCCAAAGTCAATACGAAACCGCGCTTGCCGTTTTTGTCGTAAGCGACTCCGGCGAGTCTTCCCGGCATTTGGCGAACGTATTTTTCCGAACACGCGAAAAGCCCGAGATGCGGACCTCCAAATGACATCGGGATTCCGAAACTCTGACCTTCGGCGACGACAATATCCGCGCCGCACGCGCCCGGAGATTTTAGTAAACCGAACGAAATTGCTTCCGTCACGACGACGATAAAAAGTGCGCCGACTTCGTGCGCTTTGTCAGCTAATTTTTGCAAATCTTCGACACAGCCGAAAAAGTTTGGCGATTGGACGACAAACGCGGCGGTTTTATCGTCGAGTTTGTTCAATTCGTCATCTAAAACCCGTCCGGTTTCCTTGTCGAAATGAACGGTTTCAACAGTCAAATCGCCGTGCTGCGTATAAGTTTTCGCAACCTGCAAGTATTCCGGGTGAACGGTTTGCGCGATGACGACTTTATCTTTGCGCGTAATTCTTTGCGCCATCAAAAATGCTTCCGCCATCGCCGTCGAACCGTCATACATCGAAGCGTTTGCCACGTCCATTCCGGTCAATTGGCAAACCAATGTCTGAAACTCGAAAATATATTGCAAAGTTCCTTGCGAAATTTCCGGCTGATACGGCGTATAAGACGTAAAAAATTCCGAACGCTGAATTAAGTGGTCAACAATCGTCGGCGAATAATGTGAATAAACGCCTGCGCCTAGAAATGAAGGCTTAAACGCCGCCGTATTTTGCGCCGCCAATTTTTCCATCGCGCCGATAACTTCCGGTTCGGCAAGCGGTTCGGTGATTTTTAATTTGCGATTTAATAAAACATCCGACGGAATCGAACGAAAAAGTTCATCCGCCGACGTAAGCCCGACAATTTCGAGCATTTCTTCACGCTCTTCGGGCGAATTTGGTATATATCTCATTTGTTTAGTCTGGAGAGCCTGGGAAGTCCGGGAAGTTTAGAGAGTCTAGGAAGAAAATCGGTTGACTTCCCGGACTTTCCAAACTTCCCGGACTTCCCGGACTTATTCATTTTCAGAAAGGTATTCTTCGTACTCCTCGGCGGACAGCATCGCGTCGGCTTCGAGCGGATTGTCCATTTTGACTTTTATCATCCACGCATCGCCGTAAACGTCGTTATTAACGGCTTCGGGCGTATCGTTTAATGCGTCATTGGCTTCGACGATTTCGCCGGCAATCGGTATAAAAACTTCCGAAACGGCTTTGACCGATTCGACCGAGCCGAACGCTTCGTGCGCTTCAAATTTATCGCCGACCGACGGCAGTTCGACATAGACGACATCGCCGAGCGAATGCTGCGCGTAATCGGTAATGCCAATGGTCGCCATGCCGTCCTTGACTTCAACCCATTCGTGATCCTTGCTGTAATGTAAATTCTCTGGAATATTATTTGCCATATTTTTTGGTGTTTTTACTATTTTTCTTCGGCTGCGTATGACTCTAAATAGCCGCAGTTTTCGCAGCGGTATGTTTTAACTTTATATTGTTTTTTATCTGAAACTTTTGTTCCCATCCAAAATGATTTAACGGGTTCGCCTTCCACCCAATCGCTCGAACGGATTGCGCCGTGCGTGTAATCGGCGATAAAACCTTCGACCATTCTGCTTCGGCATTTTGCACAATTCGGTGATAAAACCATTTATTTTTCTCGTTTATAAAACGGCATTTTCACAATTTTTGCCGCCAGATGTTTTCCCCTGACATCAATTTTAATTTCTTGACCGACATTTGCAAGTTCAGTAGGAACGAAAGCCAGACCGATATTTTTTTTCAAATACGGCGCGGGCGAACCTGATGTAACATAGCCGACTTTTTTATCGTCAACATAAATGTCAAAATCGTCGCGGGCGATGCCTTTGTCGGTCATTTCAAAACCGACGAGCTTGCGTTTTAATCCGTCTTCTTTTATTTTGACGAGCGCGTCTTTGCCTAGAAAATCCGTATTCAATTTACAAATCCAGCCCAAATTTGCTTCAAGCGGATTGATTTCGTCCGAAATTTCGTGTCCGTAAAGCGACATTCCCGATTCAAGCCGTAAAGTATTTCGCGCCGCCAAACCGCACGGCAAAATGCCGTTATCAAAACCGTAATTTCCGGTTTCCAATAATTTATTCCAAAGCTGTTCAGCATATTCGGCGTTGGCGTAAATCTCAAAACCGTCTTCGCCCGTGTAACCCGTGCGTGAGATAATAACCGAATGAATGCCGTCAACTTCGCCGACTGTAAAATGATAATATTTAATGTCATCAAGTTTTACGTCGGTTAATTTTTGCAAAATTTCCAGCGCGTCGGGACCTTGAACGGCGATTTGACAATAATCCGCGCTCGCGTCGGTCAAAGTTAATCTTTCGTCTTTTAACTGCGAATTTATCCATTCCCAATCTTTTTCCGTCGTTCCGGCATTAACGACGAGCAGAAGTTTGTCGTGAAAAAACCGATAAACGAGCAAATCGTCAACAACCGTGCCGTTTTCGCGTGTCAACGCCGAATAATGCGCCTGTCCGTCAACGAGTTTTGTTACGTCGTTGGTCGTAATGCGATTAACAAACTCAATCGCATCTTCGCCTTCGACAAAAAACTCACCCATGTGCGAAACGTCAAAAAGTCCCGAACGCTCGCGCGTGGCGAGATGTTCGGCAATCACGCCCGAATATTGCACGGGCATATCCCAACCGCCGAAGTCAACCATTTTTCCGCCCAAATTCCGATGAACTTCATTGAGCGGCGTTTTTTTCAAGTTTTCCATAGATATTTTAAAAGTTATAAAGAAAAAACTAACATTCGCAAGTTATCAGCGTCAAGAAGCCTCCCCCTTACGCAGACGATTCTGACTTATCAGGACGCTCAAACGGGAAACGCGAACGTTCTACTTTAGGAAATTCAACCTCTAAATAAATTTCCGCCACCGCTATTTCGCAGTCCACTGATGAAAGATAAATTTTGTCGTTTAAGTCGTTATATTCGCGTTGCAGCCAAGCGTCCGCGCTTTGTTTGGTATAAAGAATAACGTGCGGACGGTTTTGGGCAATCAGTAAATATTCCGTGAAACTTTCGATTGATTTGTAATAAGTAAATTTATCGCTCCAATCAAAGTCCGCCGTCGAAGGCGATAAAACTTCAATGAGTAAAGAAGGATTTACCAAGACTTCCAACCCGAAGAAGTTTTCAAATATTCTTTCTTCGCAAACAGTTGTTATGTCAGGATAACGATAAGGTGGATAAATTGGAACTTTGACGCGCAAATTCGATCCATAGACTTTGCATCCGCGCCCACGCAATTTGGTTTTTAATTCGGTAATCGTATTACTGACAATATCTTCGTGCGTTGGGCTTGCGCCCGCCATACTCCAGACGTTTCCTTCAAAGTATTCAAGTCTTTCCTCCGAATTTTTCTCAAGTTCGGCGTATTCTTCGAGCGTATATTCATTTTTGACGGCTAGATTTTGCATAATTTATTTTTTAAAGAAGACTGAAAGTGGAAATGGGAAAAAGTTTAAAAGTAAGACCGAAAACTTTTTCCCATTTCCACTTTTTCACCTTTAAACTTTTTCGTTCAGTAATTCACGCAAAACATACGGTAAAATTCCGCCGTGACGGTAATATTCGACTTCAATCGGCGTATCAATTCGCAAAGTCAGCGTCGCTTCATCTTCGCTGCCGTCGGCGCGGTGAATTTTCAGCGTAACATTTTGACGCGGTTTGACTTCGGCATTTTCGAGTCCGGTCAGATCGAAGGTTTCCGTGCCGTCAAGATTGTAAGTTTGCACCGATTCACCTTCTTTGAACTGCAATGGCAAAACTCCCATTCCAATCAAATTCGAGCGGTGAATGCGTTCGTAAGATTCGGCAATAACAGCTTCCACGCCCATCAAAAGCGTGCCTTTCGCCGCCCAATCGCGCGAGCTGCCCGTGCCGTATTCCTGCCCGGCGAAAATCATCAGCGGCGTATTTTGCTCTTTATATTTCATCGCCGCGTCGTAAATCGTCATCGCTTCACCGTCGGGTTGAAAAGTCGTAAAGCCGCCTTCTTTCGGTGAAACCATTAGATTTTTGATGCGGACATTGGCAAATGTGCCGCGCAGCATCACGCGGTCGTTGCCGCGCCGCGAACCGTAGGAATTGAAGTTCATCGGTTCAACGCCGTTTTCCTGCAAGTAAAGTCCGGCGGGCGAACTCGGTTTGATCGCTCCGGCGGGCGAAATATGGTCGGTTGTAACCGAACCGCCAAAAATTGCTAGTGGACGTGCGCCGTGAATGTCGGAAAATTCGCCCGTTTCCATTGAAAAACCTTCAAAATACGGCGGGTCTTGAATATAAGTCGAATCTTCGTCCCATTCATAAACTTTTCCCGTAACGGTCGGAATATCATTCCACAGCGGATTTTTTTCGGCAAAATCGCCGTAAAGTTTTTTGTAAGTTTCAGGGTTGAAAGCCGCTTGCAGATGTTCCTTGACTTCATCTAGCGAAGCCCAAATGTCTTTCAAATAAACGTCGTTGCCGTCTGTGTCCTGTCCGAGCGGCTCTTCCACCAAATTTTTGGTTACGCTTCCAGCCAGCGCATATGCGACGACGAGCGGCGGCGACATCAGAAAATTTGCTTTGACGTTTTGATGAACACGCGCTTCAAAATTGCGGTTTCCCGACAAAACCGATGCGATGATCAAATCGTTTTCGACAACCGATTCTTCGAGTGCGTGGTCAAGCGGACCGGAATTTCCGATGCAAGTTGTGCATCCGTAACCGACGAGTTCAAAACCGAGTTTGTCCAAAAATGGCTGTAAATTCGTTTTCTCCAGATATTCGGTTACGACTCTTGAGCCGGGCGCGAGCGAAGTTTTGACATAATCGGGAACTTGCAAACCTTTTTCGACGGCTTTTTTCGCTAAGATTCCGGCGGCAAGCATTACTGCCGGATTTGAAGTGTTCGTGCAGGAAGTAATCGCCGCAATCAAAACGTCGCCGTGTCCGATTGATGTCGTGTGTTGCTCGACATTTTCCGAAGGGTCTTCCACGCGGTCGGGTGTCGGGCGATTGTTCATCATTTCGGTTTCCGTCCATGTGTTCGTATTTTTCTGACTGACATTATTGTCAATCGGAACGGGAACGCTGGCGGGCGATTGTGCGCCGCCGCCTGCCGCAACTCCGGTGATATTTGCGCCCATCGTTACCATAAATTCTTTTTCCAAATCTTCGGCAGCTTTACCGTAACCGCCTTCGCTGACCGGCGCGGTGAATAATTCTGCAAACTTATCTTTCAAGCCGAAAAGTTCGATTCTGTCCTGCGGACGTTTCGGTCCGGCGACGGCGGGCGTAATCGTTGCCAAATCTAATTCGATGACGTTTGTATAATCAACTTCGCCTTTTTTCGGAATGCCGAACATTCCCTGCGCCGTGTAATAATTGCGGATGGTTTCGACATCTTCCGCGCTTCTGCCGGTCGCTTTGAAATAATCGAGCGTTTTTTCGTCCACCGGAAAAAATCCCATCGTCGCACCGTATTCGGGAGCCATATTCGCAATCGTCGCTCTGTCGGTGGCGTGAAGTTTCTGCGCTCCTTCGCCGTGAAATTCGACAAATTTGCCGACGACTTTTGCTTCGCGCAAAATTTCCGTAACGCGCAAAACCAAATCCGTCGCCGTCGCGCCCTGCGGCAATTCGCCCGACAAGTGAACACCGATCACGTCCGGCGTTAAAATGTAAACAGGCTGACCGAGCATTCCGGCTTCGGCTTCGATGCCGCCAACGCCCCAACCGACGATTCCCAAACCGTTTATCATCGTCGTATGCGAATCCGTGCCGACCAATGTGTCGGGATAAAAAACGCCGTCTTTTTCAAACACGCCTTTCGCCAGATATTCGAGATTAACCTGATGCACGATGCCGATTCCCGGCGGCACGACGCGGAAACCGTTAAACGCCTGCGTTCCCCATTTTAAGAAACGGTAACGCTGTTCGTTGCGTTTGA
Source organism: Pyrinomonadales bacterium (assembly GCA_038200505.1). GTDB lineage: Bacteria > Acidobacteriota > Blastocatellia > Pyrinomonadales > Pyrinomonadaceae. The sequence goes on along the minus strand of JBBPXX010000080.1, from coordinate 3,330 downwards.
ATTCCATTTCCATATTCTTTTGATATGCAAATTCAGAACCTGCAAAATCTACCTGCACGGAATGGTCAATCACCAAATCTACGGGAACAAGCGGTTCGATTACGCCGACATCTTTGCCCAAACGATCAACGGCGGAACGCATCGCGGCAAGGTCAACGAGCAGCGGAACGCCCGTAAAATCCTGCAATAAAATGCGGGCGACGGTGAACGGAACTTCTTCGTTGCGGTCGGCGTTCGCGTTCCAATTGGCGAGATGCTTGACATCTTCTTCGCTAATTTTTTTGCCGTCGTCAAAGTTTCGCAAAACCGATTCAAGCACGATGCGAATTGAAATCGGCAAACGGGAAATGTTGGCGATGCCTTCTTTTTCCAATTGCGGCAGCGAATAAAATGCGCCGTCCGCGCCCGTTCCTGTTTTGAATGTTTGTTTGGTGTTAAAAAGATTGTGCGTCATAGATTATTTTGTTTCCTCGAAATTGTTATCAGAAATGTTAAATTGCGTGTAAATCAATACTCTAAGTCTAAGAGAGAGCGTCTAAAATTGCAACAAACGCCGTTTTGCGAAGTTATCTCTTTTCGTGGTTTAATGTTTAAGCTAATTCGCGTAGTATTCAATTTTCTGAATCGTGAATCGTAAATAGATAAAAAATACGATTTACGATTCACGATTCACGATTCACGAGCAAGAAATGAACGACGACGGCAGTAGTTATAATGAATTTAAAAAGGTTTACTCCGCAAAAATATGTGAAAAACCTGACGCGCTTTCCCGCGCGTTTTCGTCGAAGTGTTTCCGAAAATAAATATTTCACTTATCTCGCCCTGTTAGGTCCCGGAATTATCGCCGCCAGCGCGGGCAACGAAGCGAGCGGCATTGCCACTTATTCTTCCGCCGGCGCGGATTACGGCTACACGCTTTTGTGGGCGTTTGTTCCGATGACGATCTGCTTTATCGTCGCGCAGGAAATGTGCGTCAGAATGGGCGTTGTTACGGGACAAGGTTTAGCCGATTTGATCCGCGAGCAGTTCGGCGTGCGTTGGACGGCACTCGTGATGCTCGCACTTTTGATTGCGAATACGGGAATTATTATCGCCGAATTCGTCGGCATCGCACAGGCTTCCGAACTTTTCGGCATTTCTCGTTATATTACGATTCCGATTACGGCAATTATCGTTTGGTGGCTGATTGTCAAAGGCACGCCGAAACGGGTTGAACAAGTCTTTTTGTTGATGTCGCTGTTATTTTTGACGTATATCGTTTCGGCATTTCTCGCCAAACCCGATTGGGAACAAGTCGGAAAGGAATTTGTTTCACCGAATTTTACGTTTGAAACGGGTTATCTTTTCACGATTATGGCTTTAATCGGCACGACGATTACGCCGTTTATGCAGGTTTTCGTGCAATCTTCCGTCGTCGAAAAAGGAATGGACAAAGAAGATTATCCGATTGCCCGCGCCGACGCAATAATCGGTGTCATTTTCGCTAACTTAATCGCGTTTTTTATCGTCGTTTCAACCGCCGCAACGCTGCACGCGCAGGGCATCAAACTCGAAAACGCCGCCGATGCCGCGCAAGCTCTCGTGCCGGTCGTCGGTCAATATGCGAAATATCTATTTGCGCTCGGACTTCTCGGCGCGTCAATGCTGGCGATGGCAGTTTTGCCGCTGGCGACGGCATATTCGTTGAGCGAAGCGTTGGGTTTTGAAAAAGGATTGTCGCATTCTTTTCGGGAAGCACCGATTTTTCTCGGCATTTTTACGGCTTTGATTTTGATCGGCGCAATCGTCGCGCTGATTCCGGGCATTCCGCAAATCAAATTGTTGATTTTCACCCAATCAATCAATGGACTTCTGCTGCCCGTGATTCTCGTGGCGATTGTGCTTCTGTCAAGCAACCGCGAAATAATGGGCGAATACAAAAACAGTTTTTTTTATAATCTACTGGCGTGGTTTATCACAATCGTTATTTCCATTCTTTCGCTTTTATTGATTGCAACGACAATTGTTGATATTTTCTAAATTTGATATGAATGTTTCAGGACTGCAAAAAAAATTTTTTGTCTTAATCGTTCTCGCGGTAACGATTATTCTGACGATGGTTTTGCTCAAATTTATCGAACCGACTCTCAAGCAGTATGTCGAAAATATTTTCAATTCGACAAATATTTTCAGTTCAACCGACAAACAAATGGGCGAAACCGCCGTAGCTTTGCTTGACAATCTGATTTCGATTGTCAAAATTCTGCTCTGGATGGTTTTGGTCGTCGCATTTGTTCGATTTTTAAATATCTTGATTTTTTCAACCGTTTTGAGTTCGAGCCAATACGAAGTATCGAATTTACTGCGAAACGTCCTCTCGATCATAATTTTTATCGTTGCATTTTTTGTGCTTTTGCAAACGCAGTATTCGACGGCTTATGAAAAACTCGCGCCGATTTTTACGGGTTCGACGATTATCGCCATCGTTCTCGGGCTGGCTTTGCAGGACACGCTCGGCAATCTTTTTGCGGGTTTGGCGATGCAGGCGGATCAACCTTTTCAGGTCGGCGACGTGCTTTCGATTCCGACCAAAGGCATCGGCGTAGTCGAAGATATTTCGTGGCGCGGCGTAAAAATCCGCACGTTTCAAAACAAACTGCTGATTATCAGCAACAGCGTTCTTGGCAAGGAATCAATTGAAGTCGCACCGCGTGGAAATTTGAATGCGCGAATAGTATTCTTTAATACGCTTTACGCAAATTCTCCGGCAAAAACCATTCAAGCCGTCCGCGAAGCCGTTCGTCAGGTGGAAAATGTTTCGCCGAAAATTCGCCCGATTGTCCGCGTCCGCAATCTTGGCGACAACGGAATCGAATGGGAAGTAAAATACTGGACTGAAGATTATTCGAAACATAACGGAACCGACGCGCTGATTCGCCAAAGAATTTGGTATGTGTTTCAGCGCGAAAATATCGAATTCGCTTACCCGACGCGCACGATTCACGTTGAAACCAAACCGCAGGAAGATGTTCTTGTCGAAACCGACAACGCGATTTTTGAACGTCTTAACAATGTTTCGATTTTTGCGCCGCTCGACGACGGCGAAATTGAAACGCTTGCCAACGCCAGCGCGGTCAGAATTTTCGCACCCGATGAAAAAATAGTCCGCAAAGGTCAAAAAGGAAATTCGATGTTTGTCATTCATCGCGGTTCGGTTTTCATTCAAATCAGAGAAGACGGCAAACCTAAGAAAATAAGAACTTTACACGAAGGTGAGTTTTTCGGCGAAATGGGACTTTTCACGGGCGAACCGCGCACGGCAACAGTCATTGCGGAAGAGGAAACCGAAGT
>JBBPXX010000079.1:0-8273 GCA_038200505.1 Pyrinomonadales bacterium | reverse complement strand
CGACTGTTCTTTTGCTTGTCCTTTTCGGCTTTGATTTTCTGTCGCAAATCTTCTACGCTTTCTTTTATCTCGGGTAAGGCTTTATTCATTTCCTTAGCTTAAAGATTTATTGCATATTCTTCAAGTCCATTCCGTATCAGATGTCAGATGTTAGTAAATTCTTCTCGTGCTTGGCTGTGAACATAGATTTATAAAGTTTGTTGAACTCTACTCTTAAAACTAATATCTGACATCTGACATCTGACATCTAAAGTAATATATTACGTTAATTTACCGAGTTTGGAAAATAAAAAAAGCCCGATGTTACCGAACACCGGGCGCAAGGAGGAGCGTATGAATAAATTTTTAAGTTCTGTATGGATAATCTTTGGCGTAACTGTAAGCACACCAAGCGGCGATTAAATGAGCAATCCAGCCGAGCATTCCGGCTGATCCGATCCATGAAAATCCTGTGAAAACCAGCCAAACTAAGCCGATAATAATTCTGCCGTTATAAATCTGTCCGAGTCCGGGAATCAAAAGACTCAAAATTCCTGCAATATATGGTTCGCGCATCGTAAAATTAACCTCCGTTTTGTATAACGACAAAACCGCAAATTATGTTCCGACTTTTTTTACCTCAACAATCTTTCCGCGAAAAATACGCAGTGCTTTTTTGGTAAGCGGATGATTTTCGGCGTATTTCCAGAGTTCTTCATCAGTCGGATTTTCCGGGAGTTCGGGAATTTCTTCGGAAATTTCCTCTTCGTAACCGGGCGGAACGAACACAATCGGCTCTTTCGCCGGAGCAAATGCCGCGCCGCTGCCGTTTGAAGTTTCGATGATAACCGATGATTGGTTGGAAGAATCTGCGCCAAGCAAAATTTCCACCAATTTTGAAGCATTCGGAATCGGTGATAAATCATCGCCTAAAATTTGCAGCTTGCGCTCGTAAGCGTCATCAAGCCAAGCATCTTCAATGTGTTCGAGTTCTTCCGCGTCAATCGGTTCGAGTTTTACCGGCATCGAGTCAACAAATTTGTTAATCGAAGTCTGATTTTCAAACTTTGGAGTGATGTTTTCGTTATCAATTAATTTTTCCGTGCTTATTTCAAATCGTTGTTCATTTGGCGGCGAAACAATTTCTTCATTTGCAGTTTGCAAAGCAGAAACATTAGTTTCCTTGACAGGAAAAGGAACTTCTTCAAGCGGAAAATCAACCGTTAAAGTTTTTTTTTCTATATTCGGTTCGACAGAATTATTTTCTTGAACTATTTCGGTTTGAAAATTCCCGTTTCCAACCGCATTTTCGAGTTTTGCAAGGCGTTCGAGTAGCTTTTCAATCGGCGTAACGCGCCGCATTTCGACTAATTTCACCAAACCGATTTCCAAAACATAGCGCGGCTGCGTCGCTTCGCGCAATTTTGTTTCGGTTTCGCTCAACGAATTAAAAAATCGTATCAAATCGCCTTCAGAAAAAGGTTCGGAAAATTTTTGCAGTTCTTCGCGGCTCAAAACCGCCGTGTCAAGCAGATTTTCTTCGTTTCCAGCCATTTTAAAAATCAGCAAATCACGGAAAAACGCCAACAGATCGCGGCAAAAATTTCGCAAATCCTGACCGCGCCCGATCAATTCATCAATAATTTTCAGCACTTCGGCAGGTTTATTGTCGGCAATCGCCTGTGCCGTGCGCGTCAACATCTCCGCGCTGGCAATGCCGAGCGCAACGGTTACGTCCTGAACGTCAATTTTTTCGCCCGAAAAGCTAATAACTTGATCAAAATTCGATTGTGCATCGCGCATCGAACCTTCGCCGGTTCTGGAAATTTCGCGTAATGCTTTGTCGGAAACATCAATTTTTTCGGCTTCGGCGATGATTTTCAACCTGTCAAAAATTTTGTTGAGCGGGATTGTCCGAAATTCGAATTCCTGACAGCGGGACAAAATCGTGTCCGGCAATTTGTGCAGTTCAGTCGTCGCCATTATAAACGCGACATTCGGCGGCGGTTCTTCCAAAGTCTTCAAAAGTGCGTTAAATGAAGAGTTAGACAACATATGAACTTCGTCAATAATAAATATTTTGTTGCGGTCGCGTGCGGGATTGGTGTTGACGTTATCAATAATTAAATCACGAATTTTTTCGACTTGTGTATTGGAAGCCGCGTCGAATTCCATCACATCAATCGAGCGGCTTTCCGAAATTTCCTTACACGAAACACAAGCGTCCGCGTCATTAGCCGCGCACGGTGTCGGATTCGGTTTGTCGGTTTTGCGGCAATTTAACGCTTTGGCAAGCAGCCGCGCCGTCGTCGTTTTGCCGACTCCGCGCGAGCCGCTGAAAATATAAGCGTGATGCAGACGGTCGTGTTCGATGGCGTTTCGCAGCGTTTGCGTAATCGCTTCCTGTCCGGTTACTTCTTCAAATGTTTGCGGTCGCCATTTTCTGGCAATTACTTGATATGACATAAACAGCTTATTTTACTAATATTTACAGAGTGTTATAGAGTGGTATGTATTGAATTATTGAATCTATTTTATCATTCTATACCACTCTATAACAGTGTGTCATAGATACATTTTTAGATACAGGCATTTGCAACCTGACAAAATAATTTGTTAGACTGCTTTTGCTTATAGGATATTTAGTTGTCAAAGAACTAAAGAACACGGTTTGAGAGTTGGAATCTCAAACCGTTTTTCTTTTCTTAAAATTTCAATAGTTTCAACTTTTTGAGATAACGCTTTATTTCCCGGAAGTCATTATCGTTTGTAATCACCGTGATATTTTCGCGGGCGCAACTGACAGCGATCAAACAATCAAGTGCCAATTCCTGTTTTACTTTTGCCGTTCGCCTTACTGAAAAGCCGCCCGCGTCCTTTTTTCTTTCTTGTGCCAAATGAAATTGAATCCGGCTTGCATCAAACCAATCGCTTTCGGTTGGAACGATAAGAAAGTTTTCTTCACGAGCATCTTTCCAAGCCTTTTGATAGCGTTTTAATTCCTTTGTATCATTACACGCCGTCATCAATTCGCTGAAAACAACCGCCGAAAAGTAAAGCGGTGTCGGCAATTCTTTATCCGAAAATGCTTTGCTCTGAATGATATTTGTATCAGTGAGAAATTTATCCACGTTTTACTTTGTCTTTGTAAAGTTCAGGGTAAAGCCGTTTGTTCGTCATCTCAAAGGCTTTCATTGCCGATTTATAAGCCTTTGATTCTTTTTGATTACACGGCGCGGTTTTCGGCGCATTGTTGCCGTTGCCGTTGGTTTCCTGCTTTTTATTCTCTTTCGTCTTATCCATTTGTTTTACCGTTTCCTTTGGTGTTATTAATCTTTTTCGGTCTGCCGGGTTTCCCGTAAGTCTTTACCTTTTCCAACTCTTTCTCAAAAATAATATAATCACGTCCGATTCTTTGCGCCGGGAGCGTCCCTAATTCAATTAGTTGCTGGACGCGCCGCAAACTTATGCCTAACTTTTCCGCTGCTTCTTTTGTTCCGATTAAATTATTCATCACTTCGATAATAAATCAAAAAATAAACTTCGTCAAGATGCAATCTCAACTTGAGGCATTCGAGTTTGAAGACGAAGACGCGGCTTGTGTTTGGATAATTGATAACCAACTCGGACGGCGCAACCTTTCGCTTTATGTGCAAGGCGAACTGCGAATAGCACGCGGAAAATTTTCACGACTTAAAAAACAGGCTAAAGAAAATAAAATTATTGCCGCTAGTAAAATGAACAATACGTTTTTTCACAATTGTGAAAAAACGATAACACCCGTCAACACAACGCAAGTTTTAGCTGATGAGTTGAAGACTTCTACCAACACGGCAAGCCGCATTATTCAGATTCAGGCAAAAGCGGATTTCTCATTACTTCCGAAATTTGTACTGCCAAAGCCTTCATTGGTTTATTTTGAGCGGCTTCGTCCGTGATAGTGCGGTAAAACGGTTAAGTATTTGTTCTTTAATAGTCGCCTTCCGTCAATTCTTCCGGCGCGTTGTCGGTAAAGATGTTTTGAATTATCGTTGTCGCCGGGAGCAATTCCGCTCCGTCCGCTCCGGTCAACTCCTGCCTGTTGGATATTTTACCGTAAATCGTATCTTGAATTTCTTTTATCGCCGCCACGTTACCGTTTTGGGCTTCTTGAATCAAGGCAAGCACAACGGCATCGTGAACGGTAATTTTAAAGTCAAAGCCTTTGCCTTCAAAGACTTTTTCGCCCGTTTCTTCGTTAAACTCATTTTTGGCTTTATTGTCGAATTTGATTTTCAATTTAAGCCATTGATTGAGAATCGTAACGCGATTTTTTGAGCCGCGCGGTCTTCCACTAGGATTTTTTGACGGTTCGCCTTTTCTGAACGGCGCTAAGTTTTTATCATTCATAATTTTATTTTCTCACAGTTTTCTCACTGTTTTTTTTATTTTATCTCCAGCCGGACCGGGCAAGCGGGGTCGCGCCGCTTCCGCTCGTTTTCATCATTTCGCCTTCCAGTTTTTCGAGTCGAAGTTTTTGATGTCCGATCCGAACCTTTGTTTCGCTGATGTCATCCCGCGCCGACTGCCAGCGATCAGATGCCCGCGCCCGTGCGTCCCGTGCTTCGATAAATCGTTTTTCGGCTTCCTGCAAAGGTTCGTAGAGTTCGACGGGTTTGTCTTCGATTTGGCTTAAATAAAGTTCGTCGGCGCGGATTCGCAGACGGGTATTTTTTATCTGTTCGGCTTTGACGTAAAGCGGCAATTCAAGATGTCGTCGCTGTAGGCGAACGGTTTCCTCAACATCTAAGCCAAGCGTCGCTTGGTGAAGCTGCGCGGGCAAATTCATTAATTCGAGTTCGAGCGCGGCGGCGGCTTCGCTGCTTACGGCAATTTGCTGTTTCAATGATTCGATTTCAGTGGATAATGAATCCGTTGTTTCAATGGTTTGTGTTTGTTGATTTTTCATAATTTTATTTTTCTCCATTTAGTTTTTTCTAAATTATTTCTAAAATGTCCGCCGAAAGGATCGAAAGATCATCGGCTAATACCTGCCCTCTTTTGCATCTCGAACAATCCCAAAGAACGCAGTCAGTCGGTTGACCGCATTCATCCGGCGACATTCGCACTTGATACGACGGTTTGACCATTTGGCTGCAATATTCGCAAAAAATTACTGCAAGCGGCGCGTCCGCGCTTTCTATTTCACTCATAAATTTGTTTCCTTACTCTCACAACCAAGCGGGCAAAACCACAATTTCCCGTTTTCGATCAAGTTCATTGCCAGATTGCAGTTTGAGCATTTCGGCGAAAGTGCTTCAATCAATTGTCGTTTCCAGACGCGGACAATCTCTTTTTGCGCGGCTGTGATTTCGCCTTTGACGTGCAGAGCGTTTTTCCCGGCAACGGATAATGTAACGCCCTGCTTTTCGAGTTCGTTTAGTAACCATTCGGCATATTCCTGAAGCTGTGAGTGCAGTTCCTTTTTTTGCGTTTTTTGATTCATCAAATCACCTCGTCAACTAATACTTTTATTTCTTTTGTTTGATCTGAATGACCGTTAGTTTCTGTTTTTTCCTTAGAGTGCTTAGAGTAAGCACCGTTATTATTGTAACCATTGGGATTAGGTCGCTCTAAGGAGTCTTCTTTAAGCGAAGTATTTAGATTTTCCTTAGAGTGGCTTAAATCGTTGGTATTGTTGCTTTTATCGTCCCGCTCTAGGCACTCTAAGGAGAAATCGCTTGGAACGGGCAAACCATAGCTACTGAATTTCACAGAAAGTAGATGTGAGTCAAACAAAATCGCTGATTGATTGTAGTAATCAGACTTGTATTTTATTTGTTTAATCGAAAAGCCGTGTCCGTGAATCTTTTTTCCGACATACGATATTTCAAAATGGTCTCTTTCTTTTGTGATGTCGCTGTTAAGCATTGACGTGATCTTAGCCGTTCTCAATAGTTCGCAAATTTTACCTTCGGTCGGTCGGTCAATTGGCGTTCCCGCACTCTCACTTGTCTTCCAAGTTGCGATTTCTTCACCCTGCGTATTGCCCTTTATATCAAATAAGCAGGCGTGTAAGGTTTTGATAAGTTTTCCGTCAAAAGTCTGTCTTTTCTCTTCGTGAAGCGTCTCGTTTTTGCCCTGTAAAAGACTAACAAACTCGTCTTTTAACTCTCTGGTGTCAATCAAGGCAAATAAAGGAACGCTGACTTGAACTAAGCGCGGCTGAATTTTCGCCTTTTTTAACTCTATTTCAGCCTCATCGAGTCTTGACTCAAACTCTTTTTGGAAATTGCGAAGCCGCCAAAGTGTCAATTTATTTCTAAGTTGTTGTGAATCTTTTAAGAGTTTCGGTTTCAGACGAAAGGGCAAGTCATTGCGGATCGTTCGCTCCATTTTGATTTCGACGTTTCTGGAATTAAAAGCACTGGAACCGCTTTTTTTAAGTGATCCAAAAACCTTACAGCAATAAGCGTCGAAAAGCTCCGTTTTGAATTTTCCATCTGGAGAAGCCTGTTGGCGCGGTATGAGATTACCGACTTGAAATCCTGAATTTAACACTTGAATCAGTGCTTTTGTGTCATCGTTGCTGTCGTCGGAATTAAACTCGTCAACAAAGAGCGTCGGTTTGAATTTATCAACGATTCGAAAAATACTCGCCGCACTCGGCGCGGTCAAAAGCAATCCGCGTCTTGAAACGAGTACGATAGTTCGCCCGCATCTGCTTTTTCCGCTCCCCGCATCTCCGGTCGGGTTCAAATACGGCAACTCCAAGACCGTATCAAAGATGTATGTGAACAGGATGTAAAGCGCGGAAATTTTGCGGAAAAGCGGCGTTATGTCTATATTTCGGTGGAGATAGTCTTCGATTTCAGAAATCAATTCTTGTTGAGAGTTATACTCCGTCAAATCGTTGGCTAAGAATATGCCGCCGTCTTTTTGCAGCAGTTGATCGTCAACCGGCGTGTAAATTGTGCCGTCTGAATCAGCAACAGTTTCTAAGATTTCGTGTTCTTTCGTTTCCGGGTTATAGACGGCAAAACCGCCGCGAATCTGTTCGATAATCCGCCCGTCGGTTAAAACCTTGAACGACGTTTCGACGGCTTCCGTTTGTCCTTTTTTGTCTTTCGCTTCAGGTCCGACTGTGAAGATAGAATCCGCCGCGTCTGCCAGATTTATCAATTCGGCAGCAATCTCTCTTTTCTCGTCATTGGACAAGTGAATGACTTCGTTTATTTGTTTGATAAACTTTTCGCGCCGCGCCGCGTCCGCCGGATTAAAGACATCCATTGCCGCCGCGCTGCCGTCCGCTTTTTTCGCTGTCAGACGGCATTTATTGCGGTCTGCCGCCGCTGCTCCGAGCGTTATCTTGCCGGTGCTAATGGTAGCCAGCATTTCGCCGTTGAAAAGCTGTGAATCGGTAAGTATCAATTGCAATCCTTTTTCGATTGCCGTTTTCGTATCGCTTTCGGTTTCAAACTTTGCGAGTAGATCATCAATTCCGTTTTTCGAGTTGTCGGAAACTTCCGGCAAATTGACCAAATAAACAGCCGCGCCGCGTCTTTGCAGTTCCAAAGCTAATTGCTGCTGTGCATAACGAACTTTCCAATTTGTTTGAACGTCCGAATCGAAGACGATATAAACGGAGCGAAACTGCCAAGCAATCTCATCGAATTGCTGAATAACGCCGCCTGTCGCTTTGTTTCGCCAGCCCCAAACGCCGTTAATCGCAACGGGCAAAAAATGCCAGTTGTCCGCCTTCGGATTGTCATTAGTGGCAACTCTCGTTAGAGCGATCAACTGCTTTTTGCCTTCCGTGATAACCACAGGCTTTGAAATATCTTTGAATAATTCTTTATCGGCGTTCGGCGCAAAATACAAAATGCCGCCGCGTCCGGGCGGGAAAAGGTATTTGTATTTCGGCTTTCCCGCGCCGTCCGTTTCCGGTTTGTCGGGTTTGCAGCAGTATTCGACAATGTTTCCGTTCGTGTCGTAATGCGGAAAAACAACCGAATCAAGCGACGTGTAGGCACTTCGCTTGCGTCCGACTGTTTGCGCCGCGTCTTCGTCGTTCGCGCGAAAAATGCCGAATAAATCCACGAATTCACGCGAACAAAAAGTTTCGGCAAAATACTGATAATCCTTTTCGGTTAATGATTGTCGGTTCATCTTGCACCTCCCGCCATTTTTGCGAGCAGTTCTTTTTTCTTGCGTTTGGAGTTTTCATCAAATGCCGCATCTATCCGTCCGTAAATTCCAATACATTTACGACAGCCTGTAAATGTATTTTGGAGCGGTTCGTCTGTATCGAGATT
>JBBPXX010000078.1:0-3585 GCA_038200505.1 Pyrinomonadales bacterium | reverse complement strand
TGGAAGAATTAAGTCAACTGATGAGTTTGGGGCTGAACAGCTTTTCTAAAACAAGTCTGAGTTCTATCACCTCATTTGGATATTTGATGTCGGCTTGGAAGTCAGCTATTGCATAATTGATATATGTAATCCGTATGACTTGATTCAAGACTGAAAACATAAAAAAACCTTTTTTTGAGAATTTTGTACCTTCTTGCGGCAATTATTTTGATAAACAAATAAGAAACTCCTAGAAATTTTTCAAATGATTGGTTATAATAATCAGCGGCAGTTCTGCTTTTCAATTCTTTTTTCTTTCCAATGCTAAACAAAATAATAATAATAGCCCGCAACACTTTCCGCGAAGCCGTGCGCGACCGCGTTTTGTATAATTTGGTCGTTTTCGTATTGCTGATTACGGCAAGCGCGATTTTTCTCGGCGAATTGACCGCCGGACAGGAAGCGCGGACGATTGTGAATTTGGGTTTGGGCGCGATGCTCGTTTTCGGCGCGTTTATTTCGATTTTTGTCGGTGTTTCGCTCGTTTCCAAAGAAATCGAACGGCGCACGGTTTATGCGATGTTTGCAAAACCAATCGGGCGCGGTGAGTTTATCGTCGGGAAATATCTCGGTTTGTGTCTGACGCTGCTCGTCAATGTTTTGATAATGGGCATCGGCGTTTCGCTGGCGATTCTGTATGTCGGCGGCGGTAATCTTGCGCTTTCGATTTGGGGCGCGATCTCTCTGATTTTTCTCGAACTGACGATTTTAACTGCCGTCGCCATTCTTTTTTCATCCTTTTCATCGCCCGCGCTTTCCGCGCTTTTAACATTTTTCGTCTTCATCATCGGACATTTCAGCGCGTCACTGCGCGATTTCGCCGAAAATCTTGGTTCAAGTTCCGCCAAACTATTTTTTAATTTTCTCTATTATTTTCTGCCGAATCTGTCATTTTACAGTTTTATCACCAACGCCGCGCACGGCGACGTTCCGCCCGCTTCGATGTTCGGCGGCGCGCTGCTTTACGCGGTTGTCTATATTTCAATTTTGCTGGCGGCGACGATTTTGATTTTCAGCCGTCGTAATTTCAAATAGTTAGTTTCTATTGCCCGCGAAACACACGAAATAAACGAAAAAAGACATTTGTTGTATTTTATATTTAGCTAATTCCGCGTGTTTTGCAGGCAAAAATAAAATGAAATCAAACTCGATAAAAACATTAACAGCCGTCGTCGTAATTATTTGCGGTTTTGTCGCCGTGTTTCTTTTGAGCGGTTTTGTCGAAAAAGCTAAACCTGTGCTACCTGAAAATTACGCCGATGAAGATTTGACTTTGCAGGGCGCGAAGTTGAAAGGTTTTTCGCTCGGTTTTGAAGGCTTGCTCGCCGATTGGTATTGGATGAAATCTTTGCAGTATTTGGGCGATAAAGTCTTAAACAGCAAGGAAAATTATAGTTTGGATAATCTCAATTCATTAAATCCGCGTCTACTTTATCCATATCTGAACAACGCCACGGATTTAGACCCGAAATTTATCAGCGTTTATGAATACGGCGCGACGGTTTTGCCGGCGATTGATAAAGATCAGGCGATAAAATTAACGCAGAAGGGAATTGACAACAATCCCGAAAATTGGCGGCTTTATCAATATCTCGGTTATATTTACTGGCGGCTTGAAAATTACGAACGTGCTGCCGAAGTTTACGAAAAAGGTTCACAAATCGCCGATGCGCCGGATTTTTTGGAGATGATGGCGGCAAAAATGAAAACGGAAGGCGGAAACAGGGAAACCGCCCGTGTGATGTATCAACAAATGTTTGAGCAGGCGCAGGACGAACAATCGAAAGAAACGGCGCAGTTGCGGCTTCTCGAACTCGATTCACTGGACGAGCGCGAAGCTGTCCAAAAAGTTTTGGATGATTTTAAATCGAAAAATAATCGTTGTGTCGGCAGTTTGCGCGAGGTTTTGCCGTTTTTGCAAATCGTCAAACTTTCCGACGGTAAAGATTTTCGTCTCGATAATTCAAATAATCTGCTTGATCCGAGCGGTGCTTCGTATCTTCTGGATAAAGAAAAATGCCAAATAAATTTGGACGCTGAAAAAACGAAAATTCCTTTGAAATAATTTATGAAACCGGTCATCGAAATAGAAAATTTATCAAAAGATTACGAAGTCGGCTTTTGGAAAAAGAAAAAAGTCCGTGCGCTTGATAATTTGACGCTGAATGTCGAAGGCGGGCAAATTTTCGGATTTCTCGGCGGCAACGGCGCGGGAAAAACGACGACGATTAAAATTTTAATGTCGCTGATGCTTCCGTCAGCAGGTTCGGCGCGGATTTTGGGCGAAGACATTTCCAATGTGAAAATGCACCAATCAATCGGATATTGTCCCGAAAATCCATATTTTTACGATTATCTGAAAGCCGACGAGTTGATGATGTATTTCGCCGAGCTTTTCGGTTTCGATAAGGCGAAAGGAAAGCGCAAAACCGCCGAGCTTTTGACGAAAGTCGGTTTGGACGAAAAAGATTGGAACAAACAGCTTCGCAAATTTTCAAAAGGAATGCTTCAGCGCGTCGGCTTGGCGCAAAGTTTGATAAACGAACCGAAAATAGTTTTTCTTGACGAACCGATGAGCGGACTTGATCCGATTGGACGGCGCGAAATCCGTGAACTGATCGCCGAATTGCGCGAAAACGGCACGACGGTTTTTATGTCCACGCATATTTTATCGGACATCGAAGCGTTATGTGATAACGTAGCGATTTTGCGAAAAGGGAAGTTGGCGGCAACCGGCAAACTCGACGATTTATTGACGCAAAGCGGCGAAACGCAGCAGTTTGAAATTGTTATAAAAGGTGTTGCGGCGGAAAATTTAAGAGAGAAAATAGCAAATGTCGCGGGCGCGACGATCTCCGCCAAAGCGAACGGCGCAAATATTCAGGTTTTGGAAGAAAACGACATCGAAAGAGTTTTGCAAATCAACAAAAACGCAGGCGGCAGTTTAGTTTCCGTGCAGCCTGTCAAACAATCGCTCGAAGAACTTTTTGTCAAAGAAACAGAAGATTAGTTATATTCCTTTTGATTCACATACCAATCTTCGTGTAAAGAATTTTGATGACAAGAAAGGCACGTCGTCCAATGCCATTGATGAAAACATCCGGGACATAAACCGCGTGTTTCAAATGTGTTCCATTCCGTAAAACAGCCGCCAAAAAAGTTTTCAGGGAAAGGCGCGTCGGTGCAAAACCAACGACTCGATTTTTTCGGCTGCCATCTGCACAACGGACAGCGAATGCGGCTGAAATCGGTTTCGTCAATTTGTTTTTCGGCAAGTTTTTCGATGATTTCTTTGGTCGAAAATGATTTGCGAAAAAAAATTAGAAAATTGTAAAAAGTTATGTTTTGAGAATCTGCTGCGGACATAAATTTGATCTTTCTTGATTTAATGCAAAATTATTTTCCCGCAAAGGCGCAAAGTTCACAAAGTGAAATTATTTCTTCTTTGCGAACTTTGCGCCCTTGCGGGAAAATGATTTCGCATTAAATCAAGAAATACCAAATTGATGACCGCAGAAAATCTTCAAAATTTAACTTTTTACAATT
>JBBPXX010000077.1:0-28559 GCA_038200505.1 Pyrinomonadales bacterium | reverse complement strand
CATTGGCAGTAAGACTTGAAATTCTTCGTCCGTTAAACTCGTGACAGAAAGAAATTCTCTCGGCTTTCCTTTTAATTCATCATATTTTAACATTTACACAGTTTATCTGATTTTTCTTATTTCAAATAATGTCTATTGAGCAATGTCGTTCAAACCACCGCCAACTGCACCGGATGCACCCGTTATATGGGAAATCTCGTTCAGGAAAACGGAACAAATTACTGGTTTGACACGGCGCAGCGGGCAATGTTTTCGATTCCCGATCCGGGCGAAATAGGCAACACGGGACGTAATTTCTTTATCACCCCGCGTTATTTTGCGACGGATGCCGCAATTTCCAAAAAGTTTCGCGTATCGGAAAGATTTAATCTTGATTTGCGGGTTGATGCCAAGAACTTGACGAATAATCCTTCCTTCGATAATCCGACGGCGACGTTTACTTCTCCGACTTTCGGACGAATTCGGGACAGCGTAACCAGCAGTTCGAGAAAATTGCAGGTTTCTTTGAAACTAAATTTCTAAAGTAGAAATTTTACTTTAGTCTGACATCAGGAAGTCATCGAAACTTTTCGCTTTCGGCTGATTTTCCTGAACGGAACGATTGAACACAAAATGAGTTTAGCGCGACATCAGAAAATCTATCGTCGCGCTAAACTCATTTTTTTATGCGGAGAAGTTATTTGAGATTTGCTTTTTGCCTCATATTCAATTAACTTTCTTTTAGCACAAGTTTTCTAAAGCAATCCAAATAAATAATTAAGCAGGTAAATTCGATATGCCAAAAATGTCTTTAAAGTTACTGACTATTTCAACTGTTCTTTTTTCGTTGATCCTTTTTATTCCGGGTTTTGCTCAGGAAAAAAATGAAGCGACTCCAAATGTAACAAAAATAAAACCGATTGCGACGGCGGACGCGACGAAAAACGATCCGTTAAAAAACTTTCAATATCGTCTTGTCGGACCGTTTCGCGGCGGGCGCGTCGGTGCGGTCGAAGGCATTAAAGATCAGCCGAATGTTTATTATTTCGGCGCGACGGGCGGCGGAGTTTGGAAAACGGTTGACGGCGGCATCAATTGGCAAAATATTTCCGACGGATTTTTCAAAACCGGCTCGGTTGGCGCGATTGATGTTGCGGATTCCGACACGAATATTGTCTATGTCGGAATGGGCGAAGAAACCGTGCGCGGCAATGTTTCGAGCGGCGACGGCGTTTATAAATCAACGGACGCGGGCAAAACTTGGAAAAACATTGGTTTGACCGACACGCAGCAGATTTCGCGTGTTCGCGTTCATCCGAAAAATCCGAACATCGTTTATGTCGCGGCAATCGGGCATCTTTGGGGCAAAAACGAACAGCGCGGAATTTTCCGCACGAAGGACGGCGGCAAAACTTGGGAAAAAATACTGTATCGAAACGACGAAACCGGCGCGAGCGATTTGGTGATTGATCCGACAAACCCGAACACGCTTTACGCGGCGTTTTGGCAAATCAGCCGCAAACCGTATCGAATGGACAGCGGCGGCGAAGGCAGCGGACTTTTCAAATCCGTTGACGGCGGCGACTCTTGGACGGAAATCACGCGCAACAAAGGTTTGCCTTCGGGCATTCTCGGCAAAATAAATATCACCGTTTCGCCCGTCAATGCCAACCGTTTGTGGGCGATGGTCGAAGCCAAAGAAGGCGGACTTTATCGTTCGGATGACGGCGGTGAAACGTGGTCGAAAGTTTCCGACAATCCGAATATCAAACAGCGTCCGTGGTATTTCAACCGCGTCTACGCCGACACGGAAAACGAAAATACGGTTTATGTTTTGAATGTCGGATTTTTCAAATCAATTGACGGCGGGCGCAATTTCGCTTCGATCAGAACGCCGCACGGCGATAATCACGATCTTTGGATTGCACCGAACGATAATAAACGAATGGTCGAAGGCAACGACGGCGGCGCGAATGTTTCGACTGACGGTGGTGAAAGATGGACGGAACAAGACCAGCCGACGGCGCAGTTTTATCGCGTTACTTTGGACGACGATTTTCCTTATAACATTTACGGCGCACAGCAGGACAATTCGACGGTGAAAATCGCCAGCCGATCCGCAGATTTTGCGATTACCGATAAAAATTGGTATGACATCGGCGGCGGCGAATCCGGCTGGATTGCGCCGCATCCGAACAATTCGGACATTATTTTCGCCGGAAGTTACGACGGATATTTAACGCGCTACAATCATAAAACAGGACAATTTCGGGATGTCAATCCGTATCCAAACAATCCGATGGGTTCGGGCGCGGTTGACTATAAATATCGTTTTCAGTGGAATTTTCCGATAATGTTTTCGCCGCATCAAACAAATGGGAAATATCCGCTTTACACGGCGGCAAATGTGCTTTTTCGCTCGCTTGATGAAGGACAATCTTGGCAGATAATCTCGCCGGATTTGACGCGCAACGATCCGACGCGCCAGAAATCTTCGGGCGGTCCGATTTCGCAGGACAACACGAGCATCGAATATTACGACACGATTTTTGCAATGGACGAATCGCCCGTCAAAGCCGGCGTAATTTGGGTT
Organism: Pyrinomonadales bacterium; assembly: GCA_038200505.1. GTDB lineage: Bacteria > Acidobacteriota > Blastocatellia > Pyrinomonadales > Pyrinomonadaceae. The sequence goes on along the minus strand of JBBPXX010000077.1, from coordinate 25,987 downwards.
GGCAGCGATGACGGTTTGGTTCACGTTTCGCGGGATAATGGCACGAAATGGGACAACGTAACGCCGAAGGATTTGCCCGAATGGGTTCGCATCAACGAAATTCGCGCTTCGCCGTTTGACGAGGGAACAGCTTATTTTGCCGCGAACAATTATCAGAACGATGACCAAAAACCGTATCTTTATAAAACGGATAATTACGGCAAGAGTTGGAAAAAAATCGTCAACGGTATTCCCGCTAATGAATTTACTCGCGTTATCATTGAAGACCCGAACAAACGCGGCTTCTTGTATGCCGGAACGGAGCGCGGTCTTTATTATTCGGCAAACGATGGCGAAACGTGGCAGTCTTTGCAGTTAAATCTGCCAATTGTGCCGATTACCGATTTAGCAGTTCATAAACGCGAAAAGGATTTGGTCGTCGCCACGCAGGGACGTTCCTTTTACGTTCTCGACAATTTGCCGATGCTTTATAACTTATCTGCCGCGCAAAAAGCCGATGCTTATCTTTTCAATATCGAAGACGCGTATCGCACCGCAGGCGGCGGCGGTTTTGAACTTCCGGCGACGGCGACAGTCGGAGCAAATCCGCCGAACGGCGTTGTCGTTAATTATTATTTAAAGGAAAAAACCACGAAAGAGGTTAAACTGGAATTTTTGGACGCGGGCGGCAAAGTTATTCGCGCGTTCACCAAAAAACCGCAACCGACGACTCCAAACGATGCGACTTCGCCCGAACCGAATTTGCCTTCTCCGGCTGGAGAACCGCCGCTTCCGACTGATGCCGGATTGAACACTTTCGTCTGGAATTATCGTCTGCCGAACGCGGCGACTTTGCCGGGATTGATTATGTGGGGCGGATCATTAGCGGGTGCAAAAGTTGCTCCGGGCAATTATCAGGCGCGTTTGAGCGTTGACGGCAAACCCGTTTCGACGGAAGATTTTGCCATCAAAGCCGATCCGCGACTTTCGACCACGCAGGAAGATTTTGTCAAACAGTATGACCTGATGACGAAAATCAACGACAAACTTTCGGAAACGCACAGATCAATTGCAGAAATCCGTGAAGTAAAAAAACAACTGGCGGACGTTGCCGGAAAACTCAAACCCGAACAAAAAGATTTGGCTGACAAAGCGCGTCAAATCGTCAAACAACTGACGGCGGTTGAAGAAGAATTGATTCAAACAAAAATCAAAAGCGGACAAGACGCGCTGAATTTTCCGATAAAATTAAATAACAAAGTCGCCTCGCTCGGAGCATCCGTCGGCAGTTCCGACGACGCGCCGACAGCACAGGCTTACACTGTTTATAATGATTTATCGGCGAGAATTGACGCACAACTGGCGAAACTGACAAAAATTAAAACTGAAGATATTGCGGAATTCAACAAACAATTTGCGGCGAAGAGTTTGCCCGTAATTGTTACGAAAAAATAGAAATTTGCAAAAACCGGCAAGAAAATTTACAGGGATAGAAGGGTAGACAGGGATAATTTTTTTAATTTTTTATCCGTGTTCATCCTGTTATCTCTGTAAATTTTCTTTTGTATTTTTATTTTGAAACGTAAAGATCGGGAAACTGCTTTTGCAAATTTTTGACCTTCGGCTTGTCGTTGATGACAATATAAGGTTGATATGGATGATTCACCAAATAATCCTGATGATAATCTTCGGCTTTATAGAAATCTTTGAGTTCCACAACTTGAGTAACAATCGGACGCGAAAAAACCTTTTCTTTGATTAATTCGTCAATATAACTCTGAGCGGCGCGTTTTTGCCCGTCGCTGTTGTAAAAAATCGCCGAACGATACTGCGTTCCGGTGTCAGGTCCTTGCCGGTTTAATTCGGTCGGGTCGTGAACAACGGAAAAGAATACTTTAAGCAATTGGTCGTATGAAACTTTCGACGAATCATAGGTAACCTTAACGGCTTCGGCGTGTCCGGTTGTTCCGGTGCTGACCGTTTCGTATTCCGCCGTTTTCGCATCGCCGCCGGAATAGCCTGAAACAACATCGTTCACGCCTTTAATGTGTTCAAATACGGCTTCCAAGCCCCAAAAACAGCCTCCGGCAAAAACTGCCGTTTGAATTCCCTTCTCGTTAGTCGGCATCGCGCTGACGACCTTTGTCGGAGTTTCCGAAGCAATTGCGGTAGGTTTATCAGCATTAACCACGCTGCAAGCCAAAGTTGAAACTAAAAGAGCCGTGCAAAAAAATTGAAAAATATTAAGTATCATATATTTTACCTTCCTTGTAATTATATGATGCTTTAAATCACCTTAATTATTCCACGAAATTCATAAAAGCTGTTGTCAAAATTATCGTTTTGCGAGAGTTTTATCGTTTTCGCGCATTTGCTCAAGCATTTCCGCAATCGAATTTCTCAAATGTTCGGTTACGGCTTCATATTTCGCCTCGTCTTCCATATTTTCGCTGATAACTTCTTTCGGAAGAAAAGGCGTGCCGAAACGTATCTTTACTTTCGATAAATTGATTTTGTTGGATTTTCGTCCCCAAACTTTATACAAACCGTCGAGCGCGACGGGAACAATCGGCATACCGAGTTCAGTTGCCAGAATCGCCGCGCCTTTTTTAAAAGGGTGCATTTCGCCGTCAAAAGCGCGTGCGCCTTCGGGGAAAATGTTGAGAATTTTGCCGTGTTTCAAACCGATTGCGCCCGCCTTCATCGCCTTCATAAGCTGCGCGTCCGGGTTAATCGGAATCGTGTTGAGCAGTCGGGCAATGGACTGCATCAATGAATTCTGGAAAAAATCAGTCGCGCCGACGGCGAACGAATGTTTTAATGTGTCATCATCAAGCGTCGAAGCGACGACAAACGGATCGAGAAAACTTTGATGATTCGGACAAATCAAAAAAGGTCGCTTTAACTTTCTAAGTTCTTCATTTCCCGTAACTTCCATACTCAGTAGAAGTTTAAAAACGAGATAACAAAATTTGAAGAAAATATTAACAACCAAAGTTGAAAACGCCGATTTATCTAAAATTGCTTGGATTTCGGGAAAATTCCCGTTCGCTTCGGCATTTCTGACAATATCGCCCCAATCAAAATCGTCGGCGACGATTTCCGCGTCTGCGCTTCCCGTGTATTCCTGCGTTAATTTGATAACTTCGCCGACGGTCAGAGCATTGGCGGCTTTGTCGGAATCGAATTCGATATTAAAATTCTGTTCGAGCGCGGCAAAAACTTCCGCACGGGACAACGAATCAAGTCCCAAATCAATTTCCAGACTCATTTCAGGATGAATTTTTTCAGTTTCCTTAGTGTTTTGTTGAATCGCTTTGATTAACGCTTTACCTATGTTTGAATCGAGCATCGCTTCATCTTCGGCGGTAAATGTTCGCGGCTTTTTGTCCGGTGAAGCCTTGCTGTCGTAACCATTTTCGGCGATTTCTTTCTGCAATTCAAAGCGTTTAATCTTGCGCGTCGCCGTGCGCGGCAGCGGTTCGGCGCGGACGACGTAATCTCTGACGCGCTGATATTCGGGCAGCGAACGCCCCAAACCATCGAGTTCGTGGCGAATCGCTTCGCGTGAATTGGCGATTGAATTTTGTTTTAAATAAGTAAAATCAGGCACGGCGACGGCAATCAATTTTTCCGCGCCCGCCATATTTGAAGATTCGTCTTTTACGCCCAAAATACAAATTTCTTCGACCATCGGCGTTTTCGCGTAATGAACTTCCAAATCTTCGGGATGAATATTTTTCCCGTTCGGCAAAACGATGACATCTTTTGAACGTCCGACGATAAAAAGATCGCCGTTTTCGTCAAATTTTCCAAGATCGCCGGATTTAAACCAGCCGTCATCGGTAAAAGCGTCTTTTGTGGCTTCTGGATTTTTGTAATATCCGTCAAAAACCATTTTGCCTTTGATTAAAACTTCTCCCGCGCCGTCTTCGTTCGGTTCACCGAGTTTTATTTCTGCGTAATTGACCGCCTTTCCGACTGAACCGACTGAACTTCCTTCAAATCGCGTGGATGAAACCGCACCGCAGGTTTCGGTCAAACCGTAACCTTGAATGATCGTAAAACCGAGCGCGTAATAATCTTCGGCGATTTTTTCGTCAAACCGCGAACCGGCGGAAATCGTAATGTCGAGCTTGCCGCCGAAGCCATCGTGAACTTTGCCGAACAAGGTTTTGCCGAGATTGACGTTCAAGTTTTTTCGCATAAAAAGATTAAATTTGAGCATTTTCCCGAACAGCCAGCGCAGATAAAACGGCTGTGCGGCAATTTTATCGAATACTTTTTTGTGAAACAGATACCACAGACGCGGAACGCCGGTCAGCAGCGTGATTTCCTTCGTTTCAAACGCTTTGGTCATTTCCGACGGCGCGAGTTCCTTGATGTAATAAACCGTCGCGCCGACGCTGGCGATTACCCACAAATTGATAACCTGCGCGAAAACGTGAAACAGCGGCAAAACGCTCAAAACGACTTCGTTCTCGGAGATATTCATCACTTCCTGACAACCCTGCGTTTCATAATAAATATTGCCGTGAGTTAATGGAACGCCTTTCGGCGTACCGGTTGTGCCGGAAGTGTACATTAAATTGGCGAGGTCTTCGGGTTTCGCGGGCGGCGGTTGTTTATCGAAATCTGCGGTGCGCGGCGTGCTTACCCAATCGGAAAACGATTGGAAACCATTGTTCGATTCGCTGTCTTGCAGCAAAACAGCGGGAATTTTTTCACCGAGATTTTCTTCGACTTTGTGAAAATGGTCAATAAAATCATCGCCGATAAACGCCATTTTCGCTTCGGAATTTTTGAGAAAATTTGTAATCGTCTGAATTTCGCCGTGCGGATCAATCGGCACGGCAACCGCGCCGCGATAAAGAATTCCCAAATAAGCAATCGCCCAACGCGGATGATTTTCGCCGATAATCGCAACTCTGTCGCCAAATGCAATGCCTTCTTTTTCAAGCCGAAAAGCGATGCTTCTCATCGCATCGAGCATTTCGCCGAAAGTGTATTTCGTGCCTTCAACACCGACAATCTCCATCGCCTTTTTATCACGATGAGATTCGGCGGAATCAATGATTAGCTGGATAAATGAATCGTTCATAAAAATAATTTTAACTGGAGAATTTTAACAGGATGAACAGGATTGGCAGGATATTTTTATTGATAAGCCTTCTAATTTCTATCTAATTTCAGTAAATTAAACTTAATCCTGAATATCCTGTCCATCCTGTTAAAATTATTTTTCACAAAAAGTTATTTATGCAGACGATAATATTCTAACTTTGAATTACCGAAATTTATCAATAATCCGACTTCAATGCCGGTTGCCTTCAAATAATTGACTACCTGCGTCTTGTGTTCGGGTAATATGGATTTAACCGCTTTTAATTCCACGACCACTTTTCCTTCAACCAAAATATCTGCATAAAATTCACCGACAACTGCACCGCGAAATTTTACCTGCAAAGGAACTTGAGAAACAGCATTTAAGTCTTTTTGCCTCAAAGCAATCAATAATGACTTTTCATATACGGATTCAAGAAAACCCGCGCCGAGTTCACGGATTACTTCAAAACTCGCTTCCAAAATTTTACCAGTCAATTCCTCAAAAAGCATTTTATCCTATTTATCCTGTTAATCCCGTTAAAATTATTTTTTAGGAACACGAATTTTCAAAGCGTTCGGCACAATTTCATAAACTGCCGGAAGTTTTCCCGGCAATTCGCCGTCGGTTTCGATAAAAATTGCTTGATTCTTATCAAAAGGAGAGATTTCGATGCGTTTTGCCAACGTGCTTTTAACTTCGTCTAAATCAAGATGCGAACCGTTATAAAGTTTATAAGCATTCAATAAAATTTTCGCGGTTTTGATGTCGCCGATGTTAATAACGTCAAAAAATCCGTCATTTATTTTCGCATCCGGTGCGATTTTCATTCCGCCGCCGAAAAATCTGGCGTTTGCCACGCAGAAGTTTACCGTATTTAATGTTTTTTCGTCCTTATCGTCAATCTTTACGCGAACCGTCATAAAATCCGTTTCCAAAACTTCCTTCAAAGTCGAAAAAGCGAAATTAGATTTTCCACTTAAAGTATTTCCCGGCAGCCATTTAAAAAGGTTTGTAGATTTTACTCTTTCGTTGATTGACGCGCTCAAACCGAAACTTGAAACATTCAAGAAATAACGTGAAACTTGTTTATTTTGATGATTAAAAAATGTAACTTTGCCGACATCAATCTTTTTTGTCGCGCCTTCGCGCAACGATTTTGCAACTTCCCTTGCGCCTGAAGGCATTCCTAAAGTGCGCCGGAAATCGCCGCCCGTGCCTGACGGGAAAATTCCTAATTCGACATCTTCGCCCGTTTGCAAAATTCCGTTGGCGACTTCATTTATCGTGCCGTCGCCGCCGCAGGCGATGATAAATTTTCTGCCTGATTCAACTCCGCGCTTTGCGAGTTCGATGCCGTCACCCGATTTTTTGGTAAAAGCGACGCTGAACGCGCCGAAATGCGCCCGCAAATCGCTGGCGTTATTTGCCCAGCGCGAATGCGTCGAACCCGCCGCCGATTTCGGGTTGACAATAACCAGCGGCAGTTGTGAATTTACGTTATTTTCAGAAATTTTGCTTGACAATATTATTTCCTGATCTACTTTCGGGATTGGCGAAATTATAACTTATTTAACACTTTTTTGACATTTCAATTTAGAATTTGCGATTTCTTTGCGAACTTTGCGCCTTTGCGGGAACAAATAATATTTCCCGCAAAGGCGCAAAGTTCGCAAAGTAAAATGTTGATTTTAGTAATTTCTCAAAATAGAAAATTGTTGATTCAACGATTTGACCGAACTTTTAGCAGTCATTTCCTTTGAAGATTTCGCCATAAACGCTTCGATGTCGGCGATTGAGCGCGGCAGAGCTTTGGTCATCCATTCAACACCCATTTTTGTAACCAGCATATCGTCTTCGATGCGAACGCCGATGTTTTTGTATTTCTCGAATGCCGGACGGATTTTCGTCAAAAATTCTTTGTTGGCAGGCGTGTCGGGAATATAATCGAGCGCGTCTTCGCGGATGTAAATTCCCGGCTCGTTCGTCATAATCATTCCTTCCCGCAAAGACGCGGCGTAATCGCCGACATCGTGGACGTTCATTCCGAGCCAATGTCCCCAACCGTGCATATACCACAAACGAAATTGCTCGACTTCGTAAGGTTTTCCGTTAAACATCAATTCATATTTAGCGTTCGGCGCGGTTATCAAACCGAGTTTTGCCAAACCCTGTTTGAGAACTTCGGCGGCGGCATTTGACGGTTGATTAAACGTCGCGCCCGGTTTAATTGTTTTTGCGGCGGCTTCCTGTGCGTCATAAACTATTTGATAAATTGCAGTTTGTTCCTTTGAAAATTTGCCGCTGACGGGAAAAGTGCGCGTAACATCCGCAGTGTAATGGTCATATTCCGCGCCGACATCCATCAACATCAATTCACCTTTTTTAACCGCACCCTGCGCTTCTTCATAATGCAGAGTCGTTGCGTTCTCTCCGCAACCGACAATTGACGGATAACCCCAATAATCGGCGTTGCGGCGGCGAAATGTATATTCAACTTCCGCCTGAACTTCATATTCCCAATCGGCGCGTCCGACCATCGCCATCGAACGCATTTGCGCTTCCGTCGTAATATCAATCGCGTGCTGCACGAGTTTTATTTCCATCGGCGATTTTACGAGCCGAAGTTCGGCGAAAATGTTTTGCGCGTTTTCGATTTTGTAATTATTCAGCGATTTTGAAAATTCATATTCCTTGCGAAATTCCGCCATTCCGTTGCCGTCTTTGTCGCTTTCGGGAAGCAAAAGATACAACTTATCGGGAAAATTTGCGACTTTTACGCTTTCATCTTTCGCCGTGAAAGTTTTTTTGTCCTCTAATGATTGAAGAAAATCCTTTAATTCTCTTGCATCAACAATCGTTTTAATGCCCGAAATAGTTTCGGATTGTTCCCGCGAATACATCTTGCCGTTCCAAGTTTCGAGTGCAGGATTGCGCTTCGGCATAAATAAAATTTCTTTCGTGTCCGCGCCGTTTTTGATTAAAACCAGCGTCGCGTTCTTTTGTTTGAGATTGGTCAAATAATAAAGATTATTTTCCTGCCGATAATAAAAATCCACGTCGCCCGCATAATTTTTCGGCTCGGCACTAAACAAAACCATAACGCTGTTGTCGTTCATCGCTTTAGCGACATTGGCGCGGCGTTTTGCCAATTCCGTCTGCCGTTCAGCATCAGTAAATTTCGGCGCGGGCGGCGTTACACGAATTGACGACGGCGCGTTTTTATCGAAATTCGTTTCGATTGCCAATGCCGAATAAAACATTGATAAAGCAATAATTATTAAAACTAAAATTCTCATAAATTTATCCTTTACTTTCCCGCGTCCAATCACGAATCCGCTTTGCCCAAGCCGTGCTTTTCATCTCGCGGCTTTCACGCAAAAACTCCGTTGTCTTTTCGCTTGACAGAATCGGCAGCGCGACGCTTTTTTTCGTTTCCAGATAAACGCCTTCCTCAAGCGTGTAAAATTTTACGCTTTCACCGTCAAAACGCCAGACTTCCTTCACACCGAATGCCGCAAATATCGGCATTCGCGGAACAGATGAACTTGTTCGATTGACTTCGATAATCAAATCGGGCGGAATCAAATTTTGAATGCCGAAATTAGATTTTCCTTCGACTTTTTCAAGTGATTGAATATAAAAACAAGAATCAGGCTCAAAACCTTTGCGGACATTTTTTCCGGTGAAAGTCATCGAACCGAAATTTCTCGAATCAATTTCCAATTCCAACAAAATGGAGTCAACTATTCTCGTTAAAATATAAGTATTTTCTTCGTGATTACTCGAATTTGACATTTCCACCTCCAAAATTCCACTATCGTAAGTAAAACGCGGGGTTTGCATTTCCCAATGCTCCTGCAAAAGTTCTTCATAAACTTCCCAACTTATGCCGTATAAAACTTCGTTTTTGCAGATTTTCGGTTTGGTTAATTCTAAAACGCTTGCCATAGTAAATACTTCCTTTTTGTAAACCTTCTTTTATTTTAACCGCAAAAAGACAATAAACCAATAAAACTTTTAATGTTCAACGCCTATTTCAACATCTTGAGATGTTTGATTGCCGAAAAAGTCCGCCGCGAAAACGCGCAAAGTGTAATTGCCGTTTTCTAATTTTCCTGCGTCAAAAAAATCTTCTCTGTAAAAATCGCCGTTCACTTCGTTTGAAACGATGTAATCAAAAATCGTTTCGCCCGTCGCGCCGGATTTACTTCCCTTTGCATAAACGAATTTGACCGTCTCGGAATCGGGCAGACGCGCAAAGGAAATTGTAGATTTTTTATCAACAATCGGTTTTTCGTCTTTTAAAATTTGATAACCAAGCTGATAAACGCTCAGTTTCCGACGCTCGGCGTTGCCGTCCATTTGGTCAAAGGCGCGAACCACGATGTGCGTTTTTCCGCTTAATTTCGTTTTTTCAATTTCAATCTCGCGCCAATTCTCGTCAAACAGTAAAACTTTTTCGATTTTCGGTGCAACCGTATCAACGATATTCGGCAAAATCAGCGCGTCCAAAGCGTTCATCTCCGCACCGCTTCTACCCGCGATTAAATGAACGTGATTCATCGCATTTAACGTCCCGATTGCTTCGCCTGCTTCAAATTTTGTGCCGCGCGGAACACGCAAACCTTTTAATTTATCGTCATCGTCAACTGCAAACTGAAAGCGTTCATCGTCAAAAACTTTGCCGTCTTTGTCGCGCCCTAATCGAATATGAATATAACCGAGCGTCGGCATTCTGATAAGTTCGCGCAAGGTGTCGAAATTCTGCACGGCAAACGGATTTAAAACTTTTTCCGTGCGAATAAATCGCGCCGTTTCGCCGTAACCGCCGGCAATGTCGAGTCCGTTGTGAAAATGCACGGTGGAATTTTCATCTTTGATTTCGCCGCGAATTTCACCCAAAGTTCCGGCAATGTCGCGCTTTTGTTCCGGCGGATCATAACTCCAGCGCGGTTCGCTCAACGTGCGAAATTCTTCTGGCGAGAATTGCAGATTTTCGATTTCCTGTTTAGTGATTTCCTGACCGATTTCCGCGCCTGTAAAAACTCGAACGACTTGATTTTCCGCGTCGGCGACAAATAAATCTCCATCTTTATTAGTTGCTAAACCGCTCGGACGATTTAACTTTGCGACGCGCAAATCGCCGTCGGAAAAGCCGCGTTTCGTGTTGGAAATAGTTTCGACGAACGGGAAAAATCTGCGCCCAATCGCTCGTATTCCATTTCCGTCGGCGACATAAATCACACCGAATTTATCAATCGCAATCGCGGTTGGCTGAACAAAACTCGATTCAAACAAAAGTCCGTCAACTGAATCTTGTGCGCCGTTTCCCGCTAAAGTCCAAGTTTTTCCGGTTTGTTCGACGACACGCAAACGATTGTTCCCCGCATCAGCAACGAGAATGTTTCCGTCTTTCCAAATCGCCAAACCACAGGGTGTGTCAAATTGTGTCTGATTTGCTTCGCCATCCGCAAAACCTTTTTCGCTTCCTGCAAGCGTCGAAACTTTGCCGTTTTCGATAACACGAATTTTGTCGTTGTAAGTATCGGCGACGTAAATTTTATCATCCGCAACAGCCACGCCAATCGGCGCGTTAAAAAGCGCGTTCTTGACATCGCCGTCGGCAAATCCTTTTTTGTTTTCAACACCCGCGACATTTTCAATTTCGCCTGTTTTTAGAACTTTTTTTATCGTGTGCGTTCCCGAATCGGCAACGATCAAATCGCCGTTTTTATCAAAAGTAATCGCTGACGGCGTATCAAGTTTGTCCGTCAAAACTTCCGCATTTCCTTCTTTTAAGACGCGCCAAATTTTCCCTTGTTCACCGTCCGACACATATAAAACGCCGTCCTTCAACGCTAAACCGAAAGGTTCGCCGAATTCTTTGTTTATACCGGCGAAAGTTTTAACTTTGTTGGACGGAATAAACTCGGTTTCACTTTTCCGACACGAAGAAATCAGCAATAATAATGCAGCCAAAATTAACAATCGGCTGAACAATAAAGTGAGTGCGGAACTCGAAGTATTAAATTTTTGTTTGTGTATTTGAATCACGAAAAGATTTTGGAAATTAAAGACAAATCAAAGGATTTTTGTTATTATGACGACACAGAATAAAATTTTACAAACCTAAAAAGGAGAAAAAAATGTTTTCATTAGAAGATTTATTAGGACAACAACAAGGCAATCAGGCAGTTGATCAAATCAGCAATATGCTTGGTGCAAATCAAACCGTAACAAACTCGGCGATTCAAATGGCTTTGCCAATGATTTTGAGCGGACTTGCAAATCAAGCGGCAACACCGCAAGGCGCGGAAAGTTTGAACAACGCCATCGAACAAGACCACAGCGGCGGACTTTTAGATAATTTAATGGGTTATCTCGGCGGCGGAATGTCGCAGCCGCAGGAAACCAGCCGCGAAACCGACGGCACCGGCATTTTAGGTCATATTTTCGGACAAAAACAAGGCGCGGTCGCGCAGCAAGTCAGCAAAAATACCGGCTTGGATGTCGGACAAGTCGCTAAACTTTTAATCACGCTCGCGCCGATTGTGATGGGTTATCTCGGCAAACAAAAACAGCAGCAAAATCTCGGCGCGGACGGTCTTTCATCGCTTTTACAGAACAAACAACAGCAAATTCAAAGTTCCGGCAATCCAATGTTGGATATGGTTTCGGGAATGCTCGACCAAAATCAGGACGGCAACGCGATGGACGATCTGGCTTCGATGGCGGCGAATTATTTTAGAAAATGAAAAGCGAAGGCTTTTCGAGTCCAAAGTCTAAAGTCCAAAGTTTAAGACAAAATGACTTTGGACTTTGGACTGGCGTTATTTCAGCGTTAAATCTTCTGTGTATAACTCTCGATAAACGCGGTAATTATTCATCACTTTGAAGACGTATTTTTTTGTTTCGGCAAAACCGACTTCGGAGGCGAAAATTGCCGCGTCTTTCGGTTTGCTTCTTTCAAGCCATCGCGCCGCGTTTATTTCGCCGCCGTTATAACTTGCCGCAATAGCTTCATATAATCCGCTAAACTGAGTTTTCAAATCCGCGATATATTCGCTTCCGATGGCGATGTTTGTTGCCGGAGAATACAAATCATCGGCTTCCATATTCGGAAAACCGGCGGTTTCGTTGTATTTAACGGCAGTATCATAAACGAGCTGCAAAAGTCCGCGGGCGGCTGACGGAGATTTGGCGCGGACGCGAAAACTACTCTCTTGTTTCATAATTGCCAAAATAAATCGCGGGTCAATTTTTCGAGGTTTGGCGTAACGCAAAATTTCGGCGCGATACATTACCGGATACGCGCTCACATATTTGCTTGAAATCGAAGAAGCGCGATTATTCGCCAAGTCGTTCAAACCGAATTGTTTTAACTTTTCGGTGGCGAGTCCGCCGTAATAAGAAGTCGGCGTATCGTAAATCGAAGAATACACAGAAGTTGCATCCGTTTTGCGCCCCATTTTTTCCAGTGAAAATGCTTTCAGATATTTAATTTCGTCGGCACTCGTCATCGAACCGTCAAAGTCATTCAAACTTAAAGTCAAATCAGCCGCCGCAATCGCTTTGTCCCAATTTCCTCGATGAATCTCCATTCGAACACGCGCTTGCAGAGCGTTAGTTTCAGTCGGCAAACCGGAAAATTTCGTGCGCGTTTTATCAATCCAGAGATTCGCTTCGTCGTATTTTTTCAATTCCCGAAGCGCGTCAATCAAATTCAAATGAGCCGATTCGATCTTTTCGCCGAACGGAAACATCACTGCATATTGTTCGTAAGTTTTCGCCGCTTCTTCATTTTTGCCCCAGCGAACATAACTCGCGCCTTTATACGCCAAACCTTCGCGCCCTTCTTTCGTGTTCAAGTAATCTTTGGTCAGTTTGTCGAACCAAAAAACCGCTTTTTGATATTCGAGTTCCCACATATAAGACCGCGCAACCCCGAACAAAGTGCGCGGCATCGCCGTCGTTTCGTCCGCGTAATTATCCAGAATCTTCTGCCAATGTTCGCGGGCTTCGGCAAAATGACGATTGAACATATAGACATCGGCGCGGTAAAGATGTTCCTGAACGGGCAGAGTTTGCAGCTTGCCGTCCGCATCACGACTTGATTTGTCCTGCGTCGTAACTTTCACCAGCGTTGCGTCGTCATATCTTTGTGCAAACGCCGAAAAGGTAAAAAGCGAAATAAAAGCGATGATAAAGATTATTTTTTTCATAATAAATTACTGGTTTGGGAGACGAGCCGGAGAATTTATAATAACCGATTTTTAGACGTGAGAAAAATCATGAAGGTTGTAACGCAGTCGTCCCGACTGCCGTCCGGCGGGCATCTTGCCTGCCGGACTCGTGAGCGCGGGACGCACTCACGACAGCCGTCGGGACGACTGCGTTACTTGTAAATTTCAACCGTAAATTCCCCGTCCTCAATAACATAGCCGCGATACATTCCTTCGCTGTTGAACGGGAGTGTTACGTTTCCGAGCGCGTCAACGGCGATCAAACCGCCTTCGCCGCCGATTTCGCGTAAATAATTTACTGTTTCGTTTGCCGCTTCAACAACGCTCGAATTTTTATATTTCATCCGCGCCGCGACATCATAAGCCGCAACGGTTTGCATAAAAAATTCGCCGTGTCCGGTGCAGGAAACAGCACAGGTTTTATTGTCGGCATAATTTCCCGCGCCGATAATCGGTGTGTCGCCGATGCGTCCAAATTTTTTATTCGTCATTCCGCCCGTCGAGGTCGCCGCCGCCAGATTTCCGAACGAATCACAAGCAACTGCGCCAACCGTGCCGATTGGTTTGGTTTTTGGACTTTCGACTTTGGACTTTGAACTTTGGATTGTTTCGGCGTGGTCGAGTTGGATAACGCCTTCTTTTCGCGCTTTTAATAATTGTTGATAACGAAAATCGGTGAAAAAATATTCGTCCGATTCAAATTCGACGTTCATTTCCTCGGCGAATTGGTTTGCGCCGATTCCGGCAAGCAGATTATGTTCGGTCTTTTCCATCACGAGCCGCGCCAGTTTTATCGGATTTTTGACATTTTTGACAAAAGCTACCGCGCCGGAATTATGAGTTTTGCCGTCCATTATGCAGGCATCCATTTCGTTTTTTTCGTCGTGCGTAAAAACCGCGCCTTTACCTGCGTTAAAAAGCGGATTGTTTTCGAGTTCGACGACTGCCGCTTCGACAGCATCGAGCGAACTTCCGCCGTTTTGCAGAATTTCCCAACCGGCAACAAGTGCGTTTTGCAAACCGTTTCGATAGTCGTCTGCAATTTCGTCGGTGATAGTTGATTTGCTAATTGTTCCCGCGCCGCCGTGTATTGCCAATGCGATTTTTTTCATTTATTTTTGTTCTGTATAAAATTATTTGACTGTTTTGAAAAGTCTGATCGTGCCTAAAACCGTCTTAAAATATGCCGTTCTTTCGACATTTGCAAAACCGTTTTCTTCCATCAAGAATTTCAATCGTCCGGCGATATTATCTTTGGTTGTTTCCGCGCCGTCAATGACTCGAATCAAACGTCCGAGAACATATTGAGATTTGCTGCGAGCCAAACCGTAATCCGCCAGATGAAACTCGCCGCTTTGTTTTAAGACGCGCCGGATTTCGCGGATTGTTTTAATTTTTCGCTGATGCGTCAAATGATGAAACGCAAGCGTCGAAAAAACACGGTCAAAGGAGTTATCGGCAAACGGCAAATTATCGGAAAATCCTTTTTCAAAATGAATTTTGACATTAGCTTTTGCCGTTTTTGTGTGCGCCATTCGCAAAATCTCGTCATCAGCGTCAAAGGCAAAAACTTTTGCTCCGGGAAATCTTTTTTTGATAGCGACGGCGAGCGTTCCAGTTCCGCAGGCTAAATCGAGAATTGTTTGATTATTTTGCAAATCAGCCTGTGCCAGCAAAGCACGTTTGAACGGGAATTCTCTGGTCGAAAATCGAACCAGAGGATCGTAAAACCGCGTCAATATTGCAAAACGCAAAGCCGGAATGTATTTTCTATTTTTCATTAAAACTTACTAATTTCGATTTTAAGTCTTGCATTTTGATTTGTAAAAGAAAAACGGAGAAATAACGGCTGAATTATCAATGTCAATCAGCAGCAACAGTTTTTTTCCGTTTGAGCAGAAAAACCATCGCAATCACGCACAAGTGCAGAATGATATAGACGTTTATTGCGTCGAGTATAGAATTCATCGTCGCCTGCCGAAGAATTTCCCGCCAGACTAAGCCTTTCGCCGCGCCCATCGCTTCGATTGTTTTAAATCCGTAACCTTGAAAATACTGCACCAAATTGTTGATTGTTTGAGTAAAATTCGGATTAAAAACATTGGCGTGAGCGGAAAGATTGCTGATGTGAACTTGAGATTGTGTAGAAATAATCGTCGAAGTAAGTGAAATCCCGAAACTCGCGCCCATAATTCTGACCAAGTTCAGCAACGCCGACGCGCTGTTGTTTTTTTCGGGTGGAACGCCGTAGTATGCGACGGTATTTATCGTCGCTGCTAAAAACGAAATACCGATGGCAAAATACACGCGCGCCCAAACTAAATCATAATAGCCGATGTTTAAATTAAATCCCGAAAAGTTCCAGACCGCTATGGTTGTCAAAACTAAACCGACAAAAATTATTTTGCGAATATCCATTTTGTCGGAGGCGTAACCGACTATCTGAATCAAAACTAATTGGCAAAGTGTTCCGGGAAGTCCGATCATTCCGGCATCCATTGCCGTATAACCTAATAAAGTTTGCGTGAAAAAAGGAATTATAAAACCGATTCCCGAAATGACAAAACTGACGGTCAAAATCATAATGCAGGAACTTGTGAACCCCCAATTCTTAAACATCGAAATATCAACCGCCGGATTTTTTTGATAAAATTCCCAGGTAATTCCGACGGTCAAGGAAAATAAAGTGTAAGCCAAAATAATTACAATGAGATTGGATTCCAGCCAACCCTGCTTCGGTCCCTCATCGAGCAGAAATACGAGTGAGGCAATTCCCGTTACGAATAAAAAAATGCCGACAAAATCTACCGTTTTGCCGTTCTTGCGAAAATCTTTGGTGGCTTTTTCGGCTTGCTTTGATTCTTTAACGAACAAACTGACTAAGATCAAAGAAATTATACCGACGGGCAAATTTATGAAAAAAATCCAATGCCAACTAAAAGTATCGGTAATGAAACCACCGAGCGTCGGACCCAATACCGGAGCTACGGAAAGCCCCAAGCCGTAAATGGCAAAGGTTCGTCCGAGTTTTTCTATCGGTGTGATGTCGGCGATGATGGCTTGTTCGCTCGGAGCAATTCCGCCGGCACTCAGACCTTGAAGAATACGAAAGAAAACCAGCATTTCGAGATTGGTCGCTAATCCGCACAAAACCGATGTGATGGTAAAACAAAAGACGGAAGCCATATAATATCGCTTCCGTCCGAAATATGTCGCAAGCCAGCCGCTGATCGGCAGAATTGCGGCGGTTGCTATGATGTATGAAGTTATAATCCAAATGATTTCAGTCGGCGTGGATGACAAATCTGCCGCCATCTTCGGCAAAGAAACATTGACTATCGAGGAATCCAAACCCGCCATAAAAGTCGCCAAAGTCAATATGAAAACGGAAACGTAGGGCGATTCGTTTTTTGAGGCTTTGGAATTGGAGGAATTTGATTTCATTAAAGATTTGCTTAACGGCAGAAATTATTATTTTATCCACAGATGAACACAGATTTATCAAAGACAAATTTAATTGTAATTTTCATTAGTAAATTTACCAACAATCAAAACTTATCTGTATTCATCTGTTTTTATCTGTGGACTATTTCTTTACAGAATCTATTTAACGTGAACTTTCGGCACGACGGACATTCCGGGAACAAGCAGATATTTCTGCGCGTCCGGGATTTCGTCGAACACGATTTTGACGGGAATTCGCTGGACGACTTTGACAAAATTTCCGGTGGAATTTTCGCCCGGCAAAACGCTGAAACGCGAACCTGTTCCGGCTTGGAAACCTTCGACTTTGCCGTGAAAAACCGCGCTCGGATAAGCGTCAATGTAAATATCCACCGTCTGACCGATTTTTATCTTTTCGATTTGCGTTTCCTTGTAATTGGCGACGATCCAAATTCCGCCCTGCGTAACCGTCAGCAAGGCTTGTTCAGCCTGCACGAGCTGTCCTTCCTGCACGGATTTGCGTGAGATATAACCGTCCTGCGGCGCGTATATTTTGGTGTAACCGAGTTCGGATTCGGCTTGATTGACGAGTGCCTGCGCCTGTTGAATTTGCGCCGCCGCGATGTCCACATCGGAACGTCCGACGGCATCCTGCGCGGGCAGATTTTCCGCGCCCTGCAAACGTCCGGCGGATTCGTCGGCTTGTGATGACGCGACGTTAATTTGTGCTAGAGATTGCCGATAATCGTTTTCGGCGGAAGCGATATTTCCTCTTACCTCATCTAAACGCGCCGTGGCGACTTCGATTTGACGGCGCACAGCGTTTAATTGCGCTTCGGCAATTTCTACCTGTTTTTGAGCCGAAACAAGATCGGCTTGCGCCTCGCTCAATTCTTTATTTGATTGTTCGAGTTTTTGTTTTGGAACAATGCCGCCGTCAAAAAGTTTTTTGTCGCGTTCATATTCCAGACGAGCAGTTTCCGATTTGCTCTGCGCGGCTTTGACCTGCGCTTTTGCCTGTTCGATTGACGCATTTGCCGCCGGAATCTGTGCTTGAGATTGTTTGAGATTTGCTTCGGCGGTGACGGTTTGCCGTCGTGCCTGATCAATCGCGTTTTGTTTTGAAGACGAAGCAAAACGACTTTGCTCGATGTCGCCTTTGGCGGTTGATAAATTGGATTTCGCCTGACTCAAATCGGCATTTCCCGTCAAGCGCGTCAGCGAAACATTGGCTTGAGCTTTGCCGCGATTGGCAATCGCCGTCTGTAAAGCGGCTTTTGCCTGCGCGAGTTTTATTTCGCTTTCCTGCGGGTCGAGTTCAATCAACAAATCGCCTTTTTTGACGTATTGATTTTCCGTTATATGAACTTTGGCGACGTGCGATGTGATTTTCGGACTGACAATCGTTATGTTTCCTTCAATAAAAGCGTCATCGGTGGCGGCAAACTGTCTTGAATACAGCCACCAACTTAAACCGAGAATCGCACAGACAACAACGATGCCGCCGATCACGTAAATCGGAAGACGTGAACGCGGTTTTTCCTCATCGTTCACATCTTCGATTGCTTCTTCATCGAAAACTTCTGATAAATCTTCATCTAAAACTACGTCTTTCTCTGTTGCTTCCATAATTAGGATGTGGAAATTTAATACTGAGTCGAGGTTTTTATTAAAAAATTGTAGAGTAAAAGTATTTTTAAATCAATCAAATTTTAATTGAACCGATTAATAATTCTTATGGAAATTATGCTAAAGGTTAGATATTTTAGGTTTAGGCGAATCGGATTCAACATATATATTTCACAAAATGTGCTAAAAAAAGTCAATATCAAAAAAACGTAAATCACATTTTGTGAAAAGTGTGATTTACGTTTTTGTGTAAAAATAATTTACTCGTCGTCATCGTGCGCTCTGATTCTGCCTTCGGCTTGCGCTTGTTCGATAACTTTTCCGCCGAATTTTAGCTTGTAATTTCTCAATCGCAAAACTTCCAAAACAATGTTTATCGAAATAAATTAACTGAGTCAATTTTTAGCTTTACATTACAAGTTAAATCTTTTACAATTCCAACGCTCCAGTTAAAATTTAAGTTCTCAGGTTTAAATATATTAAACAAAACGCAACAAAACTCTTAATTTCGCTAACTCTTATAGCGTCAATATTTGCAAACAATTCGGGCTTGGTATCAGCACAACAATCAACTAAAAAGGAGTTTGATCCACGCGGAAGATTTTCATACAAACTTCCTCCCAATGCAGTTGTCGGCTCAACTGCCGAACGTAGAGATGCTTGGAATAAACTTTCTGAGTCGGAAAAAGCGTCGGCATCAAAAAGACTTCAAGAAATGGTTGAAAAGGCGAAATCCCAATTAGCGCAGCAGAAGCCGGAACCGATGAGTTTAAAATTATTCGTTATGGATAAATCAGGAAAAAGTAGTTTGGTAGATTCCACAGCAACAATGGGTGGCGGTTCACTAAAACCAATTGATCCTTGCCCTGACTGTGAGCCAACACCGTATCCGACTCCGACACCAAATCCGACTCCGACACCAAACCCAACACCAACGCCGATTCCGGGCGTTGATGAAGATACTGACGGATTACCCGATAATTTTGAAAACGATCTCGCGGATGGATTTACTCCTTATTATCACGTTTCAAGCGGAGAAAATTACGGAACGGGTTTCGCAAGATTTTATGATTCAGTTCCGCAAACCGTCAGCCAAGTATTCGGTCCGACTCCGCCGATTAGTCATTTTCGGGTTAAGCCTGTGGGTTTTGGATATATAAACGGAGTTCTCTACGGCTATATTCAACTGAACTATCATACTCTCTGGAATAGAGATGACGGGCTTGTTAGCGGCGGTCTTTGTATTGGTAATCCATTTATCAATCCGTTTGAATTAGGAAGTCATAATTTGGATAATGAATACTCGGCATTACTGGTTGCCGCACCTGTTTCTAATTCATCATATAGTCTTAATATACAGGATTATTATGTTTATAGATTTTATACTGCGGCTCACGAAGACACATTTTTTGACCAAAGCAACTTTGGAATCTTGTCAACACCTTATCCTATTAACAATCATATAGAACTCTGGCTTTCACTTTCTAAGCACGGAACTTACATCTTTAACCCCGACTATTATCCGGTGACTCCTTTATACTTTATCTATTTTGTATTTAACGATATAGATAATCTCTTCGCTAATGGAATAATAGATTATTATACTTATCTTGCGCTTTATTTTCTTGCGGAAGACACTTTCTTTGCGTGTATTGTAGAACAATTTAACGAACAGGGCGGAATGCTTGCACAAACAAAAATAAATATTGGAGAACTAAATCATCCTTTAAACGGTTCACTCTTTATTCAAGATGCTCAGTTATCATATCAACTCAGTAAAATGTTTTATTAGGAGAAATACAAATGAAAAAAGTAATATCGTTAACGCTGGTTGTGCTTTTATTGCAGTTATTTTTCATCCATCCGAGTCTTGCCGGAACAAAGGAAGAAAATTTTGTCGAAAAAGTTAAAACGGAAATTGCAAAACTTAAAACCGGCAAAGATGCCAAGATAAAAGTCAAGCTAAAAGACGGGACGAAAATTAAAGGTTATATAGCCGAAGCAAATGAAAACCAATTCGTAATAATGGATTCAAAAACGAATCAGCCTGTTCCTGTTTCATACTCGCAAGTCAAACAAGCGAAAGGAAATAATCTTTCAGGTGGAGTGATAATTTTAATTGGAGTTGCAGCAGCACTGATATTTATTATTTTTGCTGCCAGTCAGCTTAAATAGTAATACGGTAGAAACTGGAAACATTTTTTATTGAGAATCTTCTGTGTTACTTCACAAAATAAAAAGTTCCGTGATTGCACAATCACGGAACTTTTTTTCGGAAACAAAAACAATTTATTCGTCGTCATCGTGCGCTCTGATTCTGCCTTCGGCTTGCGCCTGTTCGATAACTTTTCCAAGTAGATTTTGCGGCAGCGGATCGTAATGCGAAAACTGCATATGATAACTGCCGCGCGCCTGCGTCATCGAGTTCAAACGTCCCTGATAATCAAGCATTTCCGACAGCGGAACCTGCGCTTTGATGATCTGTTGTTTGCCGCGAGTTTCCATTCCCTGAACGCGCCCGCGCCGTGAATTCAGGTCGCCCATAATATCGCCGGAAACTTCCTGCGGACAGAAAACTTCAACGTCCATAATCGGTTCGAGCAGCGTCGGTTTCGCTTTTTCCATCGCGTTGCGAAAGGCTTTTCTGCCTGCTGCGCGAAATGAATGTTCGTCGGAATCCACATTGTGATAACTGCCGTCAACCAGCGTAACTCTAAAGTCCACAAGCGGATAACCGGCAATCGCACCGTTTAGGGCGGCTTCGATAATTCCTTTTTCAATCGCCGGACGGAAATTTTGCGGAATCGCGCCGCCGAAGATTTTGTCCACGAATTCAAAACCGCCGCTGCGTTCGAGCGGTTCAAAAACACATTTGCAGTCGCCGAATTGCCCGCGTCCGCCGGATTGTTTTTTGTGTCTGCCCTGCACTTCGACCTGCGCTGTAATCGTTTCTTTATACGGAACTTTCGGCGGATGAAGAGTAACTTCGACGCTGTATTTGTTTTTTAATTTATCAACGACGGTTTCGATGTGAAGCTGTCCCGAACCCGAAAGAATAAATTCTTTGGTTTGCGTGTCGCGGTCAAAATGCAAACTCGGGTCTTCTTCGAGAATTTTGTGCAGTGCCGTCGAAATTTTATCTTCGTCGGCGCGTGATTTCGGCTCGATGGCGAAGGAAACTGCCGCTTCCGGGTAGCGAACATTCGGGTAAACAATCGAATCTTCCTTGTCGCATAACGTATCGCCGGTTTGCGTTTCCTTTAATTTGACGACGGCGATAATGTCGCCGGTTTGTGCCTTATCAACTTTTTCAAGATTTTTGCCCTGCAAAACGTGCAGCGCACCGAGTCTTTCCATCGTATCGCGGCGCGAATTATAAACCGTCGCGTCGCTTGATACTTTGCCGGAAACGACCTTCATCACATTTATTCGCCCCGCAAACGGATCGGCAATCGTGCGAAAAACAAAGGCGGAAAACGGTTCGTCATTTGAATATTTCCGTAACATTCTTTCCGTTTCTTCCACATCTTTAAAGCCGGATTCGGATTCGTGCGTCGCCGGATTCGGCGCGAATTCGACAATGTGGTCAAGCAAAATAGAAAGTCCGGTCAGTGTTTCCGATGAAACCGCATAAACCGGACAAAGTTTGCTTTTGGCAATCGCTTTTGAAAGATTCGGAATGATGTCGGATTCTTCCAAAGTGCCGTATTCAAAGTATTTTTCCAACAATTCGTCGTCGGATTCGGCGACCAGTTCGACGATTCTTTCGCGGGTTTTATTTATCAAACCGCGTCCGGTTTCGGGAATCGAGATTTCCTTCGCTTTGCCGTTTTCGTCAAATTCGTAAGCCTTCATATGCACGACATCGACCACGCCTTTGAAATCGGCTTCTTGTCCGATTGGCAATGTAAAAGGCACGATTGAACGCGCAAAACTTTCGCTTGCAGTATCGAGCGCGTGTCCGAAATCGGCGCGTTCTTTGTCCAACTTGTTGATGACCATAAAACGCGGCAAAATGAATTCGTTGGCGTAATTCCAAGTCTTTTCGGTTTGAACTTCGATACCGTTCACGCCGTCAACGACGACCAGAGCGCAGTCGGAAACGCGCAATGCGGGACGTGCGTGCGACACGAATGCCGCGTAACCGGGCGTGTCAATCAGATTGATTTTCGTATCTTTGTATTCGAGATGAGCAAAACTGTTGTTGAGGGAAACTTTTCTTTCAATCGAATCTTCGTCATAATCCGTTACGGTCGTCCCGTCGCTGACTTTTCCCCAGCGCGTTGTTGCTCCCGCGATGTGTAACAGCGAACTGACAAGTTGGGTTTTACCCGCGTCGCCGTGTCCAATGACAGCCAAGTTGCGTATGTTTTCTGTTGTAAATGCTTTCATTTTCGGCAAATTCTCCTTATTTATTAAATTTTAGATTCCCAAATAATAATGCAGAAGTGCGCACGAAGTAGGGACGCGATTGATAAATAACGCCCTTACTTCGTGCGGACTTCTGCATTTTCTTATTCTATTTTCCATTCGGTTTAGATTAAATTTATATTAACAACGGCAGAGATAGCAAGAAGAGTGCGGATTTTACTGTTTTTTCCATATAAAAAGATTCTTTACAAAAAAACCCTTCTAAACTAAAATACAAACAACTTATTTCGCTCAAAATTTTAACTTTTGACAAAATATATTAACGACTTCCAACTTTCAAAATAAATTAAGGACTACAAACAATATGAATATATCCCGAACGACTTTCAAGCGCGTCTTTATTTTTGTGCAGTTAATTTTAATTGCACTCGTTTCGGTTTCAACAATGACGGCTCAAACGAGCAGTGTTGATTTGTCTTTTAACGCTGTCGTTGCAAAAGACAAAGACCGGTCCAATAATCCGATTCCGACAAATTTTACACTTCAGCCGGACGGGAAAATATTAACTTACGGCGGTTTTCAAGTCGTCAATGGTGTCGTAAAAAATGGCATTGCGCGACTCAATTCTGACGGAAGTTTGGATTCTTCATTTGACTGCGCTGCGTGTGATTTTTCAATCGGCAGTGCGGTTGTTCAACCGGACGGGAAAATTATCGTCGCCGGCTCGGTTTCTTCTTTTTCAATCGGAACTTCTGCGGCGCGACTCAAACGACTCAATGCAGACGGAAGTGTGGACGGTTCATTTAATCCGACTTCGCCGTTTAATGACGGATTTCTTCCCGGCAGTACCACCGCAACCGTATATGATGTTCAGCCGGACGGGAAAATTTTGGTCGTCGTTAACCTAACCTTTGCAGGCACTAGTTTGGCTGAACTTTACCGGCTGAATACCGACGGAACTTTCGATAATACATTTACCAAAATCACCGTCGGAGGCGGTCGTCTGGTTCGCACTTTTCCGGTGAAAATTTCCTCACTGCCGAATGGTAAGATTTTAATTACCACGACGACGTTCGCCGGAGCGAGTATCACATCCACTCTAACGCGTTACAATGCGGACGGTTCAACCGATTCAACTTTTGAAATGCCGACATTTGCCGGATCGAATTTCGGTTACTCGATCAATGATTTCAAAACACTTGCCGACGGAAGTATTGTGGTTGTCGGCAATTTTAGTACAGTCAATGCCGTCAGCCGCGTAAATGTCGTCAAACTTCAATCAGCCGGAAATGTTGATCTTTCCTTCGCGCCGACTAATGTTTTCAGTAGTAATGAAGTTGCAAACGGTGTCGAAATTTATTCAAACGGAAAGATACTGGTAAGTACTTCGTCTATGCCGGGTGCGCCCCCTTTGCCGACCAGATTTATTCGCTATAATTCTGACGGCAGCGTTGATAACACTTTTATTTCTCCGGCAAATCTCGTTTCAATTCGTAAATTTGTTATTGATAATTCCGACAGCGTATTTCTCAACGGTGACTTTACGCAAAACGGCGCAACAGTCAAACAATTCGCCCGTCTGAGTGCGGACGGTAGCATCGCTTCGTCTTTTTCGGTTAATTTGGGCATCGTCGGTTCGGTTGCAACGGCGGCGATTCAATCGGACGGCAAAATTTTGATCGGCGGTGATTTTACACAGGTCGGCAGTGTTTCCCGAAACAATGTTGCGCGGCTTAATGCTGACGGAAGCGTTGACCAAACATTTAATCCGCAGACAGGCAAAAGTGATTCGGTTTTCAAGATTGTAGTGCAATCCGACGGTAAGGTTCTGCTCGGAGGAAGTTTCACCCTCAATTCGACTTCGGGTTTTGCACTTATTCGGCTGAATGCCGACGGCAGCCTCGATTCAACATTCACTCCGCTTGTTTCATTAAATGTTCTTGATATTGTCCAGCAGCCGGACGGCAAGATTCTAGCCGTCGGCAACATCAGCACTACTGTAAACGGACAAATTCGTTATGGTTTGATTAGATTAAATTCCGACGGCACTGCCGATACAAGCTTTAACGCGATCTTCGGCATTAACACAACAATCACTAGCATCGTCTTGCAAACTGACGGTAAAATTCTCGGCGGCGGCGTTTTCAGGGGTGTCAATGGCTTTAACAGAACCAATTTGGTCAGATTAAATCCCGATGGTTCTTTGGATGCGGCTTTTGATGCCGGAAATATCGGTAGCGTATATGCCGTCGAACTTTATCCGAACGGTAAATTTGTTGTTGCAGTTCCAACTCCCGTCTCTTCAAGTGCGTTTTCGGTCATCAGACTTAACAACGACGGCACGCCCGATACTAGTTTTCAAACAGCGACTTTTAACGGCACAATAAACGCTTTGCTGGTTCAACCTGACGGCAGCATTATAGTCGGCGGTAATTTTCCGCCCAACAGATTGGCGCGGGTAAGAGCGGACGGAACTATTGATACGAGTTTCTTTCCAACCGGCGCAAACGATACAGTTTATGTAATTATCCGGCAAGCGGACGGCAAACTCATTGTCGGCGGCAAATTTACAATGATTGAAAATGTTACACGACTCGGCGTAGCGAGATTGAACATCGCGCCGATTCGCGCAAAAACGACGTTGTTTGATTTTGACGGCGACGGCAAGGCTGATCTAACGGTATTCCGTCCGTCGAACGGTTTTTGGTATGAGTTGCGAAGTCAGAATAATTCTTTTTATGCTTTACAATTCGGACAATCAAGCGACAAACTCGCTCCTGCCGATTATGACGGCGACGGCAAAACCGATATTGCCGTCTTCCGCGATAATGTTCCCGGCGCGGGCGATAAAGCCTATTTTTATATTACAAACAGTTCCGATAACTTCTTTCGCCCCGTTCAATTCGGCACACAGAATGATGTTCCGATGTCGGGCGATTGGGACGGCGACGGTATTGGCGATTTAGCCGTTTATCGCGCCGCTACGACGGCGGGCGGTCAAAGCTACTTTTTCTATCGTCCGTCATCACAGAGCGGAGTTGATTTCCGCTCGATTCCGTGGGGAACGGCGGGAGATAAACCCGTCAGAGGAGATTTCGACGGCGACGGCAAGTTAGACGCGGCGGTCTTTCGTCCTTCGATAGGAACTTGGTTTATTCTGAAATCTTCGGACAATCAGTTTATCCAACAGCCGTTCGGATTATCAACCGATATT
>JBBPXX010000076.1:0-5965 GCA_038200505.1 Pyrinomonadales bacterium | reverse complement strand
GGGTCTTTTATTTTCCCGACACTTTCAAATAACGTCTTTGTTTTTAATTGTTTCAATCTCTCTCCTCATCCCAAAATAGAATAAGTTCAAGTTTTACACACTTTTCTCGCTTCTTACATTTTTAATGCGTTTGCCCTAGTTTTTCGGACGATTTACCTTCAGCCGTTTTGAAATTTTATGAGTTACGCGGTTGAAAATGAAAAAGCAAAGAAGCATTCGGAATAACTGATAGCTAATAACTGCGCTTTTTTAATCTACCAGTTATCATCTTTCAGCTATCAGTTATTCCGAATGCTTCTTTAGTTTGGACTGCGTAATTTCTAAATTTTTAGAAGCAAATAAATCTCTTTTCTGATAAAATCTCAAACTGTATCAACTTTTAAGTTATCCCGACTAATTCTGCTTGTAATTTCAATTTAGGAGATTTTCAATGTCCGAAAAAACCTTTTTATTGCGAAAATTGACGTTTATTTCTACTGTTTTGCTGATTATTTCTACATTCGCGGCGGCACAGCAAATTAACAAAAGTCTTTATCAAAATATGAGTTGGCGAATGATCGGACCGTTTCGCGCCGGCAGAACCGTCGGCGCGGCGGGCATTCCGAATCAGCCGAATACTTTTTATATTGGTGTCAATAACGGCGGCGTTTGGAAAACGACTGACGCGGGAAGAACGTGGCAGCCGATTTTTGACGATCAGCCGACGGGTTCAATCGGCGACCTTGCAATCGCGCCGTCGAATCCGAACACGATTTATGTCGGAAGCGGCGAAGGTTTGCAGCGTCCCGATTTATCAACCGGCGACGGAATGTATAAATCAATTGACGGCGGCAAAACTTGGACTCACTTGGATTTGCGCGAAGGTCAGCAAATCGCTTCGATAATCGTTGACCCGAAGGACGAAAATCGTCTGTTCGTCGCCGTGCTTGGGCATCCTTACGGAGCGAATGAAGAGCGCGGCGTTTATCGTTCAACCGACGGCGGCAAAAATTTTGAGCGTGTTCTTTACAAAGACATTGATACGGGCGCGTTTCAGGTTGAATTTGATCCGAATGATTCGCAGATAATCTATGCCGATCTTTGGGCTGGACGGCAAGGACCGTGGGAAAACGGCGCGTGGCAGGGCAAGGAAAGCGGACTTTTCAAATCAACCGACGGCGGCAAAACTTGGAATAAATTGACGAAAGGTTTGCCGCCGTTTGAGCAAGGTTTGGGCAGAATCGGTTTTGCGATTTCGCCGACAAATCCAAATCGGCTTTACGCGACGGTTGACGCAAAACCTGAATTTGCAGGGATTTACCTTTCAAACGACAAAGGTGAAAATTGGCAAAAAATAAATAATGATCCGCGACTTTGGGGACGCGGCAGCGATTTTGCGGAGATAAAAGTTCATCCGAAAAATCCTGACATTGTTTTTGTCGCCAATGTCGCTTCGTACAAATCAATTGACGGCGGTAAGACTTTTACGAGCTTCAAAGGCGCGCCCGGCGGCGACGATTATCACCGGATTTGGATGAATCCGAATAATCCCGACATTATGCTGATTGCGACTGACCAAGGCGCGACGGTTACGGTCAACGGCGGCGAAAGTTGGTCGAGTTGGTATAATCAGCCGACGGCGCAGTTTTATCACGTCATCACGGACAACGAATTTCCGTACTGGGTTTATGGCGGACAACAGGAAAGCGGTTCTGCCGGAGTCGCTTCGCGCGGCGACATCGGCGCGATTACCGCACGCGATTGGCGCACGGTCGGCGTTGAAGAATACGGTTACGTCGCGCCTGATCCATTAAATCCGAATTACATTTACGGCGGGAAAGTTACACGCTTTGACAAACGCACCGGACAAGTGCAGAACGTCGCGCCGGAAGCCGTCAGAACAGGAAAATATCGTTTTGTGCGAACTGCGCCGGTTATTTTTTCGCCCGTTGATCCGCACATTCTTTATTTTGCGGGAAATGTTCTTTTCAAAACGACGACGGGCGGACAAAATTGGGAAATAATCTCGCCCGATTTGTCGCGCGAAAAATGGGAAGTTCCCGAAAATGTCGGCGTTTATAAAACAAAAGAGATGGAAACAATGCCGCGTCGCGGCGTTATTTACACGGTTGCACCGTCTTATAAAGATGTCAACACGATTTGGGCTGGAACTGACGACGGTTTGATTCACGTTACGCACGACGGCGGAAAAAATTGGCAAAACGTAACGCCGCCGGAATTGAAAAGTTGGGCGAAAATTTCCTTGATTGATGCCGGACGTTTTGACGCAAACACGGCTTACGCGGCGATCAATACGTTTCGTCTCGACGATTTGCGCCCGCACATTTTCCGCACACACGACGACGGAAAAACTTGGAAGGAAATTACCAAAGGCTTGCCAAACGGCGCGATTGTCAACGCCGTGCGCGAAGATTCGGTTCGGAAAGGTCTGCTGTTTTGCGGAACTGAATTAGCCGTTTATTTTTCGCTCGACGACGGCGAAAACTGGCAGCCTTTGCGCCTTAATATGCCCGCGACTTCGATTCGTGATTTGGTCGTTCACAACGACGATTTGGTTGTCGGAACGCACGGGCGTTCATTCTGGATTCTCGACGACATCACGCCGCTTCGTCAAATAAATAAAGAAGTTACGACGGCAAACGCATTTCTTTTTGCGCCGCAGACGGCGATTCGCATTCGCCGCAGCGTTCACACCGACACGCCGTTTCCGCCCGAAGAACCGATGGGACAAAATCCGCCCGACGGCGCGATTATCAATTATGTTTTGAAGGAAAAATCTTCAACGCCCGTTGTGCTTGAGATTTATGATTCGTCAAATAAACTTGTCCGCCGTTTTGCAAGCGATGACAAACCTTTGCCCTACGACGTGAACAAACTACGGTTTCCGACTTATTGGCTTCGCTCGCCGCAAATTTTGCCGAATGAAGTCGGAATGCAGCGTTTTGTTTGGGATTTGCAATATCCGAATCCGCCCGCCGACAATTACGATTTGCCGATTTCCGCCATTTACA
This sequence comes from Pyrinomonadales bacterium, assembly GCA_038200505.1. Lineage (GTDB taxonomy): Bacteria > Acidobacteriota > Blastocatellia > Pyrinomonadales > Pyrinomonadaceae. Next base: position 2,954 of record JBBPXX010000076.1, on the reverse strand, counting down.
AAGACACGCCGTTCGTTCCCGAAGGTCCGTTTGTGATGCCCGGAAATTACACGGTGAAATTAACCGCGAATGGCAAAACATACACTCAAAACTTGAACGTCAAAATGGATCCGCGCGTAACTTCTTCACAATCAGATTGGCAACAGCAATTCGATCTTTCAATGCAGGTTTACGAAGGTTTTAAACAAACATTTGCAATGCTCGAAGAGATAAATAAACTTCAGACGCAGTTGAAGCAAACACGCGAAAAGACAAACAACAACCAATTGAAAAAAGAAATTGAAGCGTTAGAGCAAAAGCTGAATGTGTTGGTCAACGGTATCTCAAATGCGCCCGTGCCGGTTTCGGAATTTCCTTTGAACAGGTTGAACGGCGCATTTAGTTCATTGCTCAATATTTTGCAGGACGCGGACGCAAAACCGACGACACAAGCCGTTGCTGCCGCGCAAGATTTGCAGAATGCGCTGGCGAATTCAGTGAAAACTTGGAATGAAATTAAAGAAAAAGATGTAAAGATATTACAGAAAAATTTCTAGCTTTGGTTTTAATCAGATGTTAATTTAAAGAAATGAAAATATTCTTTACAATTTTCTTTGCTTTGGTTCTTTCGCCGTTGATATTTGGTCAAACAAAAATTGACGAGTACGAAAAACTAATTTCAGAGGATGAAAGCGCACATCTTGCGTATATTTCACAGGAGTTTTCAAAAGCTGAAAATTCCAAAATTCATATTTTGATCAATAAGGGAAAGAAAATGCCTTATGGAAAATTTCTCAGATATTTTTATGGCATAGGAGATTATTTGAATCTTTTTGACATCCCGAAAAAGTCTATTATAACTGTTGCGGGCGCAGAAAAAGACGAACAATTGACGCAAATTTGGTTTGTCAAAGATAACCAAAAACCTCCTGTATTTAGTGAAATATCTATCAACAAAGGAATAAGTTTTAAGCAGTCAAAGAAAATCTTGTTTGATGAAAATTGTTTGGATTGCGACGAAAGTCCTTTTATAAAGCAGTCTATTTTCCGAGAAGGTTTGAATTATTTGGCAAAAGCGTTAAAAGCTAATCCGAGAGCGAATGCTTTAATTAAAATTGCAAAAGTCGAATATTTGTCAAAAACCGCCAAAGAAAGAAGAACCTTGACTAATGAAATAATTGGCAGACTTAAAAAGAATCAAATTCAAAAAAATAGAATTTCTATTGAGTTCACTTCCGGTTCGGAAGCATTTTTTTATATCATTCCAAAAATAAATAAAAAATAAATACCAAAAATATTATGTCAGAAGCAGCAAAAATAGATAAAAAAACACGCATTGAAACGGATTCGATGGGCGAAATCGCCGTCGAAATGGACAAATATTGGGGCGCACAGACGGAAAGAAGTCTGCATCATTTTAATATCGGATTTGATGTGATGCCGCGTGAAATGATTCGCGCTCTCGGCGTTTTGAAAAAAGCCGCCGCGATTGTCAATTTTGATTTGGGCAAACTTCCCGAAGATAAAAAGGATTTAATCGTGCAAGCCGCCGATGAAGTTATCAGCGGAAAATTGGACACGCATTTTCCGTTAAGAGTTTGGCAAACGGGAAGCGGAACGCAGACGAATATGAACGCCAACGAAGTTATTTCCAATCGCGCGATTGAAATTGCGGACGGCGAAATGGGAAGTAAAAAGCCGATTCATCCGAACGATGATGTCAATAAATCGCAAAGTTCAAACGATACTTTTCCGACGGCGATGTATATTGCCGCCGCCGAAACGATGAACCATTTGATTCCGCAGGTGCAGAAAGTCCGCGATGCGATTGATGCGAAAGCCGAAGAATTTGCGGACGTGGTGAAAATCGGCAGAACGCATCTTCAGGACGCGACACCTTTGACCGTCGGGCAGGAATTCGGCGGTTGGGCGAGTTTGCTGGAACGCGATGTTGACCGATTGAAAATGACTTTGGAAGGACTTTACGATTTGGCAATCGGCGGAACTGCCGTCGGCACAGGTTTGAATTCGCATCCCGAATTTGCGGAACGTGCCGCCGGAAAAATCGCCGAATTAACGGATTTGCCTTTTAAATCTCATCCGAACAAATTTGCGGCTTTGTCGGCACACGACGAAATTGTTTTTGCCTCCGGCGCATTAAAAACTCTCGCGGCTTCGCTGATGAAAATCGCCAATGACATTCGCTGGCTCGCGTCGGGTCCGAGATGCGGCATCGGCGAACTGGTTTTGCCGGAAAACGAACCGGGAAGTTCGATTATGCCGGGAAAAGTAAATCCGACGCAATCGGAAGCGATGACGATGGTTGCCGCGCAGGTTTTGGGCAATGATGCGGCAATCGGTTTTGCCGGTTCGCAGGGGAATTTTGAACTGAATGTTTTCAAACCCGTGATGATTCACAATTTTCTGCATTCAGTTCGACTACTAAACGACGCTTCAAAAGGTTTTGTCGAATTCTGCATTAACGGCATCGAACTCAACCGCGAGCAAATTGACGAATATCTCAATGATTCGTTAATGTTGGTAACGGCTCTGAATCAACATATCGGTTATGACAATGCTTCAAAAATTGCGAAAAACGCGCATAAAAAAGGAACTTCTCTTAAGGAGTCGGCGATTGAACTTGGTTTAGTAGACAGCGAAAAATTTGACGAATTGGTTAAACCGGAAGAAATGACGCATCCGTAATATTAATTCTTTATCTATTTTAGAGAGCTGAAAAGTCAGCTCTTTTTTGGGTTGTTCAATATGGCTTATTCCAAAAACGATAGATGCTGCGCTCATTGCGAGAATTTATTTGGGTGGAGCGCGTTCTTATACGGAAAATCAGTAAGTATGTGTGATAAACTCAAGTAATGAGAACTGTTGACTACATCGGTCAGATCAAAGAATCCGTTGTTGATCTGAAAAGATTGGAGAATGAAGAAAAGAATCCGCGTCTGCATAAGCGGTTACAG
>JBBPXX010000075.1:0-6111 GCA_038200505.1 Pyrinomonadales bacterium | reverse complement strand
TTCTCAATGCGCTGGTAATTTTTTATTTTATTGATCGTCTGCGCGAAGTTACGACTTCGCTGCCGCTGATTTCACGCATTTTATTTTTGGCGGAAATGCTCGGCGCAATCGCTTTTCTCGTCTGGGTTTTACGCTCGAAACGCCTGACCAACACAATTCAGGTCAAACATCAACGGATTTTTACAATTATCAAAAAGATCATTCCATTCGCATTGGGAGTTTTCACCGGCGCGTTCATCGCCAACGCGCTCGGGTTTGTCAATCTGGCGCGGATTGCCGGAAACGGCGTTTTAGGCAGCGCGTATATTGCTTTGATTTTATACACCGCACTGCAAATTGCCGAAAGTCTTTTAATTTTCGCCGTGCGCGTGCGTCCGTTTTCCTCGCTCGGAATGGTCAAAACTCATCGGCGAATGCTGCTGGACAAAATTCAGCTCGGCTTACGCTGGCTGGCATTTATTGCGTGGGTGATTCTGACGCTCAATGCGTTTTCCATCCGCGAACCGATTTTCGCCTTTTTCAGAGATATTCTGACGGCTGAACTTACACTCGGTTCGTTTCAAATTTCTCTCGGCGATATTATCTCTTTTGTAATTATAGTTTGGCTGGCGTTTCTAATCTCGCGTTTTGTGCGTTTCGTTTTGGAAGAAGATGTTTATCCGCACGTCAATCTGGCGGGCGGAATTCCATACGCGATTACGACGATGACTCATTACGTCATTTTACTTGTCGGCTTTTTTCTGGCGATTGCGGCACTCGGCGTTGATTTGACAAAATTTACAATTTTAGCGGGCGCATTCGGTGTCGGTTTGGGTTTCGGTCTGCAAAATATCGTCAATAACTTTGTTTCCGGCTTGATTTTATTATTCGAGCGTCCGGTCAAAGTTGGCGATGTCATTCAAATCGGAGAAGATCAAGGCGATTTAAGACGCATCGGTTTGCGGGCAAGCGTCGTTCGCACTTTGCAGGGCGCGGATGTTATCGTTCCGAACGGGCAATTGATTTCGGAAAAAGTAATAAATTGGACTTTCTCCGACCAAAGGCGGCGGCTCGATATAAATGTCGGGGTCGCATATGGAAACGATCCGTCGGAAATTATAAAAATTTTGACAAACGCGGTTTCAAACCATCCCGATATTTTAAAAGAACCCGCGCCAAACTGTTTATTTCTCGGCTTCGGCGACAATTCGCTTGATTTTCAGGCTCGCGCGTGGACGGGCAAAACATCTCAATGGGTTGTCGTCCAAAGCGATCTCGCCGTGGCGATGAACAAAGCGTTAAATGATGTCGGAATAGAAATTCCGTTCCCACAGCGCGATTTGAATTTAAAGATTGTTGATAAAGAACTTTTGGAAAATTTGCGCGGAATTCAATCGGCTAACGGAGATAAGACAGAGATTGAGAAAGTTAAGGAAAATTAATTTAATCTACATTTCTTCAAATCGTTTCAATTTGCGGTAAAGCGTTGATAAATCAATGCCTAAAATTTCGGCGGCGGCGGTTTTGTCGTCGCCGGCGGATTTTAGGATTTCCAAAATATATCGGCGTTCCATTTCTTCGAGCGTCGGACGCAAACCTTCCGGGTCGCGCATTTCAAAACTGCCGCTGACGCTTAATTTAATTTTCGGCGGCAGACTTTCGAGGTCAATTTCCTCGCCCGACAAAATAAACGCGCGTTCAATCGCATTCTGTAATTCGCGGACGTTTCCCTGCCAGTTATAGCCAACTAATGCAGACATCGCTTCTTTGGCGATTGATTTTTCCGCCGTGTTTTGTTCACGCGCTGTTTTCGAAGCAAAATGTTTGACAAGCAGCGGAACGTCTTCGCGTCTTTGACGAAGCGGCGGCAAATTTATTTCGATCACGTTCAAACGATAAAACAAATCTTCGCGGAAACGATTTTCCGCCACTTCGTTTTCCAGATTTTTATTCGTCGCGGCGATAATGCGCGTGTCGAATTTGACGGCAATGCTCGAACCGATTGGCGTAACTTCCTGTTCCTGCACAGCGCGGAGCAGTTTAACCTGCAAAGCAAGCGGCATTTCACCGATTTCATCAAGCAGTAAAGTTCCGCCGTCAGCCGAGCGAAAAAGTCCTTTTTTGTCGGCAGTCGCGCCCGTGAACGCGCCTTTCGTGTGTCCGAAAAGTTCGCTTTCAAGCAGCGATTCCGGCAATGCGCCGCAATTAACGGCGAGAAATGCTTTTCCGGCGCGTCGGCTGTTAAAATGAATCGCCCGCGCAATTAATTCCTTGCCCGTTCCGCTTTCGCCTTGAATTAAAACGCTCGCATTCGTGTCGGCGAGTTTTTCAACGATGCGAAAGACATTTTGCAATGCTTCGCTGTTGCCGATAATTTCCGAAAAACCGTATTTCTGTTTTAATTCACGTTTTAGAGCGCGATTTTCGCTGAATAATTCCTTCGTGCGAATCGCATTTTTTATCGTTTGCAGCAAATCTTCGTTGACAAACGGCTTGGTTACATAGTCATACGCGCCTTTGCGAAGCGCGGCGATTGCCGAATCAACCGACGAATACGCCGTCATAATTATCACAATCGCTTCATTGTCAATCGTTTTCAGTTGGTCGAGAAGTGCAATGCCGTCCATTCCCGACATTTTTATATCCGTTAAAGTTACGGCAATCTCATTCGCCGCAAAAATCTCGAGCGCATTCTCCGCGCTGTCGGCAGTGAAAACATTGCAATTTTCATCTTCCAACAACTGACGCAAAATCGAACGCATCAATTCTTCATCTTCAACGACTAAAACATTCGGCTTATTCATAAGACGTAAAAAAATGTTCTTGTGAGACTTATTAGTTTGAGATTATATATTTTACGGATTTGCAACAAAAATATGCTTTATTTGGATTGATACTGTATTCTCTAGTCAACGAGTTGTTTATTTTTACGGAGTTTTTGCTGTAAATCCTGCCAACGCTTTGCTAGCACTTCATATTTTTCATCAAATTCATCAGCGATTACGCGACGTTTTTGAAAATAGAAATAACCGACGCAAGCTGTGCTTGTAAAAATCAAAATAATAAAAATAGAAAAAAAGCCTAAAGCACTTTTTGCGTTACTAGCAAAAGAAATAATGAAAAACAAGATTCCGCCCCAAATAAGAACGAAATTTTTTGTGCTTTTTTGAAGTCTTACTTGCTTCATATAAGCATTATCATTGACTGCTTGTTGAACACCCTCTAACTCGCCGCTTAGTCTTTTAATTGCAAGTTCGGCGGCTGTTTTGTCGGTACCGACCTGAACACGCTTTATCGCATCGCCGACGAGTTTCAATGATATTGTGCCGCCTTGTCGCAAAATTATTTGTGCCGCTCCACAATAACCACACGAAAAATTTTCCACATCCGGCGTGATATCAAGATTTGCACCGCAACTTGCACATTTGATTGGAATTGTCTTGAGCATAAATTATAGAGAATTGGTAAGTCTTCAAAACTTGCGACAAGTATCCTCATAAATTTTAACTTATCTTTCGCCGCGTTCCTGTTCGACTTCGGTTTCGAGATTAACAACCAAACGCCTCGCGCCCGGTTGGTCAAAGGTTTCAATCCAGCGCAGAGTTTCGTCCAAAACGCGCAGTTGATACTGCTTCCAATTCGGTTTCCCGACGACCGCGCCGAATTCTCCGGCGTAATATGCCGTGCGCGGTGGTCGGACTTTATCGGTAATTGAACGATCAACCGCCAGCATAATTGTCGGAACGCCTTGTTGTTCGAGTTCACGGGCGACGATGCCGAGCGTTTGATGACACAGACGCGAAGCCGGAACGAGCAGCGCGGCTTGCACTTCGTAACGCGCGATTCGTTCGGCAATTTGCGGTGCGGTTTGTTCGGCAACCAGCCGCGCATTCGGAATGTAACCGCACAAGCTCCACCAAACGTGATTTAATCTGCCGATTACGCCGTTGGCTTCATATTCGAGTAGACGTTCGATTGGAATTTGGCAATTCATATCGGCTTGAATTGCCGTCGGATTGTAACCGCGCACGGCGTAAAGCAAATCTTCGGCATCTATTTCAATCGGAATTTCCCGAAACGTCGGATCACCTTCGTGCGTCGTAACGTCAAAAGAATCCGTGCCGTCAATAAACGCGCCCGCCGAAGAAATCAGCGCGAGATTAAGCATCGGAAGTGCGCGGCGCATCGGCGTAAACGGCGCATTTATGTTTTCGACAAACGGATAATTATCAAGATTTTCGCTTTTGCGCCAGTTTTTATAACGCCCTGAAAAGTCCGTCAGACTTTCGACAATTCTGTCATTCATCGCCGGCGCGGGACGCGGCGCAATGCCCAAACGCCGTTCAATATTTTCTCTGATTGAATTTAACATTATTTATTATTGCGGAGTTTTAAATAGATTCGGATCAATACCAAATTCGTTTTTATTTTCGACGACTTTGACAACCGATTTTCGCGCAATCAAAAAGAACAAAACGAGTGCCGCAACCATCGCCGCCATCAAAATCCATTCCGAATATTGATGCAGATTATTAAACTGAATTCTCAGCGGATCGTCAACCGCGACTTCATCAATCGGGCGACCAATCTGAGCGCGAATCCACGACATCCACAAACCGATGACAAATTGCCCGACGGCACAAGCGGCGGTGAAAATAACCAGCAAAACTCTTTCCGTCCAAAGCCAAATCGGTTTTATGTCTAATCTCTTATAAAAAGAAGTCGCCAGCAAAATCAAACCGATAATCAAACCGCTGACATTTATAATCAGCAGCGTCCGCGAAACAACCGAACCTGCCATCTCACGCGAAGGCAAAACGGCAAACGCGCTTTGTGCAACCGCAATAAAAAACACCGCCGCGCCGAGCCACAAACCAATTAACAAAAGCCTTATGTCAGAAATAAATTTCATAATTTCTCATTGTTTCAAACAAATTGTATTATGTCCATTTTCGCTTGAAAGCGCAAAAGACTGAATAACTAAAAGTGTAAAACTAAAAATTTGGATTTTAAGTCAAGTGCGGAATAAAATTCGACGGAATTTGCTTTCAATATCAATCTTATTTATTTTGTAACAGATAAGATAAAAAATCTCTTACGAAATTTCGTGCAAATTAAAATTCAGTTTTTCCAAATAAAATGTCAAAAAAATTAAAACCGGAAACCGAAAACCGAAAACCAATCGTTTCGATAATAATGGGCAGCACATCCGATTGGGAAACGATGAAAAACGCTTCGGATGTTTTGAATGATTTCAATATTTCGCACGAATGCCAAGTCGTGTCGGCGCATCGCACGCCCGATTTACTGTTTGAATTCGCCAAAACCGCCGAATCTCGCGGCATCGAAGTCATCATCGCGGGCGCGGGCGGCGCGGCGCATCTGCCCGGAATGTGCGCTTCACAGACGATTTTGCCGGTTCTCGGCGTTCCCGTTCAAAGCAAAGCATTATCGGGAATGGATTCGCTGCTTTCAATCGTGCAGATGCCCACCGGAATTCCCGTCGGAACTTTGGCAATCGGAAACGCGGGCGCGAAAAACGCTGCGCTTTTGGCAATTTCGATTTTGGCGAATTCAAGACCTGAATTGCGAGAAAAACTTCACGAATTTAGAAAAGAACAAACTCAAAATATTTTAAGCTCAAAATTGGATTAAGCTAAATGAAAACCTTAAATCAGACTAAAATTGAAACTTCAGAGTCAATTATAAATACGTTTTACGGCGGACAGGGCAAGCCGCTGCTTCTAATTCACGGCTTTCCTCAAAATCATTTCACTTGGCACAAAGTCGTCGAGAAATTATCTGAAAAATATTTTTTGATAGTTCCCGATTTACGAGGTTATGGTGAAAGTCGGCTAAAAAAGGAAAACCCGAAAGTTTCCGATTTTTCCAAAAGAGCGATGGCTTTTGATTTAGTTGAAGTAATAAACCATTTCGGTTTTCAGGAATTTTACGTTGCGGGACATGACAGAGGCGGACGAGTGGCGTATAGAATAGACATTATTTGAAATAAGATAATTCCTCAACATTTGTAAGATCAATCGTTTGCATTGGCTGGCGAAATGTAACTCGCAGATTGTGCAATCCACAGGCAATCTCCATTATTACGTCCGAGATATTCTCTTTCGTCAG
>JBBPXX010000074.1:0-11809 GCA_038200505.1 Pyrinomonadales bacterium | reverse complement strand
GGACGACATCGAAGCAATCATCGCTTCGATTGGTTGTAAAAGTATGGTAAAGAGTTTTTTGTTCACACTTAAACATCTCTTTTTTCATACTTTTACGCCACTTCAACTTTACTCAGCAATTCTTAGACCGCTCAGTAATGATGATTGTAAGTTATTTTTTACATATTCCTTACTTTTTCTGTAAATCTGCCCGAATATACTTCACAACCGTTTTAATTTGTTCTTCGCTCAAACGATCTTTAAAGGCGGGCATTCCTTCGTCCGGGATTCCTTCCGTAATGTGTTCGATAATCTCCGCATCGTCATCTTTTTTGATATTATCGGAAGTTAAATTATCTGCTTTTAGTGTTTTTCCGTCAATCACGACCTTGCCGCCCGTGCCGTCATCTTTATGACATTTGGCACAATTATCCACATAAATTTTCTTTGCCGAAGCCATTTCGTCCATCGCCGCTGTTGGTTGTGCATTTGTCGGCGCGTTTGCCGGCGCATTGACAACCGTGTTCCTGTTAACCGTCGTTTTATTTTCCGCACAGGCAAAAATGAACAGCGCGATTACCGACAAAATTAAACCGATTTTTATGATTTTCATAACTTTTTTTCTCAAAGAAATTTGATTTGCAAATGTCGAAAGTTTAACTTAGTAAATAAGATAAAGCAAAAAACATCAAGGAAATTATGAAAACAAAAAAATTATTTATCGGCGGCGAATGGCGCGAAACAAAGGAAACTTTTGAAGTGAAATCGCCTTTCACACAAAAAGCTATTGCGGAAGTTTCAGCGGCAAACCGCGACGAGATGGAAGAAACGATTGCGGTTGCCGAAAATGCCGCGAAGGAAATGCGAAAGTTGGCGCGTTTTCAGATTGCCAAAGGTTTGCGGAAAATCGCCGACGGCATCGAAACGCGCAAAAGGGAATTTGCCGAAACGATTTGCCAAGAAGCCGCCAAGCCGATAAACATTGCCCGCGGCGAAGTCGAGCGCGGCATTGCGACGTTTAATTGGGCGGCAAGCGAAGCCGAAAGATTTGTCGGCGATGTGATTCCGATTGACACACAAGCTGGTGGCAAAGGCAAAACCGGCTGGACTTTGCGCGTTCCGCGCGGCGTGATTTACGGAATTACGCCGTTTAATTTCCCGCTCAATCTGGTCGGACACAAAGTTGCGCCCGCGCTCGCTTCGGGTAATTCGATAATTATCAAACCGAGTCAAAAAACGCCGCTGACCGCGTTGCTTTTGGGCGAAGTTTTTGAAAAAAGCGGTTTGCCGAAAGGTGCGCTGCAAATTGTTCCGATGGACGTTAAAAATATGGATTTGGTTCTCAAAGATGAACGAATTCAAATGATTTCGTTCACGGGAAGCGCGGAAGTCGGTTGGAAACTCAAAGGACAAAGCGGGAAAAAGGTGATTTCGCTCGAACTCGGCGGAAACGCGCCCGTCATTGTGGACGAAACCGCCGACATCAAAAAATCGCTCGAACGAACGACAATGGGCGCGTTTGTTTATGCCGGACAAGTCTGCATTTCCGTCCAAAGAGTTTATATTCACGAAAAAATCTACGACGAATGGACGGAAAAATTTATCGAAAGCGCGAAAAATCTGAAAAAGGGAAATCCGCTCGACGAATCAACGCAACTTTCGGTAATGATCGAAGAAGACGCGGCGAAAAAGGCGGAAAATTGGATTGATGAAGCGGTTGCAGCCGACGCAAAACTTTTATGCGGCGGGAAACGCGACGGCGCGATGCTCGACGCGGCGATTTTGACAAATACGAATCCCGAAATGCGCGTCGTTTCAGATGAAATTTTCGCGCCCGTCGCAGTCGTCGAAAAATTTTCCGACTTTGCCGAAGCTGTTGATATGTCAAATCATACAAAATACGGTTTGCAAGCCGGAGTTTTCACACAAAACTTATCAAATGCAAACTATGCGGCGGAAAATCTCGAATACGGCGGCGTAATTATCAACGACGTGCCGACGTTTCGTGTGGACAATATGCCTTACGGCGGCGTAAAAGATTCGGGTTTCGGACGTGAAGGCGTGAAATATGCGATGGAAGAAATGTCGGAAATCCGACTTGTCGTGGTGAATTAGTCGGGGCGCGGGCAACCTGCCCACCATCAGAGCGCGAAGCGCGAATGATGCACACTTTAGAATAGAAAAACCGTGGCTCAAGCAAACAACTTCGCTTCGCTCGTTGGCGGGCAGGCTGCCCGCGCTCCCGGTATTAAACCATCGGTGTCAAAACAATCTGCACACGGCGATTTTTGGCGCGGTTGGCGTTGGTCGAATTCGGTGCAAGCGGCAAAGCCGCGCCGAAACCTTTGGCTTCGATGCGGTCTGAACTCGCGCCGAGCGACAAAATTTTATCGGCGATGGTCTGCGCCCGCGTCTGAGTCAAATTTTGCAATTCGTCGGGCGTTCCATTGTTGTCCGTGTGCGCTTCGATCATCACTCTATAATCGGTCATATTCGCCAAAACTTCGCTCAATGAACCGATACTTGTTTCACCGTTCGGCGCAAATGTAGCGGCGCGATTTCCAGTCCAATAATTTTCCGGCAAAACTAAAATAATTCCGCGCTCGGTTTGCGAAACCGCGCCGAATCTTTTTAGCGATTCCATTAAAACAGGAATATTTGACTGCAAACGATTGAGTTTCTGTTCTCTATCGCGCTGCGCTTCCAAAAGCCGATTTTGTCCTTCGATGGTGGCAAGTTTAACTTTCGCGCCTTCCGCTTCACCTTGGACTTTCCCGAGTTGAGCGCGTAAATCACTTACTTGATTCGCATAATTTTGTGCGTCACGTTCGGCGAGTTCGCGGTTGCGGATTTCTCTGGCGAGTTCCGATTTAAGATTAGCGATTTCAGTTTGCGCGTCGAGATATTTTTCTTCCTGTTCACGCAAATCCGCGTCCTGACGCGATTTAACATTGCGCTGTTCACGGGCTTCCTTGCGAACTGCCGCTGTCATTTCGGCTTTGACCGCCGCGCCGATTGCCTTTCGCGCCGTAATATCAACATCCTCTTCAGCGCGTCCGGCTTTCCAAGCGGCATCGGCATTTTGAAAAAGCGTCTGCGCCTGCCCGAATTCTTCAGTCGCGTCGCGCTCTGCTCCGGCATATCTCGCCAGCGCGAGTGCTTGATTTGCCTGTAAAATCAGCGAAGGCGTTTTTGAATAATCAATTTCGGCGATTTCCGGCGTTCGCGCATCGCTGAAGTAATCGCTCGAATTGCCGAAATACTGAATCGCGCTCGTCGTCGCCAAAGTTCTACCGCTTTTCGCCGATGGATTAAGATTTTCCAGCATTACCGCACGACTCGGACGGCGCACGAGAAAATGCGGTTCAGCCGTAATTATAAGTGCAAAAGTTTGCAGCGGCGTGGTTACGGAAATTTTTGAATCGAAATCAAAAAACCCGCGCCGTTTGATTTCGCCGAGATTATCAACCTGTCCGTCAGGCGAAATCGCCCACAAAACATACGTCGCGTAACCCGCGCCGAGTTCAAAAGGGCGCGGCATTTTTGAAACTGAAAGCTCGATTTCCGTGCCGTTTTTTTTCGTCCGTTCGATTTTCGCTTCACCCTTCATACGCGGAAAGCGCGTCGTGCCGCGAAATTGCAAATAGACGGTTTCATCAACCGGATATGTAACCGCCGTCGTTTTGCGCGGCACGTCAACCTGAGCGAAAACTGTTGCGGATAAAAGAATTAGAACGGATAATAACGGTATTATTTTGGATAAACTTAGATTTTTCATATTTTCTCTCCGAAAAAGGACTTTTCACTTAAAAAGATGCCACAATAGCTTTTGACGTTGCAAACGCAAGATTTAAGATTCAATATTTAAGACTTAAGATTAAGTTTTCAAATTTCAGATGCCTGATTTACGATTTACGATTTACGATTTACGATTTACGATTTGAGAGATGAAAGATTTTCAAAGACTTCTAAAATATCTTCGTCCGCATCTTTCGACGTTTGTTCTGGCAACAATTGCGATGGTTTTTGCCGCACTTGCCGAAACTGCGATTGGCGCATTGATCGTTCCGATAGCCGATTTGGCTTTCAACAGCGGCGCGACTCAGCATTCTTCGACGCTTTTCAATCTTCAGGAATACATACCGGAAAACAATTGGATAGCGAGTTGGGCGATTATTTCCGTTCTGCTTTTAACTTTTACAGTCGGCGGCGGCATCGCTGAATATTTTTCGTCATATTTGATGGCGAAAATCGGTCAATCCGCCGTTTTGCAGATGCGGCGCGAACTTTACGCGCATCTTTTAGCGCAATCGGCGAACTTTTTTCAAAAACACCGCACAAATTTTTTGGTTTCACGACTCGTTACGAGCGCGGCGGCGATTGAACTGGCGGTTTCGTCAAATCTGCGCGACGTTTTTCGTGAAAGTATAATGCTCGTCTGCTTTCTCAGCGCGGCTTTTTATTACAATTGGCGTTTGACGCTCGGCGCGTTGATTATTGCGCCGATTATCGGCGGTTTAACTTCAAAATTCAGCAGATCTCTGCGAAAACTTTCGCACGAATCGTTTGAAGGCAATAAACTTTTAACCGACACGGCGCAGGAATCGCTGGCAAATTATCCGATTGTGCAGGCATATCGAGCCGAAGCGCGTGAAAAATCGCGTTTTGCCAAAGTCGCCGAAATTATCGCCCGCGCCAATCTGCGTTCCGGCAGAATCGCCGCGCTTTCGCCGCCGATTATTACAACCATCGGAATTATTGCCATTATCATTTTCCTCTTTTTCGGACTCCGCGAAATAAATACCGGCAGAATGGAAGCCTCGCAGTTTTTCGCGTTTTTACTTTTCCTGTTTCGCAGTTACGACCCGATGCGAAAAATCTCGCGCCAGCACAACGAAATCACCAAAGCCTTCGCCGCCGCGCGTGATGTTTGGGATGTAATGGACGCAAGCGATGCGCTGCCGGAAAAGAAAAATGCCGTTGAATTGAAAAATTTACAAAGCAAGATCACGCTCAAAAATGTTTCGTTTAATTATCTGGACGAAGATAAAAACGTCATCAAAAATTTTAATCTGGAAATTCCCAAAGGCGAAATGGTCGCGCTCGTCGGCGAAAGCGGCGGCGGAAAATCGAGTTTGATAAAACTCGTCCAAAGACTTTACGATCCGACGGAAGGCGCGATTTTTTGGGACGAAACCGATTTGCGCGACGCGACGGTTTTGAGTTTGAAAAAACAAATCGCGCTCGTAACCCAAGAAACCGTGCTTTTTAACGACACGATTCGCTATAATATTTCCTACGGCAAACCGGACGCAACCGACGAAGAAATTAGCGAAGCCGCGCGAATTGCTTTTGCCGACGAATTTATTCAGGAATTGCCAAACGGTTATGATACTTTCGTCGGCGAACGCGGAATCTTCTTGTCCGGCGGTCAGCGTCAGCGCATTGCTATCGCCCGCGCCGTTTTGATCAACGCGCCGGTTTTGATTTTAGACGAAGCGACTTCCGCGCTCGATGCCGAATCCGAGCAACTCGTGCAAAAGGCTCTGGCAAATCTGATGCAAAACAAAACTTCAATCGTCATCGCGCACCGTCTTTCAACAGTTCGCAAAGCCGATAAAATTGTCGTTATGGAACGCGGCAAAATCATCGAAACCGGAACGCACAACGAACTTTTGGAACATAACGGCGTTTACCGGAGGCTTTATGAATTGCAGTTTTTGGAAGATGAAGTTATTTCCGCTTGAACCTGATATAGTGCTAAAATGTTTCGGACAAGGAGATTTATCAAAATGACACCGCAAGAAATTTTGAATGAGATTTATAGGCTGCCGTTTCCCGAACAAAAACAGATTTCCGATTGTCTGTCCGAGCATATAAGCGAAGATTCGATAGAGTTGCGCTTGCAACAGGCGTTGTTTGAAAAAGGTTTGCTGCGCGAGATAAAGACATCACGGCGAAGCGGATTGGGAAATTTTAAACCGATTAAAATAAAAGGCAAACCGCTTTCCGAAACAATTATCGAGGAACGACGTTGATGGATTTTTATTTTTTCGACACAAGTGCCTTCATTAAAAATTACATTGACGAAATTGGCACAAATCGGGTTAGAAATATTTTTCAAAGAGCTTCTTCTTCATTAATTTATGTCGTTTCCATTTCGGAAGTTGAAGCGATTTCCGCTTTTTCCCGACTATTTAAAGGCGGGAGTTTAACTAAAATTCAAGTAGATTCAGCCGTCCGACAAGTTCAGACCGATTTTAGAAACGAATTCAGCATTATAGAAATCACCCCGAATTTATTGGCAAATGCCGTTAGGCTGGCAAAAACTTACAGTTTGCGCGGATACGATGCCGTCCAACTTTCTGCCGCGCTTGAAATTTATGCTGAATTAGATTTGCTGACAAACGGTTTATCACAAAAATCTTTTATTTTCGTTTCCGCCGACAGCGACTTAAACACAGCCGCCAATGCCGAAGGTTTGACGGTTGAAAATCCAAACAATTACCCGTAAAAATATTATGAAATCAATGACAGGATTCGGACGCGGCGCAGTTTCAGGAGAAAACTTTGCCGTTTCCGTCGAAATAAAAACAGTCAACAATCGTTATTTGGACTTGAATTTGCGGATTGCAAACGAACTGCAATCGCTCGAAGCAAATCTCAAACGCATCATTCAAAATCGTCTTTCGCGCGGGCGGATTGATATATTTGTTAATTACGAACGCACCAGCGATGTCGTCTATGAATTAAATCGTCCGTTAATTGCGGGTTATATTTCAGCGTTGAAACAGATGCAGGAAGAATTTTCCTTGACCGGCGAACCCGATATGAATTACATTGCGCGTCTGCCGAACGCTTTGCAGACAAAAGCCGACGACTTGAGTGCAGATTTTGTTAATGGAGTTGAAGACGCTTGTTTGAAGGCTTTGGACGAACTCGAAAATATGCGCGAAGTCGAAGGTCAGGCGACGGCGGACGAGTTAAATTTTCGGCTTACTTCAATCGAAAATCATTTGCCGAACATCGAAGCGGAAAGCGAAAATGTCGCGGAAGAATATCGTCAGCGATTAACAAAACGCATCGAAAAACTGCTCTCAAAAAGCGAATCGGAAATCGAACTGGATCAAGCGCGGCTGGCTCAGGAAGTTGCATATTTGTCCGACAGAAGCGACATTTCCGAAGAAATCACGCGGCTCAAAGCGCACATCGAACAATTCCGCGCCATTATGAAGGAGGATAAAGAAGTCGGCAAACGGCTCGATTTCTTAACGCAGGAATTAAACCGCGAAGCCAATACAATCGCGTCAAAAACAAATAATTTAATCGTCAAAGAAGCGGCGTTGGAGATAAAAAGCGAGATCGAAAAAATCCGCGAACAGGTGCAGAATGTTGAATAAATTTTGATCTGCCAAATAATCTGCAATCTCTGTGAAAACTCCGTGTTTCCCGTGTTAAAAATATCTCATAACACAGGGAACACGGAGTTTTCACAGAGTTCGGCGGAGATTTTACGACTTTTCTGTCGGTTTACATTATTTGATTTCCGCATTCATCATAAAATTCAGCAGCCGAATAATCGTATCGCGCAATTCGCGGCGGTCAACGATCATATCAACCATTCCGTGTTCGAGCAGAAATTCCGAACGCTGAAAACCTTTCGGCAGTTTTTGGCGAATCGTCTGTTCGATAACTCTCGGTCCGGCAAAACCGATTAACGCTTTGGGTTCGGCGATAATCACATCGCCGAGCATCGCAAAACTCGCGGTTACGCCGCCGGTCGTCGGGTCGGTCAAGACGGAAATAAACGGCAGACGCGCGTCGTGCAATTGGGCGAGCGCGGCGGAAATTTTCGCCATCTGCATCAAAGATAAAGTTCCTTCCTGCATTCGTGCGCCGCCGGAAGCCGCGAAAATTATCACCGCGCCGCGATTTTCAATCGCTCTTTCAATCAGGCGCGTAATTTTTTCGCCGACTGCCGAACCCATCGAACCGCCGATAAAATCCATCGCCATCGCTCCCGCATAAACGAGATGTCCGCCGACTTTTCCTTCGCCGGAAACAATCGCTTCCGGCAAACCGGAAGACTTTTTCGCCGCTTCGATGCGTTCGATATACGGTTTCGTGTCAACAAATCCGAGCGGATCGCCGCTGGTTATTTCTTCGTCCAGCTTTTCATATTCACCGTCGTCAAATAATGTGTCCAAACGGCTTCGCGCATCGAAACGAAAATGATAATCGCAATGCGTGCAGACCTGCAAAGATTCTTTTAACTCACGTTTGTAAAGCGGATTTTCGCATTCGAGACATTTAACGAAAATCCCTTCCGTTTTGACTTTGCGCTCTTCATCCGCCGTTTGTTCTTCAATTTTGGGTTCGTTCCGACTAAACCAAGACATATTTATTTTTTATTTTGCAAATTATTTAACTGCTAAGATTATCACAAGGCGGAAAATTATCTAAAGTAAAGCGTCGGTATTCGGGATTTCAGATTTGATAGAACTATTTTAAGATATTGAGCATTTCCGCGTGAATCAAACCGTTGCTGGCGCAAATCGGCGGTTTGTAAACGCTGAATTTTGAATCGTCGTAATAAGAAACGCGCCCGCCGGCTTCTTCAATCAATAAAACTCCGGCGGCAACATCCCACGCGTTTAAGCCTTCTTCCCAAAAACCGTCAAAACGTCCGCAGGCGACATACGCCATATCAATCGCCGCCGAACCGTCGCGCCGCACGCCGCGCGAATATAAAAGAAATTTGTTTAAATGTTCGGCGAAATTTTGTTTTTCCTTAAAACTATAAGGAAATCCGGTTACAATCAGCGCATCGCCGAGTTTTTCGGTTTCGGAAACGCGGATTTCTCTGCCGTTTAAAGTCGCGCCGTTTCCCTTTTCGGCGGCAAAAAGTTCGTCGCGCGTCGGGTCAAAAGTTACACCGACAACAATTTCGCCGTTATGTTCGAGCGCGAGCGTAACGCACCAACACGGATAACCGTGCGCGTAATTAGTCGTGCCGTCAAGCGGGTCAACAATCCATTTCCAGACAACTTCGCCGTCAACCAACGCTTCGCCCGATTCTTCCGCCAAAATCGAATGTTTCGGATAATAAGAACGTATCTTTTCGGTAATTAACTTTTCCGAAGCCAAATCCGCTTCCGTTACAAGATTGATGTCGCCTTTGAACGATATATTTATTTTTCGCCCGAATTTTTCGAGCAAAATTTGTCCGGCTTCACGCGCCGTTTCGATGGCAAAATTTAACATAAAATAAAGTTTAAATGTTTAAAAGTGAAAAGGTGAAAAAGAATTTTAAGTTAGTATTTAAGCAACTTTTTCACTTTTCACTTTTCTACTTTTTCACTTATTTGATAAATTTTTCGCTGACTTCCAAAAACTCATTGACTTCGGCGTTCCAGAATTTCCAATCGTGAACGCCGGGAAGTTGGCGAAATTCGTGCGGGATTTTCTTTTCTAAAAGCAGCGCGGCAAAATCACGATTGCTTTGAATCAGAAAATCTTCCGTTCCGCAGTCAAGATAGATAAACGGGAGATTTTTTATTTTTTCGGCGGGCATTTCTTTAACGATTTTGAAAATATCATTCGACTGGCGTTTTTCGCTGTCCACCGCGCCGAAAATTGCGTCAATTGATTTGCCGATTCCGCCGGCATTTTTTTCGTTAAACGAAGCCGCGCCGAGTGCGCCGCTGAACGAACCGACGAGCGAAAACATTTCGGGATATTTCAAACCGAACTTGATCGAACCATAACCGCCCATCGAAAGTCCGGCGACGGCGCGATGCTGACGGTCTGAAATCGTCCGGTATTTTTTATCAATTTCGGGAATTAATTCGGCAATAATATAGCTTTCATATTTATCATTCGGCGCGGTTGCGCTGTCGGAATACCAACCGTTGTCGCCTTCGGGCATTACGATTATGTAATTGTAATTCTTCGCGTAATCGGTAAGTTTTGTTTTGTCCGCCCAGTTGTCGAAATGTCCGGTCAAACCGTGAAGCAGATAAACGGTCGAAAATCTTTTATCTTTTTCCGCATTATAACTTGCCGGAAAAATAACGCGATACGGCATTTCACGCTCCATCAGTTTGCTGTTTAGTTTGTAAGTTTCAAGATTTGATTTTGAAACTTCCGCTTTCGGTTTGGCAGTTTGCGCCTGAGCCGAAAAAGTTAAACCGAAAGCTGATAAAAACAGCCAGACAAAGACAATTTTATTGATGTGCTTTTTCATTTTACTCTCACCCAAAATTTACTTGAAAAATCTGTTCAGCCAACCGCTGTTTTCGTTTTTATCAACGACCTGCGCCAGTTCGCCCGCGTCAAACCAAACGCCCGAACAAGTGTCGCAAACATCAACAGAAACATTTTCGTAATCGGTTTCAACCAGTTTGCCATCGCATTTCGGACAGTTCAAATGCAAATCCTTTGTTTGTTCGGAAGCCAATTTAGCTTTCATTTTTTCGATCAGTTCCTTTTCTTTGCGGTGAAAATATTCGTTTTCCAACGCTTTTCCGCGTTCGTCTAATTCGATTGCCATTTAAATTATTCTCCAATTTTTAAAAATTACTTGTTAAAAAAATAACAGACTCCGGCAATTGTTTCAAAAGTTGAAACTTTAATAAATCTGCAATTTGAATCTGAAAATCGGAACTATTCACGCTTCTGTTTTATGAATAGAACGAACACGATGGCGGGCTTTTTTGGCGCGGCGAATGGTGTTGCGGCGGATTAAATTTGTTCCCGCCCAACTCGAAACTTGTTTAAGCGGATGCCATTCAAAACTCTCAAGCGGCAAAACTTCGCTCGAAGCGTCTTTGAGTTTCATCGTGCCGAAAGCCACAAAAAATATCAGCGCGTTGAAAATCGCGCCGCATAAAATAACAAACCAACCCGGAACTAATCCGACTTGTGCGCGATTGATAAACATTTCTAAATTTGTAGCGGGAAACGGATGCAGATAAACTTTCAGCGTCCAACTTAATGCAAGCAAAACAAAAATCCAAATATAATTGCTTCGCAAACGTCGCCCGACGGCTTCCCATTCGCTGATTGTAAAATGCGGTGTCAATAAATCCGCCGAAATATGTTCCGCCCATTCTTTGTCCGGCGGCATTGTCCGGTGTGAAAGCATCGGCGCAAAATAGCCGGTTTCCAGGACGCGCACACGGTTTGCCCAAACTTCGTAATAACGGTAACGCCGCGCTTCCATAAAAAGAAAAATCGAAACGAGAATCAGATTTATCGGAATCGCAAAATGAGGATTATCGGGCGAACTGAAAACGAAAGAAAGCGTTGCGCCCGCCGTAATAACCGCCCAATTCGTCGTCGCGTCAAGCCGCGTGCGCCAGACGTTTGAACGCTGAACTTCGCCGCGATAAAAATGCACGAGCGCGGTGTTAAACTCTGCCGGTGCAAGCGTTTGCGGCAAAAGTGCCGGAATATTTTTCGGTTTATCGCTTCTGGCGCGAACTTCTTCGGCGAGCGATAGAAAATCACCGTTTCCGTTCGCGTGCTTTATTTCTTCGTCAATTGATTTTGCAGCAAATTCCTTGTCGAACCGCACTTCGTTTTTCATAGCGTGTTTGGGAGTGTTTGAGCCGGAGTTTTTTCATCAACCCCGAATAAGATGTATCACTTTCAGCCCTTCGATGCAAGAAAATATGCTATTTTGATTTAATAGACATTATTTGAAATAAGAAAAATCAGATAAACTGTGTAAATGTTAAAATATGATGAATTAAAAGGAAAGCCGAGAGAATTTCTTTCTGTCACGAGTTTAACGGACGAAGAATTTCAAGTCTTACTGCCAATGTTT
>JBBPXX010000073.1:0-7524 GCA_038200505.1 Pyrinomonadales bacterium | reverse complement strand
GGGTCTTTTATTTTCCCGACACTTTCAAATAACGTCTTTGTTTTTAATTGTTTCAATCTCTCTCCTCATCCCAAAATAGAATAAGTTCAAGTTTTACACACTTTTCTCGCTTCTTACATTTTTAATGCGTTTGCCCTAGTTGTTACAGCCAATCAAAAGATTTTTGGTACGGTAGTTTGACTCCAATTAGTCCAAACTACTATGTCTTAGAATCTCCTCCAGATTCTTCTTATGGTTGTGGTCCTGAGCATGAAACTATTGGCGGAGGAGTATACACAACTCGTGGAACGCGTCCCGGTGCATATCCTCAAGTGTCGGAATCTAATCCCGGAGCAGAAGCTCCCGGAGATGATGGAAATACACCTTACGAGGTTTTTACTTATGACGATAATGGAGACCCGCCGCCATCCTGCGATGTCAATCAGGAGAATTACTGTAATATGAATGGTGGTTACTGGGAGTCTAGTTCCTGTTTTTGTTCTTACTATTAAGTGCGAAACTCTAAATAGAAAAAGGGGCTTATCAAGTCCCTTTTAAAAATTAACTGATGAACTTAATAAATAGATCACATTTTCTCCAAGTCAGTTTTAATTGCCATTATTGATTTAGTTACACCAAATTTTTTTTCACTCAGGATTCGAGCATTAGGAAATAATTTCTGCATTTCTTTTTCCCCTAAAAGATTGAAGTCTGGATCAGCTTGTTTTATCCAATAACGGTTGCTTACTCTTAGGATTGGGAGAAAAACCTCTCTCGGAAGATACCCTACAAATGGAAGCCAAGTATGACTCTCAATCGGAAAAGTTTTGCAAGGAGTTTGAACGAAATACTGTTTTCCCAATCTGACAATTTCTTCAGCAAAAGTTTTCTGTTTCTCCCACGCGGCTTCTTTGAATTGTTTTCCATCTGTCAGCTTCCAAATATCCGACTTATTTACCGTTGTATGTTCAATCACCGAAGAGCAATAAACAATGTCAAAGAAATTATTCGGAAAATCCAATCTTTCATTCTCTTTTATCAATGCTGTATTAAATCCGTAAAGCCTTTTGCCTTCTTCTATTGCATTTAAGTCAATATCAGCTATTACAACATTTTCATTCTTCACTTTTGTGTTTTGCAGCACTTTAAAAATATTTGAACCGTTTTCAGACCCTAAATCCAATATTTTTGTATTTTCATTTAGCGAAAAATTGTCCCTAAACAATTTAGCACGCTTTTTTCGGGCTTTTGCAGAAAAATTCCAGACGATTTGGCTTAATGGGTTCATTAGTTATTTGCAGCAACAGATTAAAACTCCAATCTAATGCAAAAGTTTGAATTAAAGATATATGAAATCTAAATTTAACAAATGCTATTTAATTTATCAATATTATTTTGGAGAATCTGGTAGGAAGTATAGCTTATCAGATGAATTTACTTTTTCTTATTCTAATTAACCAACTGATTTAAGAAGTGCTTCGCGCATTTCTCCGGCGGATGCCCAGCGGAATTTTACTTCTTTGGCGAGGGCGGTTTCGATGACGGCGGTGACGCGCAAAGGGATTTCCGGCAAACGCTGTGAAATCGGGATAATCGGTTTTTCAAAAATCGCTTTGACCGTTTCGGAAATTCCGGCACGCGGACTCAAATCGAGCGCGTGTGCGCCGGTCAAAAGGCTGTAAGCGGTCATTCCAATCGCGTAAATGTCAGACGGCGGGCGCACTTCCTTGAAATCTCTGACTTGTTCGGGCGGCATATACGCAATCGTTCCCGCCACGTCGCCGACCATCGTTACACCGCTCATTCCTGTTTCTTTGAAACTTTTTGCCAAACCGAAATCGGTTAATTTTGAAATGTATCGCGGATAATTTCCGTCAACCAAAATATTTTGTTCTTTGATGTCGCGGTGAACAAAACCCAGCGAATGAGCAAAATCAAGCGCGGCAAGTGTTTGTTCGATAATTTTGACGACTTCCATATAATTCAATTTGCCGCCGCGATGTTTGACGAGTTTGGAAGCGTCCATTCCGCCGACGTATTCCGAAACGAGATAAACAATGCCGTTATGCGTTCCGTGATCAATGTAACTGACGATGTGCGGATGCTGAAGGCTGGCGGCAACTTCAATTTCGCGTATAAAACGCTTGAGCGATTGTTCGCTGACGGCAACTTCCGGCAAAAGAGTTTTGATCGCTACGGCGCGTCCGTCTTTAACGGAGCGTGCCAGCATTACGCTGCCCATTCCGCCTTGTCCGAGCATTTTTATCATTTGATAACCGGGAATCGGCTGTGGATTTTGCTTTAATTTTTCGCGGCAGTCATCGCAGACAAAAGAAAGTTTGGCATCGGGACGCGACGCTTTGGTTTTTGACAACATCCCGCAGTTCAGACACTGAATCGTGATAACCGAAGGAATTGTTTGATTGAAATTTTGCGGTGTTTTTGAAGTAACCGCCGCTGCAAACGGCGCATTCGCCGCAACTCCGACTTCCAAAACAGTTTCGCCGCCCTGAATGCGGTCGCCGTGTTTTAAATGCGCCGTTTCAACCCGAATTCCGTTGACAAAAGTTCCGTTGGTCGAACCTAAATCACGCAGAAAACACTGCGGCGGCGCAATTTCGAGCAGACAATGATTGCGCGAAAAAAAACGGTCGTGCGGCAGACAGAACTGCGAATCTTCGCTTCGTCCGATGGTAAATGTTTCGTGTTGGTCAAACGTGAACACGCGCCCTGTCTGCGGACCCGCAATCACGCGCAATGTTACGCGCATCAATTAACTTTTCAAATTTTTTTATAAAACTTCGCCGGTTTTTATCTTACCAAAATCGCAAATATGATGAAAACAATCGAACTCACAATACTAACGGCTTAAACAAAAGTTTAGATTTTCATCTGAATAGGTTTTCCGGCACTTCGGACAAATTTTCATCTGTTTTTCCTGATTTTTCGGTAGGATTTGATTATTATACTTTATATTTTATCAAAAATGACAAAGCGTGCTTTATTTATAGTTGATTTTCAGTTTAATTTGTTGCCGCAGCGTCCGCAGTAATTTGTATTGGGCGGGACTTTTCCACCGCAGCGTCCGCAAATTTTTTCAACTTGCGGCGGTGAATTTCTGACAGCATTTGAATAAAATCCGGCAGATTTGCCCGCCGCGCTCATTTGACCGATATTTAACCCGCACCGCCCGCAAAATTTAGAAGTTGACGGCAAAGTCGCCGAACAATGCGGACACGGAAAAGTTTCTTTATCTTCGTTTTTGCTGATAACGGAAAAAGAATGATTACTGCATTGCCCGCAATATTTCACGCCTTCGGCAAACCGCGCCTGACATTTTGTGCAGGCGACAATGCCCGGCATTATGCTTGAATGAACGCCGCTGCTGTCGTTCGCCTGTGAAGGCGAAGGCTGACTGTTTGCGCCGTGCAGAGTTTTTAACTGCGCGGCAATAACCTGTTCGTCCGTGCCTTCGCGCAGTTCGATGACGCGCTCGTCGTCTTTTTCGCCGGCTTTGGAAACTCTTAAAACGTGCTGTCCGGCGGGAACGGTTGATAAAACCAATCTGCCGGAACTGCCGATGATTCCCTTTCTTTCGTCATTAACATAAACTTCCGCGCCGGTCGGAGCTAAAATAACAAGTCTGGCTGAACCTTCATTTGATTTATCGTCAACATTTTCCGCCGCCTTTTCGAGTTCTTCGATCCATTCTCGAACACTTGCCGGACGCTTATTCTGGTCAATATCCAAAGCCCGCATCACGGCTTGTTCGACATCTTTCGGAATATCGGAACGAATCGTCGAAAGCGGCGGCGGTTGGTGCATAATTTTCTGCATAATAAGCTGCATCATATCGCCCGCGAACGGCGTTTTTCCGCCGAGCATCAAATAAGCAATCGTGCCGAGCGCGTAAATATCGGCGCGAACATCAACGCCGAGTTCGGGCTGCATCTGTTCGGGCGACATAAATTCCGGCGTTCCGATAATCCCGCGCGAAGAAGGTGTCGCGCTTGAACTTGCGTCGGTTACAGTTTGATTGACGATTTTCGCCAGACCGAAATCGCCGACTTTGACAAAACCGTCGCCTTTCCCTTTTGTCATTATAAAAATATTGGCGGGCTTTAAATCGCGGTGCAAAATTCCGGCTTCGTGCGCGGCTTCCACGCCGTCGGCGATTTGCCGCAAAAGATTAACGGCGCGTTTGACAGGCAAAGTTCCTTCGCGCCGCAAAAGCCGATGCAAAGTTTCGCCTTCGACATATTCCATCACGAGATAAAAAACGCCGTCCGCGCTTTCGCCGAAGTCGGTAACGTCAACAATATGCGGATGCCGAATCGAAGCCGCCGACATTGCTTCGCGTTCAAACCGAACAATCGCTTCGCCTTCGGCTAAATCGTCACTGCTCAAAATGTCCTGACGCACGGTTTTAACAGCGACGCGCCGTGTTCCCAAATTCGTATCATTCGCCACATAAACCTGTCCCATCGCGCCGCGCCCGATTCGTTTTTCAAGCAAATAACGATTGGCGAGAAGTCTGCCGCCGGGCAAACTGAGCCGCGTCTGAGTTTGATCGTGCGGACAATAATTTACATTGTCTTCATAGCAAACTTCACATTTCGGGCATTCCTTCATCTTTTTCTATTTTCTCTATTTATCAAACATTTACCAAATTATGAACGAGAAAAGTTTTAACTTGTTGCATTCGTCTTAATTTTTGGACTTTGTTTTTCAATCTTGCTATAATCCGATTCGTTAGTTTATTGGGTCGTTAGCTCAGTTGGTAGAGCAGCGGACTCTTAATCCGCGGGTCGCTGGTTCAAAACCAGCACGACCCATAAAATAACATTAGTGTAAATTATAAGGAAAATGGAAAAAACAGACAGACAAATACTTGATGCAATTTTGCAGCTTGTCACGGTTAACACTACCGAATTGACGAGTTTTCGGTCAGAATTTAATGAATTTAAAGCCGAAATGAATGAGTTTCGTAATAAAACCGATAAAAGACTCGGTAATTTGGAAACTAATGCCCGCCAATCCAATCAAAAACTTGGTAATATCGAAAAGCAGATGGTTGCTATCGGCTATGAACTCAAAGATGATGTCAAACAGTTGAAAACCCGCGTTTCCGCTCTGGAAAGCGAAGTTTTTTCGTGAGAATTTTTACACAACTTCCAATTCCTTTCAAAACGACTCTCAAATTCTTTACACAATCGGGAAACAGCCGACGTTCTCGTTTCCACGCCGAGTTTGTTGAAAATATTTTCGACGTGCTTCTGCACCGTTCGCACACTTGTTTTCAGTATTTTTCCAATTTGGAGAATGATTCTACCTCAAACAATGTCTATTGTTTGAGGTAGAATTTATTATCAGGGAAGTCCGACGCGGCGCATCAAATCGGCAAAGCGCGGATCGGAGCGAATGCCGTCAAACTCGGGCGAGACTTTCAGCGAGACTAAATGCGGACTTCGTTCACGGTAGCCTTTCTCCAACAATTCAAACGCTTTGTCCCGTTCGCCAAGCTCCGAGTAGAACTTTGCCAAAATCACCGGATTTGGGTTTCCGCTTTGTAAATCAGACTCCAAATCAATCGCTTTCCGCCAGTAGCCTTTCGCGCCTGTTGTTTTGAAAGCATTTTCAAGTGCCGTCTTTCTTGTCGCCAACATTTGCAAATCGCTTCCGTCAATCGTGTAACCCCGATTATCCTCCGCAATTGCCTCATTAAACATTTCTTTTTTCTTATAGACCATCGCCAGAAAAATGTGTGTTCGCAAATAATTCGGCTCTAATTCTTCCAATTTTTTGAGATACTCAGCGGCGCGGTCGAACTGACGCGCGTAGTAATAGTTCAATCCCAAATCCGTTTTGACGGCGAGCGAAAGCGGGTCAAGTTCCAATGCCCTTTGATACTCGGCAAAACTTTCATCGAATCGCCCTTCGGTTGCCAGAAACTCCGCATACCAGTGATGCGCCGTCGCGTAATTCGGGCTTAACTCGACGGCGAGCTTATATTCCCGGTCAGCATTTGCCCAATCCCATTCGTTAAAGTGACTGTTAATTGCCAGCACCGCGTGAACTTCGCCGCCGAGTTTCGGGTCAATCTCCAGAGCCTTGTTGGCGGCGGCTTTGACCATCGCCACTCGCTCCTCTCGCGTAATGACGTATGTATAATTGACCGATAAATAACAATTAGCTAACCCGACGTAAGGCAATGCGTAAGTCGGGTCTTTTTCAATCGCCTGATTGAAAAAATCAACGGCTTTTCTAAAACTTTCGCCTGTCCGCTTGTTCCACTGGTAACGCCCCTTTAAATAAAGCTGAAAGGCTTCGGGGCTGTCGGTTTCGCTTTTTGACAATCGCATTTTTTCCTCGCCCGACAGATTCGAGCGCAAAGCGTCGGAAATGTCACGCGCGATTTCCTGCTGTAAGGCGAATGCGTCGGACGTTTGACGATTGTATTGTCGTCCCCAAATTTGTTTGTTGTCGCGCACATCTGTCAGCTCCGCATTGATTATTAAATCATCGCCGCGCTGAGCGAATCTGCCGGTTAAAACCGCATTGACGTTCAATTCGCGCCCGACTGCCACCGAATCGGTTTGCTTGTTTTTATACTGAAAAACGGAACTGCGACTAATAACGCGCAGATTGGGAAGTTCCGACAAATTATTGATAACGCTTTCGGTCAAGCCGTCTGAAAGATATTCAGTATCAGGATTCTGATTTTCAAACGGCAGAACGGCGACGGATTCGATTTGGAGAGTACTTTCCGAACTGCTGCGAAGAGGCGAAAAACCGAAATGATTAAATCCTAGAATAACCACCAGAACCAACACGCAAGCGGCAAAAATACCGAAGAGAATCTCCCGATTCCTAGGAATCGTTTTCTTACCGACATCTATCGTCGTCGCAATCATGTTTCGCTTTTCGGCATCCGCCGCCTGCGCGATGATACTTTTTTCTTCGACTTGAACAATCGGCGGTTCATCGCCAAGAGTTTTCACCTCGCTGATAAACCGATAACCTTTGCGCGGCAGATTTTCGATAAATTTCGCATCTTTAGCATCGTCGCCCAAAATTTTGCGAAGCGTCGTCATCGTTACGGTCAAACTGTTGTCGCTGACAAAAGTGTCTTTCCAAACCGTATCAAAAAATTCCTGCTTGGTAACAATTTGTCCGGCACTTTCGACAAACAAACGTAAAACTTGAAAAGTTCGCCGGTTGATCCGCAGTTTTTCCCCGTTTTGCCAAAGGGTTTCATCAATTAAATTCATTTGAAACTCGCCGAAATGATAAAAGCGAGGTATTTCAGGCGAATCAGCCGATGATTCTATGTTCTCTGTTTTGAGCATTTAAATAAAGTGAAACGAAATTTAGCCGAAATTTAGCCGTTTTTTAACGACTTTATAATAGACATTATTTGAAATAAGAAAAATCAGATAAACTGTGTAAATGTTAAAATATGATGAATTAAAAGGAAAGCCGAGAGAATTTCTTTCTGTCACGAGTTTAACGGACGAAGAATTTCAAGTCTTACTGCCAATGTTT
>JBBPXX010000072.1:0-5682 GCA_038200505.1 Pyrinomonadales bacterium | reverse complement strand
TGCTGCATAATTTTCATCTCTTTCCGCCAGCCAATAATCAATTTGCGGGTTAAAAGATGTTGCCGTAAGAACCAGATAATCTAGATGAATACGTAGAATTTCCTGAGCCTCCGCCGTTTTTACGAAATAGCAAAAATAACGAAGAATCGAAGTTTCATCCAAATCGTAAATACCGTCGCGTTCAAAAGAGGTGGCGACTTCTATTGATTCTCTCATAGAATGATAATCTTCAAGTCCGGCAATCCCTCTAACGCAGTCGATCAGTTTGATTGCCAAGCCGAGTTGATCTGAAGACGCTTTAGGACATCTCGCTTTTAAAATTTCGAGTTCTTTGATGAGCGACGGCGTTTTAAACGAACTGAAAATATGACGCGAAACAAACGGTGCGGAAAGTTTGTTTCGCAGGTCATTTGAGGTCGTTATGACAATGGGACGCGACTGCCAATCGGAAACGCCGACAAATCCTGTTACAAGTCGCGGAATGTAAATGAGTCCGCGTTCCAAAGGCATCAGCATTGCATCCTCGATGCTTGCTCCGAATTTATCGCTTTCATCAAGAAGCAGAATCGGCGGCGCGTTTTTGTCGCTGCCGGCTGAACTTTGTGCCGCCAAATCATACGCCAAACCCATTTCGCCTAAAATCAAAAATTCGCGTTTCCACTTCTCTTTACGGGCGCGTTTTAGGAAATTTTCACGCTCATTTTCAGGTAATTTTTTTGCAATCATAAGATTTTCGTTCATCCACGATGCCTGCTCTTCCTTGTCCCAATCGTAAAGAATTTCTTCCTGCTTTAATCCATCGCGCCCCGCAACAATGCAGATCGTTAGATTGCAGCTTTCCGCCAAGGCTTCGGGAAAAGCGGTTTTGCCGCTTCCGCGAGTGCCGGAAACGAGCCACGCCCGCCCCGATTTGAGCGATTGGCAAAAGTCAGAAAAGTTTCGCTCTTCCGGGACATATCCCGTTTTGCATATAGAAGCGTAAAGCTCTTTTTCCCTGCCTTCCAAAACAAGTTTTCGCGGATTCAGCTGTGGTTTGTTTGTGTCGTGCGGAATCATAAAATTTCCCTCTCTCAAAAATTACTTATCTTCCAACGCCAAAACCTTTTCGGCTAATTCACGGAAAGCCGGAGTCATTCTTCCAAGAGCCGCACGAATTTTCTCCGGCTTTCCTTCGCTGAACAGATCGGCTAATTCAGTTTCGGATAGTCCGGTTGCCGATGCGGAATTTCGAGCGAGCCGGTCTGCGTTTGAAATTTCATCGGGCAAATCCGTAACTAAAACAAAGCCGGTTGTTCCGGCGGCGACTTCAATAAATTCGCCGGATTTTCTTTTATCGCCGACAACGCCCGATAATTCCTCGCTCAAAACACCGGAAGCCTTCGATGCGGAATCAGAGATAATTACCGTCCCACCACCCGAACGCCTGTTTCCGATTGTTCCGAGTGCGATTGCTCCCGCATCTCTCATTCCGCTAAGCACACGCGACCAAGTTCCTTTTACTTGACGGCGGCGACCGACAACGCCGGAAGCACCGTCATTGCCCATCAATTCGCCTTCAAATTTGACGAGTCCGCCTGTTTTCGGGTCAATCAAACCGACTACCGAAATAAAAGCGCGTTTGTATTCACTGCCGCGCAATGTTCCTACAAGAACTGTCCCAGCCGGATACGAATAATTTTTCCCCGAAATAGTTCGGGTTAATTCCATTCTCACTAAACCGCCTGAAGATCGAAGCGTATAAACCGCACCTAAAACCCTGATCGGCAAGAGCGTTCCAAACGGGATTGCCGCCGCTGCCCGTTTAGTTGAATCGTCCGTTAAATTTCTAATTATTGTTTGACTATCGAAACGCGGAGATGAATTGGCAGCCGTATTTTCTTTGCGCTCAATGCCAAAAAATAACGAGCGTCCGCGAGGAGTATTTTCATTGGATTGATTTGTCTGATTAAAAATCGGATTTATTTCGCCGACCTTTGATGATTTTTGTTTTTCGCTTGAAATCACAAAACTTTGGGGTTTATTTGCTTCATTATTTGTCGAAGCCACCTGATTATTTACTGTATTTCGGCTCGGCTCAGTTACGATGTCCGGCACGATCAAGGGTTCGGTTAGATCAGCGGCTTTTGTCGAAGAAATATCAACCGATGAATTCAAACTTGAATCTCCCGCCGGATTCACGCTTGAATCGCCATCAAGTAAATTATCTGAAGTGTTTCCATTTTTTTCGGCAACCATACTCAAAGCCATTTTCAATTTCTCTTCTTCCGTGACAGGTGCGGTAGAAGCAGCCGTTTTAGCCGTGCGGTCAACCGCTTGAGTTTTCGCCTTCGCAAAAACACCGATACCGAAAAACCAACCGAGTAGTGCCAAGAGCAACATAAAACAAAAGACAAATCCGACGAATGCCAAAAATAATTTTTTCTTTGATGTTTTGGCAAGACCGCTTCTTTCTTCGAATTCTTCATCTTCTTCCGTTTCAAGTGATTCGTTTTCATTAACAACTTCGTTTTCACTCGCGGCTTGCTCGATTAGTTTTTCACGTTCATCTTCCGCCTCGCTAATGGGAAGTGCGGCGGGAATATCGTTTATTTCTGCTATTTTTACAAACATATTTTTTATTACTCCTCGATAGCATTAACATTCGGCAGAATAACGCTTATCGGCGTGTCGGCGGCTTCGCGGTGCGAAACCAGCACTCGCAGACGTTGACTTGCGCCCATCACGGGAGCGTTATAAACGAGTGCGTAATAGACAGTTGAGCCGGGCAATACTAATCCCTCAAGACTCGTCGTTTCGACATAAGTGCGTTCAAGCCGTTCGGTTTGAAGTGCTTTTCCTTTATCATCGGCAGTTTGAATTTGCAGTTCGGGCGTTCCCGGAACGAGTCTTAAATTTTGGGCGGCATTGTTGCGAACGGCGATGATGACTAATCTTTGTTCTGCGTCAATTTCAGTAACGGATGATACAGCAAGGCTCAAACCGTTTGCCGCCGGTGAAAACCCTCCTAAATTTTTTGCCGGATTTTTCAAACAATCGGCAAGTTTTTTATTGACGAGCCGCGAGAGTTCCAAGCCGGTTTTTGGGTTTTGTTTAGATTTTTTATCATTTTTGCGGCTCACTGCTTTGCGGCTCACCGCACCGCGATTTACTTCCAATGATGCAAGGCGGACAGTTTGCGCGCCCGATTCATCCGTATTCTCTTCAATCGTTTCATCGGTGGTCGAACCGACGAGTTTGGAACTTGCCCGCGTGTTTCTCAGGTTCGTCGGTTTGGTATCTTCGCCCAGATTAAAGGCGAGTCCCGCCGCCGCCCTCGCCGCGATAACTTCATCACGGTTGTAATTGACAACGCAGCGGTGAGCGTTTCGTCGCAAATCGGACACGGGAACGAACTCTAAAACCAGAATCAAACCGGAACGCATTTGCAGAGTGATTGTTGCCGAAGGATTCGCTCCGCCGCCTTCAGCGCGTCCCGAAACAAAACCTTCGCCCGGATAAATCGTGATCGAACGGTCGGTTTCGCGGGTCGGCGATTGAAAAACGGAAACGAGTTTCGGATTTCCTTCGTGGATATAATAAACGCCGTCGGAAGCCGGAAATTCGACGATAGAAACGGCATTTTGCGAAAGTCCAAGGCGAATAGTCGTCGGCTGTTTTGGATTAACTACGACGCTCGCTTCGCCCGACAGATAATCGGTTTTCGCCGTGTTGACGATTGCCACCGGAAAAGAAGTATTTGCAGCCGTTACCGATTCGTTTTGCTCAACCGGAATAATAGTTTTAGAAACTTTTCTTTGTCCGCGTGTTTTATTTGTTTGTTTTGAGATTTTTCTTTTCGTGCCGCCGTTTTGTGCCGAAGCCGCGTGTATGCCGAGAAAAATAATCATCAAAAGCAAACCGATTGCAGTTCTCATAACGAACCGCACGTTTTGTTTTCTGTTCGATAAAAATGTTTGAAAGTCTTGTTTTTGCATAAGTATCCTCGCCGGAAACGCTCTTTTCGTTTGCCGTAAAATCAAAATAAAATTTGAGTCGAATGTATTAAGGCTTTGGCGTGTCAGTGTTTGTGTCGGACTGTAATTTTTCACCATTACTTGCCAAATCTTCACCGCCCGTAAGCAAATCAATCGGCGACGATGTTTTACCGCTGACGGGTTCGACGCGGAATCTTAGAATCGTAAAACCCGTCCGCAAATTATTGTCGTTTCGTGCCGGAGAAGTCGGCGAATCTTTGAGCAGAAACTTGATCTTGATCTGCAAAGTTTCCTGCGTGTCCTGACCGCCCGATTTTCGCCGTATTTTCCGAACACCGATTGCCCGCAAAATATACGGATCGCGTTCATCTACGCCCAAATCCTGTAATTCCCACTTCGAGTTGACGCTCTCCGCCTTTTCCGCCGCGAGCAGTCCGTTTTGTTTGAAACGTGCGGCAAATGATAGAGATAAATCAGGATCAAGCATTCTGAGCAGTTTATTTACTTCTGCTTCTCTGGTCGTCTGCTCGACTTCGTAAAGCGATTTCAAAAACTCTTTGACCAGATATTTCTTGTCCGTTTCATTTGGTTCATCAGGCGTGATCTGGACATTTTCGGTCGCGCCATAATCCCGATTATTGAGTTCGACGACACGCCCCGAAGATTTGTCCACCACAATCCGGTCTGCACGGCGCACCGCCAAAAAGACATTCGTGCCGATGCTGACCGTTAAAACCAATAATAAAATCCAAACCGCCCGGAGCAGAGATGAAATCGTCAACACATCTTCCGGGTCGCGGGTAATCTGAGCCGCATTAGAAAAATCAATCGGCGAATTCGTCGAAGTTTCCTGATTAACGGCAAGTTTTCCGTCGTAGCTGATGTTTTGCTCAGTTGAATTGTCAGGCATATTTTTTTTCATATTCTTATCCTTTCGGAGAAAAGTTAAATTGGATTGTTTTAAGTATCCGAATATGTCTAATGGCAAGATGAGTGCCAAAGTTGAAATGCCGAAAAACACTATTTGCAAATAAAACGGATATTATTCTTGGTGCGTAAATAATCCATTGGTGCAAAAATACACCTTCTTTGATCACTTGAAGGAAAAGCAGGTTACAAAATGATTTTCACATCCTGCCTTTATTAATTTTTTATTGTCGAGTAAGCAGTATAAGTTTCTTAGGATGTTCGTTATTTAATTTCCAATGCTTTTAATTTTCTTCCCGTGTTTCAACGCCCATTCGCACATTGCATCTACAATCGGTTTTAGACTCTCGCCCAAAGGTGTCAAAGAGTATTCGACTTTGGGCGGAATTTGCGGGTAAATCTCGCGGTGAATAAGTCCGTCTCGCTCCATTTCTCGCAATTGCTGAGTGAGCATTTTTTGAGTTACTCCGATGAGAAGTCGCCGTAGTTCGGAAAATCTTTTAACGCCCGAAAATAACTCATACAAAATTAAAACTTTCCATTTTCCTCCGATCACCTGCAAGGTAATTGTCGCCGGACTTTTCCTGTTAATTTTCTTTTTTTCGGTATCCATATGGTTACTATACTACAAAATAGTGCCTACTTCTCAAGATGTTTTGTATATGCCACAATGATATGCGTAGTAAAGGAGAACACAAAATGATTTTAAATATAGATGTTTATTCCGACGTTATTTGTCCGTGGTGTTTTGTCGGAAAACACCGTCTTGAAAGAGCTTTGA
>JBBPXX010000071.1:0-6454 GCA_038200505.1 Pyrinomonadales bacterium | reverse complement strand
GAATCTACTCAAGCAAGAAAAGAGTTGCAAAAGGGGAATTGAAGGCAAACGCAAGAAAGCAGGCTGGAATGAAAGCTACCTACTTAAAGTTCTCAACTTTTAATGCGTTTGCCCTAATTGCAAAGCGAACTTGCAAATAAAATCTAAAATCGAAATTAACGAATTGAGTTTTGTTTTCTGATTTCGAGTGTCTGACAAAATGAGAGTTTATGCTAAAATTATCAAATAAATTAAACTGTTGCCTTGTCTTATTTGAAATAAACGACGTAAAATTTCAAAATACAGTTTTTTCTTATTAAAAAATAATTTTGGAGAATTTATAAATGAAAATCGGATTACCGAAGGAAATAAAGGATAACGAATATCGTGTCGGATTAACTCCGGCTGGAGTGCAGGCATTGAAGGATGCGGGACACGATTTGTATGTGCAAAAG
Organism: Pyrinomonadales bacterium; assembly: GCA_038200505.1. Lineage (GTDB taxonomy): Bacteria > Acidobacteriota > Blastocatellia > Pyrinomonadales > Pyrinomonadaceae. Next base: position 6,020 of record JBBPXX010000071.1, on the reverse strand, counting down.
ACGGCGGGCGAAGGTTCGGGTTTTTCGGATGAACAATATGTCAATGCCGGAGCAAAAATGCTCGAAACGGCGGACGAAGTTTGGCAGACGGGCGATATGATTGTTAAGGTCAAAGAACCGGTTGCGCCGGAATATCCACGAATGCGTGAAAACCAACTGCTGTTCACATATCTGCATCTCGCGCCGGAACTGGAATTGACGAAGCAGATGATGGAGCGCAAAATTACCGGCGTGGCGTATGAAACGATCACCGATAAAAAGGGAACTTTGCCGCTTTTAACGCCGATGTCGGAAGTGGCGGGCAGAATGGCGGTGCAGGTCGGCGCGACTTATCTGGAAAAAATGAACGGCGGCAAGGGAATTTTGCTCGGCGGGGTTCCGGGCGTTCCGGCGGCGGATGTCGTCATTCTCGGCGGCGGCGTAGTCGGCACGGAAGCGGCGAAAATGGCGGTCGGTTTCGGAGCGCACGTTACTATCATTGATATAAATTTGGAAAGATTGCGCCAATTAGACGACATCTTTTTGTCAAAAGTGCAGACGCTCGCTTCATCGCGCTATGCGATTCAGGAAGCGATTTCCCACGCTGATCTTGTCATCGGCGGCGTTTTAGTCGTCGGCGCGGCGGCTCCGAAACTCGTTACGCGCGATATGCTCAAAGATATTCCGAAGGGTTCGGTTCTCGTTGATGTCGCGGTTGATCAAGGCGGTTGTTTTGAAACGACACACGCGACGACGCATTCAAATCCGACGTTTTACGAAGAAGGCGTTCTGCATTACTGCGTGGCAAATATGCCGGGCGCAGTTCCGCGCACTTCAACGTTTGCGCTGACGAACGCGACTCTGCCGTATGCGTTGGCGTTGGCAAACAAAGGATTTGAAAAAGCGATTCAAGACGATAAAGGTCTGGCGGAAGGTGTCAACACTTATGCCGGAAAATTGACTTACGAAGCCGTGGCGACTTCGCAAAATCTGGAATATACGCCGCTCGAAAGTTTGGTTGACGGTTTGGCGGCAAAAGCGAGTAATTAATGATGAATGGTGAATGGTAAGAATTCTTCTTTAATTCACTATTTACCATTATAAATGTGTCTGTGAGAATAAAATTTTTAACTTCGATTTATGTTTTTATTCTCGCGGGCATTATTTTTTTAGCAGATTTTAACGGAACAAGTTTTTTTAAGTTTATCGGAAATATACCGTTTGGCGATAAATTCGGACATTTTTTTCTGATGGGCGCGTTTTCATTTTTGTTGAATTCGGCTTTGAAAGCAAAGACAATTCAGCTAATCTTGTTTAGGTATTTATTGGGAAGTTTGATAGTTTTCGCTCTTGTAACAATCGAGGAAATTTCGCAGATATTTATTGCCGGACGCACTTTCGACTTGACTGATTTGATTTTCGATTACGCGGGAATTTTTATTTTCGGTGAAGTTGCGCGTCTTATTTTTCGCAAAATTGTTAAGTCTTAGCTTTTCCTTCCAAAAGATTTGAAAGCGTTTTAGTAATTTCCGCCGTCATATTTTCTTCCTTCATCAGATAAGCATCAGCCAGACAACTATTTTTATCTGCCGTTTCGTTTTGGTCGAGTCCGCTTAAAATAATAATCGGGATGTTTTTTTTGTCGGGATTTTGGCGCAGCATCCGGCACAAATCATAGCCGGTCATATTCGGCATTACCGCATCGGCGACAACCGCGTCAATTTCATTTTCAATCGCCGCTTTCATTGCCGCCAAACCGTCTTCCGTAGCAATAACATCGTAATCGGCTTTCTGTAAAATTACTTCGATAAAACGCCGCATCGAGTCGTCATCTTCCGCCAGTAAAATTTTCTTTTTTGAGATATTTTCGTGATTTTCAACAGACATTTATTTTCTCCAATCTTTGATTAGCTCAAGCCCTGCCGAGGATTTCATAATTTAATGGGAAAATTGACTTTATAAATTTTATATTATAAAACCACAAGTTAGAAAAATTAACAACCATTTGTCAACAAAAACACACTAATTTGTGTTATAAATGTAATTAAACAAATGACTGCGGACAGAAACTATGAGAAACAATTTATTTCCCCGCATTCTTTATAATACTGATAATCCTTTAATTATTCCTATTGAATTTTAGATGTACGAATTTGCAGTTACACCGGCAGTTACACAGTTACGCCGACCCGGAGTTTTGATCGCGGAAGTTGCGCCGATGAGTTTGGCGGAAGAGTTGGAACTCGCCGCCGGCGACAGAATCGTGCGCGTCAACGGGCGGCAGGTGCGCGACTATCTCGATTTTCGTTTCCAAACGGCGGGCGAAACCGAAATGACTCTACTTGTTAAAAAGACGAATGGCGAGAGTTGGGAACTCGAAATCGAACGCGAAGAAGGCGAAGATTTCGGTTTTGAATTTGAACAAATCGTGCCGCGTCAATGCGCCAACGAATGTCTTTTTTGTTTTTGCAAAGGCAATCCCGACGATGCGCGACCGGCACTTTTTGTTCGTGATGAAGATGTTCGCCTATCATTTCTTTACGGCAATTACACGACGCTTTCTTCCGTTACGCCGGACGAAATGAATCGGATTATCGAACAGCGTTTGTCGCCGCAATATGTTTCGATTCACGCGACGGATTTGAAAACCCGCGCTCTTTTGCTCGGCGTTGACGAAAATCGCGCCGATATTTTTGATAAACTAAACAGACTTCTTGATAATAATATCGAAATTCACGCGCAGGTCGTTTTGTGTCCTGAAATAAACGACGGCAAACAATTGGAAAAAACTCTGCGCGATTTGGCTTCGCATTATCCGAAAGTCGTTTCGACGGCGGTTGTTCCGGTTGCGCTGACACGCTATAACAAAGACGAAAGATTAACCCGCGTTACGCCCGAATTTTGCCGCCGTACAATTAAAGAAGTCGAAAAACTGCAAAAGGAATTTCGCAAAAATCTCGGCGTAACTTTTGCATTTCTCGGCGACGAAATCTACATCAAAGGCAATGTGCCGATTCCTTCGCGCCGACATTACGGCAATTATCCGCAAATCGAAGACGGTGTTGGAATGATTCGCTCTTTTTTGAATTCGTTTGAAAAGCTGTTCAAGAAAGTTCAAGATTCAAAGTTTAAGGTTCAAGGTTTTTCAAACGAAAACGTGCGAACTCACGAATTGGCAGTCAAACCGAAAATAAAAACTCAGGAATCAGAACTCAGCACTCATCACTCGCTTTATGGAACAATTCTTACGGGTGAAATGTTCGCGCCCATTTTGAGCGGGCAAATAGAAAAATTAAATTCTCTGATCGGTTCAAAATTAAAAGTTATTGCCGTTCCGAATACATATTTCGGCGGCGATGTCGCAGTTGCCGGACTATTAACGGGAAAAGATTATCTGGCGATTAAAGATAAAATCGTCGGAGATTTTGCGATTATTCCAAAACACACAATCAAATCCGATGAGCCGATTTTGCTTGACGGAATGAAGTTTGACGATTTAAAGGCGCAATTTAATGTGCCGATTTATGATTTAGACGTGGAAGATTTGATAAATATGCTTTCCACCGCAACAATATAAATACTGAAATCGAAGTAATATTTTCAATAATTTATAACTCGTAATAAGTGGGTGGTTTCAGGTTTCATCTAATATTTTTTACTTGTTACGAATAAACTTTCTGATAATTTAGATTTGCACGGACCTCAATAAAATATATGAGCAAAACACAAAAAGAACTCGCCTTTTTGCGCGATTTGTATATTGCGGAAGATTGGACGGCGCGTTTTACGGATATTTTTGACGCGAACTTCAAATTTTCCGGCGAAAAAAGTATCCTGTATGTCAACGCCGGAACGGGAAATCACGCGCTTGCCATTAGCGAAAAATTGGAACAGGATTCAAACTTAAACGGTTTTAATGAAGATGAAGAACTAAATATCATCGCGCAGGCAAAATCCAACGCGATAAAATCCGACGTTTTTTTCGCTTCCGTATTTCCCGATGAAGTTTTCGATGTAGTTTTGGCGGACGCAAGTTTTGTCGAACCGAAAAATTTGCGTTCGTTTATCGCTGAAATAATTGATTTATCCAATAATCAAGTCGCCTTCTTTTTGCCGACGGCGGGCAGTTTCGGCGAGATTTTCTCCTTCTTGTGGGAAACTTTTTTAGAACTGGATTTGATTGATGAAGGAGTTGAAATCGAAAGCCTGATAGACGGAATTCCGACGGTTTCTCAAGTTGAAAACATCGCGCAAAAGCTCGGATTGAAAAAAATTGAAATCGTCACAAAAAACGAAATTTTCGAGTTTGAAAACGGCACGGAATTTGTAAATGCGCCGCTTGTCGCTGATTTTCTTTTACCTGTCTGGCTCGATTTCCTCGATGCGGAAGAACAAAAACGGGTTTCGGAAAAACTCGCGCAGATTGTAGATAACGACGACGGAACACTTTCCTTTTGTTTTTTGATAAAAGCAACGCTCGTTGTCGGTGAAAAAAGTTAATAAGCGGTAGTTTCAGTTTTTTGCTGTCGAATGGCATAATTTTATTTTTACAACAGCTTTTATTTTTGTAAGCAAAATAAATGGACAAAGAAACAGAAATTACTCCTGAAATAACCGACGAAAAATTTTTCACCAAACCGCTCATCACGATTTTTGTAACAATTTTTATTGATCTTGTCGGGTTCGGCGTGGCAATTCCGGTTTTGCCGGATTACGCCAAAAACGAATTCGGCGCGTCGCCGTTCGTCATCGGCTGGCTGATCGCTTCATATTCGATTATGCAGTTTATCGCCACGCCGTTTCTCGGACAGCTTTCAGACCGCTACGGTCGCCGTCCGATTTTATTTATCAGTTTGCTCGGCACAAGTGCTGCCGCTTTAATCACCGGACTTGCCGGAACACTTCCGCTGCTTTTTTTCGGCAGGATTTTCGACGGCATCACCGGCGGCAACATCTCGACGGCGCAGGCTTATATCGCCGATGTAACTTCCAAAAAAAATCGCGCCAAAGGAATGGGTTTGGTTGGCGCGGCTTTCGGTTTAGGCTTTATTTTCGGTCCGGCAATCGGCGGAATTTTGAGTAAATTCGGTACGCACACGCCGTTTTTCTTTGTTTCGGCATTGGCTCTGGCAAATGCCATCACGCTTTATTTTGTGCTGCCCGAATCACACAAACCGAATAAAAATGCGGAAACACGACAAAATCGAATTGCCGAACTTGTTGCTTCTTTAAAAGATTCGCGTTTCGGCATCGTTACACTTTTGTATTTTCTCGTCATCGTCGCTTTTTCGATTATGACGACGACTTTCGTGCAATATACGATGTATCGTTTCGGCTATAACGCCGAACAAAACGGGTATCTTTTTGCTTATGTCGGCGTTTTGGCGATTTTGATTCAAGGCGGAATTTTTGCGCGTCTTGTGGACAAATTCGGCGAAGTTTGGCTGACCGTCGTCGGCTGTATTCTGCTGGCGGGAAGTTTTTTTGCCGTTCCGTATGTCGGACCTTTATCCGGCGGTTTGACGGCATTGCTTATCGGAATTGCATTTTTCTCAATCGGCAATTCACTGGCTTCGCCCGCGTTGACCAGTTTGGCATCGAAAGAAGCGCACGACGAAGCGCAGGGCAAAACTCTCGGAATTCTGCAATCGGCGGCGAGTCTGGCACGCGCCATCGGTCCCGCGCTTTCCGCATTTCTGCTTTACAGCGCAACCGCGCCCGAAAATATTGATGACTATACGCTTTTTCGCACGTTTTGGACGGCGGCGGCGATTATGCTGCTAGCTGTTTTTACCGCGCTTTACTTTGTAAGAAGTGAACGAAAAGAATTTTTGGCATAAATAAACTCTAAAAGGAAAAAGTATAAAAATCATCCAGCTTCAAAAACTTATGGGTCATGTAGTTAGGGCAAACGCATTAAAAGTTGAGAACTTTAAGTAGGTAGCTTTCATTCCAGCCTGCTTTCTTGCGTTTGCCTTCAATTCCCCTTTTGCAACTCTTTTCTTGCTTGAGTAGATTCAAGCCGAGATGTCGAATAGTCG
>JBBPXX010000070.1:0-26669 GCA_038200505.1 Pyrinomonadales bacterium | reverse complement strand
TGACGAAAGAGAATATCTCGGACGTAATAATGGAGATTGCCTGTGGATTGCACAATCTGCGAGTTACATTTCGCCAGCCAATGCAAACGATTGATCTTACAAATGTTGAGGAATTATCTTATTTCAAATAATGTCTATTATTCGCACAACCTCGCTTTAGTAAAATTATTTAGTTTGGCTCTAAACAGCACGGAAAAAGGACATAACGAAGCAAACATTATTTTGCAAAACGATATTGATAGGTTAAAAATTACAAAATGATTCCACAAACACAAATAGACCTGTTTGGTCGAAAAAGTTTGACTGTCCCCAAAACACAAGGCATTAAGTATGCAGGTTCAAAGTTGAAAATCTTGCCGTATATTATTGATGTCGTTGCAGAATTAAATGTAAAAAAAATTCTCGACGGTTTCAGCGGTTCAACGCGAGTTAGTCAGGCATTTGCAAAACTCGGTTTTAACACGACTTCATCGGATATTTCCGTTTGGTCAGAAAATTTTGCGAAATGTTTTATATTAAACAAACGAAAACCCGAACATTATAGCGAAATTATTAAACATCTTAATTCACTTGAAGGTTATGATGGTTGGTTCACGAAGCATTATGGCGGCGATGAAAATAATACCGGAAAACGACCTTTTCAGGTTAAAAACACCCGCAAACTTGATGCAATTCGAGATGAAATTGAAAAACTTAATTTGGATGAAATCGAAAAATCAGTTGCTTTAACAAGTTTGGTTTTGGCGTTGGATTCGGTTGACAGCACATTGGGACATTACGCTTCATATCTCGCCGATTGGTCAGCTCGCTCATACAAAGATTTAGAACTAAAATTACCCGATTTATTTATCAACACCGGCGAAAACAAAGTTGTCAAAGGTGATATTTTTGACACAATCTCGAAATATGAATTTGATTTAGCATATCTTGATCCACCTTACGGTTCAAATAATGACAAAATGCCGCCGAGTCGTGTTCGTTATTCGGCGTATTATCATATTTGGACATCAGTTATAAAAAACGATAAACCCAAATTATTCGGCAAAGTGAACAGGCGCGAAGACACACGAGATACAATTTCCGCTTCCATTTTTGAGGAATTTCGCAAAGATGAAAACGATAAATTTATCGCTATGCAAGCCATTAAAAAGTTGGTTCAAGAAACAAAGTCGCGCTATATTCTCCTTTCATACAGTTCGGGAGGACGAGCGACTAAAGAAGAACTTCACACAATTCTTAACAGTTCAGGCAAAATACTCAAAGCAATCGAAATTGATTACAAAAAGAATGTTATGAGCGGAATGCGTTGGACAAATGAATGGATAAACAGCGACGGAAAATATATTGAATACTTATTCTTAGTGGAAAAATTTTAAGAAAGTAAAAAAGTTTGATTTGAAATTAAAATACAAACTTAAAAACTTCTCGAAAAAGATGTTGAAGATATGATTCGGGACGTGCGAAGATTTATGGAAGATTATTTTAGTTGAGACAAAACTATGATTTCAGTTAAAGGAAAATTCAAAAATGGTGTTGCGCTTCCACTTGAGCCGATTGAAAAATCGCACGAAGGTCGCAGCGTTATTATTACGTTTCTTGATGAGCAGACAAGAGAAGCCTTGTCCGAAAAAACAAACGGCGCGAAATCTTTGGAAGATTTGATTGCCGAATGTGAAGTTGATACGGGAATCACCGATCTTGCCGAACAGCATGACCATTATCTTTACGACAAACCGAAAAAATAAATAATGCTGAAAACTTTTGTTGATACAGCCGCTTGGATTGCGTTAGTCAATACGCGGGATTCGCTTCACGAAAAAGCGAAAGTAGTATTCGCCGATCTTCGCAAGCAAAATTACGAATTTGTAACGACAGAATTTGTTTTACCAGAATTTGCTAACGCTCTTTCCGCGCCGGATTTTCGCGTAAAAGCCTCAAAATTTATTGAAGGTCTGCAAGAAATGGCTGGTGTTGAAATCATTTCGGTAAGTCCCGATTTATTTTCGCTTGACTTTGAACTCTACAAAAATCGTCCTGACAAAGATTGGAGTTTGGTTGATTGCACGAGTTTTGTCGTGATGGAAGAAAAAGAAATCACGGAAGCATTTACCGAAGACCATCATTTTGAACAAGCAAGTTTCATCAAACTTCTTTGATTAAAATTAAAACCGAATCGAATTGTGCGGATAATTACAGGTTGGGATATATGAATAAAAATTTAACGGGAAAAGAAATTGACGAGATTGTAATATCGCAAGCCGATGATGAAAATGCTTGGGAAGAACCGATAAAAGTTCAGCGAAAAAATGCTTTTCCGATAGTTTTTTACAAGTCGAATGAAATTATCAGCGAAAAAGGTATTTTAGGCGGAACACCTGTTTTTCGCGGGACGAGAGTTCCTGTCTCGGCTTTGTTTGAAAATCTTTCCGCAGGTTTGACGATTGACGAATTTCTTGAAAATTTTCCGACTGTTTCCCGCAAACAAGCACTCGAAATTCTCGAATCTTTCAAACGAAGCGTTTCTTTGACTTAGTTATTTGATTCAATTTTCCTATAATTCCCGCAGAAACTTGGAAAGATGAACTAAAGCAGATTCGAGATTGATATATGGAAAATTTATCTCTCTATGTGTTCTATGTTTCTATGTGGTTCGGATTTGTTCAACCACATAGAAACATAGAAAATTTTGAATTATTTACATTTTCTAATACACCAAATCAAAATTTGCCCTAAGCCGAAAAAATCTATGAAAATTCAACCTGTAAAATATCTGAAAGGAGAAATAAAACTTCCGGGTGATAAATCTATTTCGCATCGCGCGGCGATTTTTGCGGCGTTGGCGGAAGGCGAAACGCGGATTGAGAATTTTGCGACGAGTGCGGATTGCGCTTCGACGCTTGATTGTCTGGAAAATCTCGGCGTTGAAATAAGGCGCGAAAATACGACGATTTTTATTAAAGGTGTCGGCAAAACGGGTTTTTCAAATCCGGAAAAAGAACTCGATTGCGGCAACAGCGGAACGACGATGCGGCTTTTGTCGGGCGTTTTGGCGGGGCAGAATTTCGATTCGGTTTTGGTCGGCGACGCATCGCTGCAAATGCGTCCGATGAAGCGCGTGATCGAACCTTTGACGCAGATGGGCGCACGAATCGAAGCGGCGGAAAATCACGCGCCGCTGAAAATTTATGGTGTAAATCCTTTACAGACGATAGATTACAAACTTCCCGTGCCGAGCGCACAGGTCAAATCGTGCGTTTTGCTCGCCGGTTTGAACGCAGACGGTTTAACGACGGTGAGCAGTCCGAAAGCTAAAATGCGGATTCCGACTTCGAGAAATCATACCGAATTGATGCTGAAATTTTTCGGCACGGAGATTGAAGAAAATTTTGTTGAAGAAGGCGGCACGTTTATTCATCGGGTTTCGATTGATGGAAATTCAAAACTTACGGCGAAAAATTTTGAAGTGCCTTCGGACGTTTCTTCCGCCGCATTTTTTCTCGTCGCGGGTTCGGTTTTGAACAATTCCGAAGTTGTGTTGAAAAACGTCGGTTTGAATCAAACGCGGACGGCGATTGTCGAAGTCTTGCAGAATTTCGGCGCGGATATTGAAATTCTAAACAAAAGAGAAGTTTGCGGCGAAGCGGTCGGCGATTTGAAAGTTAGAGGACGCGAAAAACTTTCACCGAAGATTGAATCGAATTTGATTTCAGGTGAAACGGTCGTGGCGTTGATTGACGAAATTCCGATTCTGGCGGTCTTTGGAACGCAGTTGGAGAACGGTTTGGAAATTCGCAACGCCGAAGAGTTGCGCGTCAAAGAATCGGACAGAATCAAATCGGTCGTCGAAAATTTAAGACGAATGAACGCGGATGTCGAAGAATTCGCGGACGGTTTCAGAGTCAAAAAATCAAAATTAAAAGGCGGGAAAATTGATTCGTTCGGCGATCACCGAATTGCGATGGCGTTTGCCGTCGCCGCGCTTTTTGCGACGGGCGAAACGGAAATTATTGATGCCGATTGTGCGAGAGTTTCCTTCCCGGAATTTTTTGATGTGTTAGCCGATATAAAAAATTATTAACAAAAAAAATTTATATGCAACTTTGCTAATTCGTTGACATACTAAAAAAAACCAAGTAATTTTGTTTATAACCATTTGAGTAAAAATGGATGTATTTTGCCGAAATCGGTTGTTTTTATCCGGTTTCCGACAGTTCGGAATTTAACAATCACGGCAATCCGATAGCTCAAATGAATTTACCTGAAAGTCTTTCTTCCACATACTTTAGACTTTTCAAATATGAATATATTTTACTTTTTATAGGTGTTGTTATTGAAACACATAGTCGTTGGTTACGCGCTTTGAAGCTCGACGTGAATTTGTTTTGAGCTGATAGCTGCCAAATATTTTGGAGGAAATAAGAATGAACTGGAAATTTAAACTGCTGCTCGCAATTACAGCAGTTGCCGCCGCCGCGTTTTTGATCAAAATGCCGTTTCAAACGGATTCGACTGCTCAGATGTTGTCGAATGACGATTTTGACACGATTATCAAAGAAAAGGTTACTAAATACGAAAACGGGGTGATGAAAACTATCCCTTCAAATTTTGCCGTTACCGGCGCATTGAGAGATATGCCGACTTCGATAACCGATCCTCCGACGGAAAGGTATCTTTATCCGACGGAAGAAGAAGCCGAGAAAAACAAACTCGAAACACTCAAGAAAAAAGGCTTTTCCGAGGAACAAATCGAACAGGAAGAAATAAATAGATTGAACGCCAAAGATGTCAGAAAAATTCTTTCAGGCGCGGGCGCGGGCGCGAAAGAACTTTTTCAAGATCCGCTCGTTATCAAAGGTTTGCGCCCCGATGCGCCGCAGGCGATGCCGACACCGAGTTTGACTTTTGACGGCGCGACATCAGATGACAATCGTTTAGTAAGCGGTTCAAATTTTGTTCCGCCGGACACTAATGGAGATGTCGGACCAAATCATTATGTGAGTTCAGTTAATACGGTGTTGAAAATCTTCAACAAAAGCGGAACGGTTGTTTCGGGACCGATCAGAACCAGTGCTTTATTTGCCGCATTACCAATGAATAATCCGTGCCGCATTCAAAACGACGGTGATGCAATCGTGCTTTACGACACACTCGCCGACCGCTGGCATATCAGTCAATTCGGCTTGCCTTCGGCAGGCGGCACTTTCCAATGTGTCGCGCTTTCCAAAACGGGCGACCCGACCGGTGAATATTATGTTTGGAGTTATGTCTATCCTAATTTGTCGGTAACAACCAACGATTATCCGAAAGTCGGTGTTTGGACGGACGGTTACCATATGACGTTTAACCAATTTGCTCCCGGTTTTATCGGTGTCGGAATTTTAACTCAAGACAGGCAAAGGGCTTTAGTCGGTGATCCGAACGCAGCCGCGATTTATATCAACTTCGGTAGTATTGACAGTTCCGCCTTTTCTTTGCTTCCTGCCGATATTGACGGCTATGTCGGTCCGCCGACAGGTGCGGCAGAAAACTTTGCGGAAGTTCGTGCCAATGAATTTGGCGATCCGCAGGATGCAATAAGAATATACAAATGGGTGCCGGATTTTACAAACCCGAATAATTCGCTCTTTACGGTTGTCGGTGATGTTCCGCTGGTATCATTCGATGCCAGAAGTCCGCAGGGAACACGCGCCGACATTGAACAACTGGGAGGGACGAACCTCGATTCGATTGCGCCGCGCTCGATGCACCGTTTTGCTTATCGTAATCTGGGAACTAATGCGGCTCCGGTAAATTCTTATGTCGGAAACTTTACAGTCAATGTCAGCGGAGTTACTCCATCAACTGCGGCAACCTATCAAGCAGGAATTCGGTGGTATGAAATGCGCCGGGCGGGAGATGCTTTTTCAATATTCGATCAGGGGACGCACAATTTGACACCCGGCGACGGTGCTAACGGACTAAATAACTGGATGAGCGGTATTTCTCAAGACAACAGGGGAGATATTGCCGTCGGGTTCAGTCAGGCGGGAACGAATCAAAGAGCCGACATTAAAATTGCCGGACGCACCAATAACGTCGCCAACAGTGGCATTCTCAACGAAGGCGAAGCTTTGATGTATGCCGCGAACGGTTCACAAACCAGCACTTCCAATCGTTGGGGCGATTACAGTTCGATGAGCATTGACCCGACCGATGACTGCACATTTTGGTACACGCAGGAATATTATCCGGTAACAAGCAGCACGAGCTGGTCAACGCGTGTCGGCAAATTCCGGTTTCCACAATGCACCGACGCACCTAAAGCGACAATTACGGGAACAATAACTTTCTGTTCCGGTGGTGCGCCGGTTTCCAATGCTTTTATCAATGCAACCGGCGGCTTTAATCGCATAACGGGCGCGAACGGAATATATTCGATAATAGTTTCACCGGGAAATTATACCGTTACAGGCGGCAAATTCGGTGGTTTTACCGGAAGTTCGCAAAACGTAACGGTTGGCAGCGGAGGAACGGCGACGGCAAACATTTGTTTAACGGGTGTCCCTTTGGTTGCATTCGGAACTGCACAAATCGTTTCGGAAAGTTGCGGTCTTCCAAACTCCGCACCTGATCCGGGCGAACAACTTATCGTCAGTTTGCCGCTGCAAAATACGGGTGCCGCCGCTACGACTAATCTGACAGCTACTTTGCAGGCAACCGGCGGAGTTATCAATCCGGGTCCGGCTCAAAATTTCGGCGCATTGGCTCCGGGAAGTGCGGCGGCTGCCAGAAATTTTACCTTTACGGTTGATCCGAATTTGCCTTGCGGCAGTTCGGTTACATTAACTTTCAATATCACCGACGGCGCAACCAGTTTCGGAACGGTTACGCAAACTTATACAACAGGTGTTCCGACGGTTTCGTTGAGCGAAAACTTCGACGGCGTAACGGCTCCCGCGCTTCCGTCAGGTTGGACGAGCGTTCAACTTCTCGGCACGGGAATAAACTGGGTAACGATGGCGGCATCACCGACTTCCGCACCAAATTCCCCGCCAAACTCGGCATTTGGTAATGAAACACCGACTAGAAATCTGTCCGCGATGGTTAGTCCGGCGGCTTCAATTCAATCGGCGGATGCACAGCTTTCGTTCAAAAATTTTTACAGCACCGAAGCTAATTTTGACGGAATGGTGTTGGAATATTCAACCAACGGAGGCACGATCTGGACTGACATAATTGACGGCGGCGGCACGTTTGTCAGCGGCGGTTACAATTCCACTTTGTCCGCCGATTCGACCAATCCGCTTCCGGGTCGCAGAGCTTGGTCAGGCAGTTCCGGCGGCGGCTATGTCAATACGGTTGTCAATCTTCCGGCTTCGCTGAACGGGCAAAGTATCCGATTCCGCTGGATATTGGGTGCTGACGATTCTTTAACCGTGGAAGGTGTTCGCATTGATGACGTTAAAGTTTTCGGCGGCAGACAATGTAACGCTCCGTGTAGTTCACCAAATGCCTGCAATTTCCAGCGTCGGTTCGATTTTGACGGCGACAATAAAGCTGATATTTCGGTTTTCCGTCCGAACGGCGGCAACTGGTATCTGCTTCAATCTCAAAACGGATTCACCGGCGCACAATTCGGCGCAAGCACCGATGTTATCGTTCCAGCTGATTATGACGGCGACGGTAAAACCGACTTGGCTGTTTATCGTGGCGGAACGTGGTATCTGAACCGCTCGACGGTAGGTTTTGTCGGTTTTGCCTTCGGCGCACCTGATGATATTCCGCAACCGGCTGATTTTGACGGCGACGGCAAAGCCGATCTCGCTGTTTGGCGACCTTCAAACGGCACTTGGTATATTTACAACTTAGCAACCGGTCAATTCGGTTCCGCGCAATTCGGCGCCAACGGCGACAAACCCGTCGTTGGCGATTACGACGGCGATTGCAAGGCTGATTACGCGGTTTTCCGTCCGTCAAACGGTTCGTGGTATGTCCAGCGTTCAACCGGCGGATTTACCGGAATGGCTTTTGGCGAAAGCACCGACAAACTCGTTCCGGCTGATTATGACGGCGACGGCAAGACGGATATTGCAGTTTGGCGACCGTCAAACGGCACTTGGTATTTGCAAAGAAGCCAACTCGGATTTACGGGAATGCAGTTCGGCATCTCGACGGATTTACCGACACCGGCTGATTATGACGGCGACGGAAAAGCAGACATTGCCGTATTCAGAAGCGGAACTTGGTATTTGCAGCGTTCGACTGCCGGATTTATCGGTGTTCCTTTTGGCGAAAGCACCGATAAACCCGCTCCGAATGCTTTTGTGAAATAGTTAGTGAGATAGAAGCGGTTTGGAAATTATTTCGATTTTTCAAGCCGCTTCTAAAAAAATATTTGACATTTCAAATAAAATAGAGTAAAACTTAATACAGTATTGATTCACAAAGGAACGCTCGAAAGGTTTTTTATTAAAAAACCCTTCGGCTTTTTGTTTTTTAAGCTGCAATCAACGGAGAAAAGTTTTCAACTGTAAATCTTTCCCGTCGGTTGAAATTGAAACGGTTCCGCGTTCGCCCGTCGTAATAATCTTCGCACCCGAACTCTTCCATCTTTCGACAACTTCTCTGTGCGGATGTCCGAACGGCGATCTTCTTCCAACCGGAATAACGACGAGTTTTGCCTGCGTCGCTTCGATGAATTCCTGAGTTGAGGAAGTCCGACTGCCGTGATGCGCGGCTTTGACGACATCGCTCTGCAAAAATCCCGGCGCGTTCAAGAGTTCCTTTTCCGCTTCTTTTTCAATGTCGCCCGTCAGCAAAAATTTTCTTTTGCCGTAAATTAAATGCAGCACGACTGAATTATTATTGTCCGAAGCATCAGTATTTTGTTCAGGATAAAGGACTTCGACTTTTGCTTCGCCAAATTCAAAAATATCGCCGCGTGATAATATTATAATCGGAACTTCATGTTTTTGCAGAATGTTGTAAAGTCCGGCAAATTCGGCGTTATTCATCGGCATTCTACCAAACATCGCGCCTTGAACTCGAAAATTCTCCGCCACATCCGAAAGACCTTGAATATGATCGGCATCGGCGTGTGTCGCTAAAATATAATCAACTTGGTCATAACCTTTCTCCCACAAAAAAGCGGAAACCACCGTTTCGCCGATATTTTGTCTGTCAGGCTCGAAAAATTCCGGCTCGTCTTCATAATCGTTTTGAACATAAATATTGCCGAAACTTCTTTTTCCGCCGCCGTCAACCAGCAAAGTTTCGCCGTTCGGAAACGTAACCAAAACCGAATCGCCCTGCCCGACATCGAGAAAATCTATTTGCAGTCTGCCGTCCGGCGTGGGCGCACTAAAGGGATGAAAAATTATCAAAGCCAGCAAAACAGAAAATAAAATCACCAAACCACGAACAAGAAAAGACTTTGGACTTTGGACTTTGGACTTTGGACTCAAAGAAAACGGTTTCCACAAATAAAGAAAAATTGTGAAACCCAAAAGCGGCGCGAAATATAACAAATAAATAGCTTTCATCGCACCCGCGTAATGCGGAAGTCGCATTGAAGCCCAATTATTTTCAACCAAATAATTCGGAACGGAAAGCAGCAGCCAATTAAAAAGTTCGGTTAATTTGATAAAAGGCACGGCAAAAAGATCGCTGATATTTGCGAGAAAAATTGTCAAAAGTGCCGAAAAACTTTCAAGCGCAATAAAAATTCCAACCCAAAGATTCAATAACACGCCGAAAAATGAAACACGGTGAAAATAGACGACAATCAGCGGCAAAAGCCAAAGCTGCGCGACAAATGAAATTAAAATCGCTTCAAAAATATAGCGCACCAAATTTTGCAGATTCTTTCGCTCAAGCCAATTAAAATAAGGTGATTTAGAGATTTTTGCAGACCAGATTTGACGCGAAAGTTCCCTTTTCCAAACGACTTCGCGCCAGTAAATCATTTCACAAAATCTTCTCAAATTGCGCGAAACATCGGGCGGAAAAGGCGCGTCCGCAGACGGCGACCAACTACCGACTGCTCTTAATTTTTCAATCAGCGGAAAAGCCATCGCTACGATTGCCGTTACGCTGATAAATGTCAGTTGAAAAGACTGCGAAAAAAGGTCGTCAGGTCGCCAAACAAGCAAGACAAGACCGCAAAATCCGAGCGCATTTAAGAGCGTTCCGCTTCGATAAATAACCTGCGAAAACAACAAAATCGTGAACATCAGCGCGGCGCGGACAACCGGCACATTTGCGCCGACGGCGATTGCATACGACCATAAAAATATTGCCGCCAAAAGAAATTGCCAAAGTCTTTTGCGTGTGAAATACCGAACAAAAAGAAGAATCAAGCCGCCGATAAAAGTGATGTGCAGACCGGAAATTACAAGAACGTGAAATGTGCCGCCTTCGCGGAATACTTCCGCCGTTTGTTTGTCGAGAAAATAACGATTTCCCAACAAAGACGCATTCAAAACGCCCGTCGTCGGAATGTTGAAATGTTCTTTAAAATCAATTATTAAATCTTCGCGCCGATCATAAAGCCAAACCAGCGGCGCAAAAGTTTTTTCGTCATCGAGTTTTTCGACAAGCAGCGGACTTTTGATAACGCCCGCAGCGTCAATATCTCTTTGCTCGAGAATTTCCGTCTGCGGCATTACGCCCGGATTGAGAAAATTATCTTCACGCCGCAAATTACAAGCGACGCGAATCCGTGAGCCGTAATTCAAATTTAATTGTTCAAATTCCTGCTTTACCTGCTCATCATTTATTGCGGCGGACAAACGGATATTTCCCGAAACTTTCATTTTCGCGCCTTTATAAATCGCGCTTTCGGTTTTGAGCGTGATAAAAAAACCGCCGACGGCAAGTTCGGGTTTGCCTTGCAAAACGCCTTGAATTTCAATCGGATCGCCTGATTTTATTTGAGTTTCATCGTAAAGTTTTTTCAGACGGTTTGGCGCAACCGAATTATTTTCGACATTTAAAACCAAACAGCCGGCGGCGGCAAATGCGATTGAAAGAAAAACTAATGAGAATTTTTGTTTTAGAAAAATGACGGTCAAAAAAGCAAAAAATGAGACAAACCGCAAGCGAAAATTTCAAGTTCAACGCAAGAAAATGTTCCGTTAAAACACCAAACGCAAAACACACAGCCAGCCAAAGCAACGGATAAATTGTGAAGTTGGAAACTGATTTTGTTAAATTGCTTTCAGCCATTGTTCAAAAACAATGCAGAAACCCACACAAAGTAAGGGCGTAATTTCACACTTACTTCGTGCGTGTTTCTGCATTCTAATTATTCCGTCTTGATTAAATTTCTAATTTCACGAAAACGCTTATCGTTGATGCGCGGCACGAGAAGAAGATGTTCGGGTTTGCGAAACTTACCGTATTTTTCGCGGAATTCGATAATATTTTGCGCCGTCTTTGCACCGACATACGGCAGTTTTTTAAGTTCTTCCGCCGAAGCCGTGTTGATATTTACTGCATTTTCAGCAACTTGAACTTGATTTTGTATCGGCAAAACTTGTTGTGCTTCTTTTTGCCTGTCGCATCCACATAAAAAACAACATATTATTAAAAGCAAAAGTTTAATAGGAAAACCGTAACTGTTGAAATAATAGGGCTTGTGCTTTTGTATAATTCGCTGCATATTGAATGTGCAGAATGCTAAAAGTTATTTGAAAATAAGCATTTAGGTTTGTGAAAAATTAGTTTTCCACAGTTTTATCCACAGGTAACTGTGGAAAAGTTTAAAGGTGAAAAAGTTTAAAAGTAAGTTAAGATTGCTCAAGTTAATTTTCACTTTTTCACTTTTTCACTTTTTCACTTTTTCACTTTATAATTCTCTGCCTTCATCGAACTCCTGCAAATCATCAATAGCCTTTTGCAAAATCGGGCGGGCGCGTTTGCTTCCATCCATTTCGCCGATGTAGCCTTCGGCAGCCATCGCGTCTAAAATCGCGGCGGCGCGTCCGTAGCCGATTCGCAAATGTCGCTGTAAAAGTGAAGTTGACGCGCTTTTGTTGTTGACAATCGTGCGGAGCGCGTCCACAAACAGCACGTCTTTTCTGCCCGGAAGTTCGCCCGTGTCGCTCAATTCTTCTTCGGATTTGGTGATTGTTATATCGTATTCGGGATTTCCCTGTGCTTTGATGTGTTCGACGATTTTGGCAATTTCTTTTTCGTCCACAAACGCGCCGTGAACGCGGATGATTTGCGACGTGGCGGGCGGCAGAAAAAGCATATCGCCTTTGCCCAATAAACTTTCCGCGCCGTTGCCGTCAATAATCGTGCGCGAGTCAATTTTTGACGACACGCGAAACGAAATTCGCGCCGGAAAATTCGCCTTTATCAAACCCGTAATTACGTCAACCGAAGGTCTTTGCGTGGCTAAAACAAGATGAATACCGACGGCGCGAGCCATTTGTGCGAGGCGCGTGATTGATTCTTCGACTTCTTTGCCCGAAACCATCATCAAATCTGCGAGTTCGTCAATGATAATCACGATATACGGCAAAGTTTTGTAAGGTTCGCCTTCGTCATCTAATTCACCGTCGGCTTGGCGTTTTTTGACTTCTTTATTGAACCCGTCAATGTTGCGAACGCCCCAACCGGCGAGGTCTTTGTAGCGTTTTTCCATTTCGGAAACCGCCCATTTTAACGAAATCGCGGCGCGTTTCGGGTCGGTAATTATCGGCGTTGCGAGATGCGGAATATCGGCGTAAAGTCCTAATTCCAAACGCTTTGGATCAACCATTATAAATTTTACTTCGTCCGGTTTTGCTTTATACAAAATCGAAACGACGAGCGTATTGACACCGACGGATTTTCCCGCGCCGGTTGCGCCCGCGATTAAAAGATGCGGCATTTTGGCGAGATCGGCAACATAATTCAAACCGTCAATCGTTTTGCCGAGCGCGAGCGTCAGCGGCGATTTCGAGTCGCGGAATTTTTTCGATTCGATGACTTCGCGCAGAAAAATCGTTTCGCGTTCGCGGTTGGGAACTTCAATGCCGACAAATGCTTTGCCCGGAATTCGCTCGATGCGGATTGATTCTGATTTCAGCGCGAGACATAAATCTTCCGATAAACCAGTTACGCGCGAATACTTTACGCCCGGATCGGGTTTGAATTCGTAAGTCGTTACGACCGGACCTTGGCAAATGTGCATCACGCGCCCGGTTACATTAAATTCCTTGGTTTTGTCGGTTAATTCCTGCGCGATTGACAGTAACTCTTCATCTTTTTGTTCGATGCGCGGCGGCTGTAATGTCAAAAATTCGGGTTCGGGCAGAATGTAATCGTTAAAGTCGGTTTTTTTAGTTAGCGTTTCTTGCTGTTCGTCATCACTTTCTTCAAGAAAATCTGCGTCCAATTCGCCTGTTTGTTTGATCGGCGTAATTGGAATTTGTTGACCTTCATTTACTAAATCAGGCGTTTTGCCTTCGGGAAGTTTCGGTTTTTCGCCGATTGTCGGCACAAAATTTTCAATTTCATTGCCGGACGCGCCGGAAGTTTGAAGATTTTCGGCGGCTGCTTTTTCTTCTTTTAATACGGGAATACCGGCAGTCGGTTCAGCAACGTCCGGCGATTTAGCCGAACGATTGAAAGTGCCGAAAATTTTGTCGAAAAAACTTTTCTTTTTTGCATCGGCGGAAACGGTTTCTCCTAAAGAAATAATCGGAGATTTTTGTTTAATTTTGTCACTGCGAGATTCAGTTCTTTTTTCAGTTCGCGCCGAAGTAATAGTCTTGTTTGCTTCGCGCTGTTCGCGCCTTTTTGCCGCCCATTCGTCATAATGAACGCGAAAATTTGCCCAAGCCAAACTGAAATTGCCGAAAAAAGAATCGAGCGAAAGGTTTGTAACTAATAAAACCGCCGCCGCAAAAATCGCCGTCAAAAGAATTCCCGTGCCGATATTGCCGAGCATCCAAGTCAGATTCCGCTCGATAAACGCGCCCACGATTCCGCCGTATAATCCGAATAATTCCGCCAAACTTGCAAGCGATATAATGAAAAAGACATAGCCGATAACGCGGCTGATTGAAATCGGCAAACCTTTGTAACGAAAAAACCGCCACGCGATTAAAGCAAGCAAAGCGGGGAGAAAATAAGCCGTCAATCCGATGCCTTGAAACATCAAATCAGCAATTACCGCGCCGATTACGCCAACCCAATTATGAGTTTTCTGTGTCGAAGCCGTGTTCAAAGACCAATCAGTCGGGCTATATGTTGCAAGACACAGAAAAGACAGAACCGCCAACGCCATCAAAACGACGGCTATAATCTCGCTGCTTCTCGAAGTCGTATTTGAAACAGTTAGTTTTTTTTCTACTTCTGCTGCCATAATTTCGTTAATCGTAAATCGTAAATCGTAAATAGCTTTTTTATCTATTAACGATTTACGATTTACGATTTACGTTTCTTAAAAAGTAAGAATTCCTTGATAAAATCATCAATATCGCCGTCCAAAACCGTTTCAACATCGCTGCGTTCAAACTTTGTGCGCGTATCTTTAACTAAGCGATAAGGATGCAGAACGTAATTGCGAATTTGCGAACCGAACGAAATATCTTGTTTGGTCGCTTCGAGTTCTGCGGAATCGGACATTCGTTTTTCAAGTTCCAATTCGTAAAGTTTCGAACGCAAAACCTGCATCGCAACGGCGCGATTTTGGATTTGCGAACGCTGATTCTGGCACGTTACAACGATATTCGTCGGCAGATGCGTAATTCTGACGGCGGAATCGGTTACGTTGACGTGCTGACCGCCCGCGCCGCTTGAACGATAAGTGTCGACGCGCAAATCTTTATCGTTTATTTCAACTTCGATGTCTTCGTCAATCTCCGGCGACACGAACATTGACGCAAAAGACGTTTCGCGGCTTCCGCCGGAGTTAAACGGCGAAATTCGCACAAGCCGATGAACGCCCGCTTCCGCCGACATCAAACCGTAAGCATACTCGCCTTCGACGCGAAAAGTCGCCGATTTCAAACCGGCTTCGCTTCCCGCCTGTTCGTCCAAAACTTCAACCTTGAAACCTTTTTGTTCCGCCCAGCGCAGATACATTCTCAACAGCATTTGCGCCCAATCCTGCGCGTCCGTGCCGCCCGCGCCCGATTGAATCGAACAAATCGCATTGTTCGCGTCCGTTTCGCCCGACAATAACGCTTCGGTGATTGCCGTATCAACTTCCCTTTCGAGTTTAACAATTAAACTATTTAATTCCTTTGCCGATTCAGCATCCGTTTCGGCAAATTCAAAAAGAACTTCGGCATCGGAAACGGCGGTTTCAAATTTTTCCTGTCCGCCCAAAGCGCGTTCAAGACGACTTCGTTCCTGCACGATTTTCTGCGCTTTTTCCGAATCGTCCCAAAAATCAGGTTCGGAAATCCGCTTTTCTAAAACTTCAACTCTGGCGCGTTTAGTCGGCGCGTCAAAGAAACCTCCCGAGTTGGGTAACTTTTTCTTTTATTTCCTCGTATTTTGTTTGTAAATCGGTTAATTCCATTAACTTAATTTTTAACGCAAAGGCGCAAAGACGCAAGGACGCAAAGGATTTTTATTAAAATTTCAAACTCGCGGAGTCACATAACGCAGTCGTCCCGACTGCCGTATCGGATGCGTCCCGCTTCCGATTAAAAGCCGCGATATTTAGAAAGCGTGAGCGCGGGACGCACTCACGCCAGCAGTCGGGACGACTGCGTTACCTACTTTCGCGCTTTCAAACAACTTCTTAGATTTAATATCAATAACGCCAAACTGACAATCGAACAAAGCCACGCGAACCAATCGCCGTATTTCACATAAAAAGTTTGGCTTCCGTCTGATTTTGCAACCGTCCAAACTCTCGTATCTTCGACATATTGTTTGGCTGCGTCCAGAACTTCGCCGCGTTCGTTGATGTAAGCCGTGATTCCGACGTTGGTTACACGCACGACCGGACGGTTTGTTTCGACGGCGCGAAAAACCGCGCTTGCCAGATGTTGGCGCAAAACTGCCGTGTCGCCCAAATATCCGTCGTTGGTCATTTCAATTAAAACATCCGCGCCGTTTTTGACAAATTCGCGTGAAAGACTGGCGAAATGCGATTCAAAGCAAATCATAATTCCGGCTTTCAAATCGCCGAAAGGCAGCAGATTATATTTTTCGCCATACTGAAAATTGCCAACCACCGTCGGTATAAAAACCGCAACGGGTTCGGGAAGCGGCACATATTCGCCGAACGGGACGAGATGAATTTTATCATATTGACCGACTTTGTTTCCCTGCGAGTCGAGCATCACGGCTGAATTGAGAAAGTTATCGTTTTTCGCATTCGTCTGTGCGGAATTAAAAAGAACGGACGCATTATTTCTGACCGCGAAATTTGTAATAAAATCTTGAAATTCGGGATCGCTGTCATACATATAATTCATCGGCGATTCCGGCAGAATTATCAACGTATTTTTATTATCGCCGTTTGTCGTGCGTTCCTTATTCAAAGCACTCTCCGCAAGTTCTATCTGTCGCCCGCGCAGTTTTTCCCATTTTTCGTCGTTTAATCCGCTCATCGGCACATTCGGCTGAACGGCAACAACCGTCGCAGCTTCTTCGTTCTTATTTTCCGCAGGTGAAATATCTATAAAAACACAAATTAAAAGCAGCAATTGAGGTGCGATAGCAAACCACGCGCTGTTTTTGTTCCATTTCAACAGCGAAATCGTATAACAGGCATTTATAAAAACACACAAAAATCCGACCAGCGGAACGCCGCCGTAACTTGCCCAACCGAGCAGCAACGGATTTTCAAACTGCGAGTAACCAATGGCATTCCAACTGTTTCCGGTCAAATTCAAACGCAAAAATTCCGTCGCCGTCCACACAAAAGGAGCGGCAAAAACTGCATAAACTCCGAAGCGTTTTAATAAGATCGAAAAAACGGCGGCAAAAATTGCGGCGAAGATTCCGACCAGTAAAGTTGCGATAAAAAGCAATGAATAAGCAATAACTGTCGGAATTCCGCCGTAATTTATCAGCGAGAATGTCAGCCACCAACAAGTACCGAAAAAGAAGCAAATGCCGAAAATCCAGCCTAAGACAAATGATTTTATTGCCGATTCTTTTTCACGGTCAATCGCATAAAATAAAGGAATCAAAGCAAACCACGCGATAAACCATAAATCGAAATTCGGAAACGAAAGAGTCAGCAAAACGGCAGACAAAAAAGCCAGCAAGGAATTCTTGACGGTCGGCAATTTAACTTTGGCAACAGAAAACTTCATTTTTCTATTTTAGCAAAAAAAATCAAGAGCCGTGAATCTGCAAACACGCCCTTCGCTGAAATTTCGGCTGCACAAGGCAAATTGAAAGACTTTCATTCAATCTGAACGGTCAGCTTGAATTAAGAATCAAAAAATGTCACCTGCAAAATGACGAATTTTGTCATTTCACGGAAGAGATGTGTTTTCAACTGTCAAATTGAATGTTTATTGAAACAGAGTGAAAATTAGTGATTCAAAATGAACGTAAAACACGGAATTTCACTAATGTATTTATAAACAGGGCTTTATTTTATAACGGAACTTTAAAAGTAGGAGAGCCTAGTCGGTTTCGACTAGGCTCATATAGGAAAGATAACTGAAGGAACGCTCGGAAGGTGGTCAAGTGCAGTAGCATACTGCGCTCGGAGAAGAGTTGGCGGCGGGGTCTTATTTAACTTCAATAAGCTAGCCACTTTTGTATATTGCACGTCTTGTGCCAAAGTTTGATTCCAAATTCCAAATGCCGGATTTCAGATTCCAAATCCAATAAACATCGGAATAAAAATAAAATTGAAAGGTAAAATTCATTTTCTTTATTCAGAAATCCAAGTGCTTTTGGTCTTAAATTTCGGATAAAAGTTACACTATTTGGAACATCGACAATTTCTGATCATTTAAATCCCTAAAATACTATTTGCCGCATCTTTCAACCTGTCTTTGCAAACCGGTTGCATCTTGATTTTCCGCGTCAATTGCCAGAGCCGAAGCTAAATAATTTTTCGCCTGCAAACAATCTCCCTTCTGTAAAAAAATCTTTCCGAGCGCGATATGCGCGTCAATCAAGCGGCTGTTCCAAAAAAGCGCGGTCTTGAAATTGGCGGCGGATTGATCTAAATCTCCACGCCGCGAAAGAATGTTGCCGATCAAAAGATATGTTTCGGCGTTCATCGGTTCGCTCACCAAAATTTTACTTAAAATAACAATTGCTTCGTCATCGCTGCCATTTTTATAAAGCGTTCGTGCCTGCGTCAGTAAGTTATCGGTTTCGCTCTGCGTCGTTTGAACCGGAGCAGATTGTCTTTTTATCAATATGACGCTGACAAAATCTTTACGCGGCGGCTGCGCGATTCGCAAATCTATACCGTTAATTTTTGAATTCTTCCAATCACTTTCGAGTTTGGCATACTTATTATTTTCAGATAAAAAACGCCGCGCCTGATTGTCAAAATCGGCGGCGGACGTATCGCCCGTTTTTTCCAAAGATTTTGCAAGCACGAAGTATGCCTCGCCGTCGCGCGAATTGTTTGCTAATACCGGACGCAATTCTTTGGCGGCTTCGGCGTAATTATTATTTAGAAATAATGCGAAACCATAATTAAAACGCGCGTTCGATTCGTCAGGCGCGGAATCTGCCGCTTTTTTCAAAAACTCCAAACCTTCGGCTAAAAGCGCGTCGGATTTGCCTTTATTTTTCTTCTCCGCGAGCGCGGCTTGCACGGCAATCGCGCCGATTGTGTTGTAAACGCTCGTCAATTTCAAATCTTCCGCTAACGGGCGCAAAACGGCTAATGCCTGTTCGAAATTATTTTGCTGCCACTGAATCAAACCCGTGTAAAACGCCGATTCCGCATATTGCGAACTTTCCTGCGGAACACGCGAAAAATACTCGATCGCGTCGCTGTTTTTTTTCTGATTCAAATAAACATAACCGAGTTCGAGTGCGGCATCGGAATATGTTGCGCCGTCTTTTTCTTCGGCGTAAATTCGCAGCGCATTTTTATAATAGTTCTCGCGCGTCTGCGTTTGCGATTCCGGCGTTAGCAAACCTTTAATATATGCTTCAAAAGCGCGTGCCGGAATTTTGTTTGCCGATTCGATAAACTGGTTTTGCGAAAACGGCAGAGCTTTGTCGCGCTGATAAAGAACTTGATAAGCAACTTGTCCTTCGACGGTTTGCAGATTTCCGAGCGCGTCGTTTAATTTTATATCGCGCACAACTCGTTTGCCGTCGGGAAATTCTTCGCTCAAAAATCTGCCTTCGTTGACACGAATAATTTTCGCCGTAACTTCAACCGTCGCCGCAATGTCGCCTTGCGCGGGAACGATATTATATTTTCCGGCAACCAAAATCGTCGCATTGGCTTCACGCGCCAATTTCAAAGCAGTCGCCAGACTCGGCAAAATTGTCAGCGGCACGCGCAGTTTTTGCTGAATGAGTTTGCGTTCCTGATTGGAAACGACGTTCAGACTCGGAACTTTCAGCAAATCGCTCAACGAATCGGCAAAACTTTCGCCGACCCAATTAAACTCCGCTTTGTTTGAAACATTTTCAAACGGCAGAATCATTACCGTATCAGTAACTTTGTTAGCCGTTTGCGCGTGGATCGAGATTAGTGAAATTGACAGTAAAATAAAGGCGTAAATGAATTTTTTAAACATAGTTCTCTCCAAAAACAAAAAATTCGCTTACCGATGCAAGCGAATGGGTTTAACAAATCTGATGCGGATTGACAAAAAAAAGATGGTAGTCTGTACGGGATTTGAACCCGTGTCGCCGCCGTGAAAGGGCGGTGTCCTAGACCCCTAGACGAACAGACCACAAAAAGCGGAAGTATAAAACCAAGTAAATAAGTTCCAAATACAAAAAATCACTCTTCAAATATCACGCTCTCAACCGATAACGAAAGAAGTAGAGTATCTCAAATAAACTTTTACTGTCAAACGCCGTAAGAGAAATTATTCCCAGTCGGAACACGGGCAAGATTTCCGCGCTCCAATCGGTTTGTAAATCTAATGGTAAAAAAAGTATGATGTTTTCGCAATTAAGCATTTACGCAAAAATATGTTTGATTAAATTGTTTTGCAGATGGAGCGCGGGCAGCCTTGCCTGCGTGTTTACTTTTTGTTATGACGCACGCAGGCAAGGCTGCCCGCGCTCCAATCAACCTAACTTAATTTTTGTTCGAGTGCTTAACCTTTATATTTTCGATTAAAAATGGATAAATTAAATCTTAAAAAATCTTACAAACCCGTAATTGAATACTACGAAGCATTAGAGAAATTCAAACATTTGGCGGTAAAGCACGAAGGCGCGGTTCGTTCGGCTTTTCAAACTTTGCTCGAAAGTTGCGGCAAACAATTCAATTGGACGCTTGTTCCCGAATATCAGAAAAAGAAATTCGGCAAACGGATTTCGATTGACGGCGCGTTGGTTGACCAATTTACACTTGCTCACGGTTATTGGGAAGCGAAACGAGAATTCCTTACGCGCCGGAATTTCATAAATTTTCTAACGCAGGAAAGAAACTTGCCGACCTGCACATAAATTGCGAAACACAAGCCGAATATCCGCTTGAAATGATTGAAAACGATTCGGAGCAATTCAATTGGCGCGTCGGGAAAATGAAATACAACAAAGACAAAACGCAGATTGTCTATAACGATTTTCTGACTCTGGCGGGAATACCATTTGAAGCGCACGCATACCGTCTGGGAAACCGTTCGGCATTAGATTGGATTGTTGACCAATAGAAAGTTTCAACCGATAAACGCTCAGGAATAACAAACGACCCGAACCGCGAAGACGATAAACAATATATCGTAAAATTGATTAAGAAAATTGTTACCGTAAGTTTGGAAACTACGAAAATAGTGAAAGCATTGCCCGAAATTTAGAGCAATATTAAGTATTCGGTTTTAAGCACTCGAACAAAAATAGATTAGGTTGTGGAGCGCAGGCAGCCTTGCCTGCGTATGTCAGAGTAAAAAGAAAACACGCAGGCAAGGCTGCCTGCGCTCCGTCTAAAAAGAAAACACGCAGGCAAGGCTGCCCGCGCTCCATCTGCAAAACAATTTAATCAAACATATTTTTGCGTGAATGCTTACCTCACTCACAGCCGCAAAAATTAAATCTTTTGAACTTCTATAAAAATGTTAGAGTAATAAGACGAGGAAATTAAACTAATGGGATTGTTTGATAATGCTCGTGCTTTTGTTCGGTGGAATAGGTTTGCTTGCGCGTTCACTGCGCTCACACTAAAAATGCCGAATCAATCTTAATATTTCAAAAACTTTTATACGTGGCACTGCAATTGCTTCAACATTCTTTTGTATGAATTCTGAAAATCAAAAAATTACAAATCGAAAAACTATTCTCGTCGTTGATGATTATGAAGACACGCGAATTCTTGTAAAGTTTTTACTTGAAGAACTCGGTCATAATGTTTTGGAAGCAAAAGACGGATGGAAAGCCGTCGAAAGCGTCAAACGACAAGTTCCCGACCTTATTTTAATGGATATGGCACTTCCTCTTGTCAACGGAATTTCCGCCACAAAACTCATCAGGCAATTTAAGGAAGCCGCGAAAATTCCGATAATTGCGTTCACCGCTTCCGGGCAATATATTTATCAACAGGCGATTGATGCAGGTTGTAACGCTTTACTGGACAAACCGATTGACGTTGAAAAACTCGAATCAATAATTAAACAATATCTGACAAATTAATTTACTCGACAAATTTACTCGACATAAGAAAAAGATTTATCATTCACTACTTTCTTTTCTCTGTGATAAAATCTTATTTCACAAAAATTATGTCGCAAGAAAACCCGAAACGAGTATTTTTAGTTGATACGATGTCGCATATTTTCCGCGCCTTTTTCGCGCCGATGGGCAGAAAAGGCGGCGAACCTCTGCGAAATTCCAAAGGTCAGGTTACGCAAGCCGTGTTTGTTTTTACAAATATGCTGCGGAAACTTCTCGATGATGAAAAACCGGATTATATCGCCGCCGTTTTCGACACCGCTGAAAAGACTTTTCGCCACGATAATTACGCCGATTACAAAGCGAATCGTCCCGATATGCCGGATGATTTGTCTTCGCAAATGCCTTATATCGTTAAGGTTTGCGAAGCCTTCGACATTCCGATTTTAAAATACGACGGATTTGAAGCCGATGATTTGATCGGAACGCTGGCAAACAAAGTTCAGGCAAAAGGAATGCAAGCCGTCATTGTTTCCAACGACAAGGATTTGTGCCAACTCGTGCGCGATCCGCTGATTGTTTGTATGCGGCAGAATTCGCAAAATATCAAGCGCAAAACGCCCGTGCCGCCCGTCGAATGGTGCGATGAAGCGTGGGTTGAAAATAAATTCGGTCTGCCGCCGACAAAAATTATTGACCTTTTGGGTTTGATGGGCGATTCGATTGACAACATTCCCGGTGCGCCCGGAATCGGCGAAAAAGGTGCGGTGAAATTAATTTTGAAATACGGTTCGGCGGAAGATGCGATGGCAAATGCCGAAAAAGTAACGCACAAAACTTACCGCGAAAGTTTGCAGAACAATCAGGATTTAATTCGCCAATCTCTCGAACTCGCCACTGTTCACACGGAAGTTCCGATTGAACTCGACCTCGAAGCATTAAAACACAATGAGCCGAATCGTCCATTGGCTTACGCGCTTTTTCGTGAATTGGAATTTACTTCATTAACACGCGAATTTGCCGATTCCGCGCCGCTTTTTGACGGGATAAGTGCGCCGATTGTCGAAACCGAAAGACGTTACCATTTAATCAAAACACGCGAAGAATTGGACAAATTGATTCGCCGTTTGTGGGAAACAGAACATTGGAGTTTTATCGCCGACGACACGAATTCCGGCGCGAAAGCCGATTCTTACGCTAAACGCGAACCTCTCGGCGTGGCGATTGCCACCGGCGCGGGCGCGAGTTACTACGTTGATCTGGAAAATTTCGCCGAAGGCAAAGATGAAGCCGTCGGTCAATTAAAAGACATTCTTTCCAATGGTTTTCTCGAAAAAGTTACTCACGATTACAAATGCAATCTGGCGGTTTTGAATAAACTAGGAATTACGCCCGAAGCCGTCGAAGACGACACGATGATCGCGGCTTATTTGCTTGATTCGAGCCGTTCAAAGTACGACTTGGCGACACTCGCGCAACTTAATTTAGGTCAGGAAATTTCAAGCACAATTCCCGAAGGTTGGACGGAAAATCAATATCGCACGACTGAAAACGCCGATTTCACTTTCCAACTCGCGCCGCAGTTTCGTAAAAGAATCGAAGAAGATAATCTCGAAGAAATTTACACAAAAATCGAAATGCCGCTCGTGCCGCTGCTTTTTGAAATGGAAATGGCTGGCTTAAAAGTTGACGATGAAGCGTTAAAAGGATTTTCCGATTTTATTTCAACCGAACTCGAAGGTTTGAGCGAAAAGATTTTCGCCATTTCGGGGCGCGAATTCAACATCGCTTCGCCGAAACAAGTCGGCGAAGTTTTACAGGAATTAAACATCGCGGGCGGTAAAAAAACGGCGACAGGACAAGTTTCGACAAGCAAAGATATTTTGATGGAACTCGCCGAAACTTACGAAATCGCGCAATTTATTATTGATTACCGCGAACTCGACAAATTAAAAGCGACTTACGCCGACGCGCTGCCGAAACTGATTGACGACGACGGACGCATTCACGGCAATTTGAATCAAACCGTTACGACGACGGGCAGATTATCTTCGTCAGACCCGAATTTGCAGAATATTCCGATTCGCACCGAACTCGGACAGCAAATCCGCCGCGCATTTATTCCCGAAAGCGGTTGCAAATTGATTTCCGCCGATTATTCGCAACTTGAATTAAGATTGTTGGCGCATATCACACGCGATGAACGAATGCTCGAAGCGTTTCAAAACGGTGAAGACATTCACGCGCAAACGGCGAAACTCGTTTTCGGCGCAAATGATGAAAAGGATTTAAAGGAAAAACGCCGTCTGGCAAAAATCGTCAATTTCGCCATTGCCTATGCCGTCGAAGCCTACGGACTTTCGCAGCGCGTCGGACTTTCGCGCAGTGATGCCAAACAAGTTATCGAAGATTATTACGAAACTTATAAAGGCATCAAAAAGTTTATGGAAGAAACGCCGGAAATCGCCAAAGAGCAAGGCTATGTTTCTTCGATTTACGGCAGGCGGCGTTATATTCCTTCGATAAATGACCGCAATCACAATGTGCGCGGACGTGCCGAACGCGAGGCGATCAATATGCCGATTCAAGGTACGGCGAGCGATATTGTTAAAATGGCGATGCTAAAAGTCGAAGATGCGCTGCGCCGCGAAAATCTAAAAACCAAAATGATTATGCAGGTTCACGACGAACTTCTGCTCGAATCGCCGGATGATGAAGTCGAAAAAGCGATGGAAATCGTCAAACGCGAAATGGAAAACGCCGTCGAATTGGATGTTCCATTGACGGTTGAAATCGGCGCGGGCAAAAATTGGATGACAGCGAAGTAAAGGATGAAGGCGAAAGGATAAAGGCGAAAATTAATCACATAGAATATGAGCAGCAAGTAGCGGAATCATAATTTCGTGATGTCCGGTGATCGAAAAGCCGCGTCCTGCGCCGTTTGCTGTCGGACGGCGGACGACATTTGTTGTTGGACGATAATGCTGGATAAAATCAAAATTTGCGGTGGTAAAATCTTCGAGCGGAAAACCTAAGTTTCTCACAACTGTAACGGCTTTTAAGAAAATTTCCGGCAAAACGACGGCTGAACCCAAATTCAAATAAACTCCGCCGCCGTTTAATTCTTTGATGATTGAACAAAAAAGTTTAAAATCCGTGTGCGAAGCCGCGCCGAGAGCCGCGCCGTCGCAACTGCTGTGAAAATGTCCGATGTCCGCGCCGATTGTCAGATGCGCGGTGAATGGAATTTTTTGTTTATAAGTTTGGCAAAGCAAGGAAACATCGGCATTCGGTGGATTTAATTGCAAAACTTTCCTGCCCATTGCTTCGCCTAAACCGATTTTGTTATTCATTCCGTTTTTCGCTGCCGCATTTAAGATTTCGCCCGTTTCCTGTGCCGCGCCGAAATCGCCTTTGCCCAAAGTTGCGTCAACGTCTTCGCTCGTAAAACCGACGAGCGCAATTTCCGCGTCGTGAACTAAAACCGAACCATTTGACGCAATCGCGGAAACAAATCCGCGCTTCATCAAGTCAATAATTACGGGCGCAAGTCCGGTTTTAACGATATGACCGCCGATGCCCAGCACAATCGGTTTATCTAATTCTTTGGCGCGTCTGATTTGCGCGGCGAGTTCGCGCAACGATTTTACAGCTAAAACATCAGGCAGTTTTTCAAGAAATTCCTTGAGCGAATCTTCTTTTTCAATCGGCTCGGCAAAGTTTTCGACGGTAACTTTGCTCGGACGCGAGGCGAGTTTGTAGGTAGTTATTTCATCAAAATTCAACGGCTGAAAATTTTCATAAATTGACATAAATTTTGTTGACAGGTCAGAACCGTCTGCGGTAGCAGGCGGTTTAAGTTTGTTAGCCTGAGTCTTGATTAGAAAATTGATAATGGTTTTACCACAGAGCAACTGTGTTAAAAGTCAAACCGAAAATGATTCAGTTTTTGGGTTCCAGTTAGAATTATTTCTGATCATCGCATTCAAGATTGTCATCAATTTTC
The DNA here is from genome assembly GCA_038200505.1 of Pyrinomonadales bacterium. Classification (GTDB taxonomy): domain Bacteria; phylum Acidobacteriota; class Blastocatellia; order Pyrinomonadales; family Pyrinomonadaceae. The sequence continues at coordinate 946 of JBBPXX010000070.1, read as the reverse complement.
TTGAGCAGGCAATCAAGGCGACCTTTTTGAGTTTGCCGCGTTCCAACAGTTGCTCGTAAAACTGTTTGATAATCGGATCAAAGCGCGGGACTGAAATAGTCGCCATATAGAGAACTTGTCTGACGGAGTTTCTGCCGCCCTGACAAAATCTTGCGCCTTTCCAATTACCGCTTTCGCGTGGAAACGGCGCGACTCCGACCAGTGCCGTGATTTCTTTATTTGATAATATGCCGAGTTCCGGCAGTTGCGTCAGCCATGTCGAACTCAAGACTTTGCCGACACCGGGAACCGATTGCAGCAACTCGTCTTTTCCCCGGAGTGCTTGGTCATCCTTGATTGAAGCGTCAATTTCGGTTTCGATGTATTCGATCTGAGATTCTAACCAGCAAAGATGTTTTTTGATGTTTTTCTGCATTTCAAGACGCGAAACATCAAGACGGTTTTGTTCGGCAATCCGCATTTCGATCAGTTGGGTGCGCCGAGTCGTTGAGACGTTTAGATGGCGTAACTCGTCCGATGGCAATGGTTTGGCTTGAATATCGGCGATTCTGCCATAATAAGCGATGGTTCGAGCATCAATGCCGACGAAAGTTTGTCGGTTGGAAATTTGGTTAAATTTGTTCATTGCAATAAAGTAAAAAGTCTAAGATAGGCAACTTCTCCAACTTGCAGAATACGGAATCAAAGTTCCGGACAACTGTTCGGGATAAGCCTTCAAGGGGAGAATGACGCATTAAGCTCTGTGGCGGTTTTAGAAGAAGCAATACATACTCAAAGCCGTCATTCTCCACTAAGTCCAACTTATTACATTTGGAACTCATTTCTTAACATACAATGCACACTGATTGAAGATGATAAAGACAGATAAGTCATTGATTTATTCAAATTCTTTTGGCTTTATCTTGTTTTTATCCGCATTTATCTGTGTGCATCTGTAGCAAATTCT
>JBBPXX010000069.1:0-16758 GCA_038200505.1 Pyrinomonadales bacterium | reverse complement strand
GATGCGTCCCGCTTCCGTGTGAAAATTTAAGCGGTGGAAACGTGAGTGCGGGACGCATTCACAACAGCAGTCGGGACGACTGCGTTACATTTATTTATTTCTGATGTCCGCAAAAGCGATGTCGTAAATCGCATATTTTTCCCAATCTTTATAATCAAAATGCCACCATTCATTATTGTTGACGGTAAAACCTTCGGCTTCCATCAAGGCGCGAAGCAAATCACGATTTTCGCGTTGTTTTGCCGTTCCGCCTTTGTAATCGGAACTCGCTTTTTCCGTAAAAGTATCAAAATCAGACGGCATTTCGAGCAGTTCGCCGGTCTTTAAATCGTAAATACTCAAATCAACCGCACAGCCGCGATTGTGTTTCGAGCCTTTTTCGGGATTTGCCACAAACTTTCGCTGGTCTATTTCAACAACTTCCCAAAAAAGTTTTGTAACCGACCACGGACGATAACCGTCAAAAATGATTAAACCGAGATTTTTCGCTTTTAATTTTCGATGCACTCTGACAATCGCATCGGCGGCTGGACGCTGCATAAACGCCCGCGCTTCCGTATAGACGGGTTTGCCGACAAAGTTATCTGAACGTGCGTAACGAATGTCGAGTTTGATGGTTTTGTCGAGTTTTATTAGTTCTATCAAATCAGCCTCACGTTTGTTTTCTTCTTTCGGCGGCGCGGTTTGAGCTGAAATTCCGGCGACGGAAACTGAAATCAGCCAGCCGAATAAAATTATAAATATTTGTATTCGTTTTTTCATAACCGTATAAAGCACATAATTTCGCACAATTTGAAATATTCGGACAAAAAAGTTATTTTTAAATGAAAATGCAGGAAAATCAAGAGTCAAAAAAATCAAATCTCTTCATCAAATTGGTAAAACGCTTCGGCGTGGCGGGTTTTATGTTTTTTCTCATCAAAGGATTATTGTGGCTTCTGATTCCTGCGCTTGCCGCTTATTTTGCTCTTTAACTTTAGCGGTAGATTTCGCGGCGGTGTCCGATGCGGACGACTAAAATTATGAGTTCGCCGTGTTCAACCGTGTAAATAATTCGATAATCGCCCTCCTTAACGCGATAAAATTCTTTTGAACCTTTCATTTCTATATATCCGCGTGGAAAAGGATTGTCGGCGAGAGAATCAATTTTCTTTGAAATTCGTTTTGCAATATCTTTCGGCAGTTTTCTAAGTTCCCGCGCCGCTGAAGGTTTGAAATCTACTTGATATTTCATAAATCGAGTTCGGCTTTTAAGTCTTCCCAACTGATTCGCCCTTCTTCGGCATAAGATTCTTCGGCGGCTATCAAATCCTCCAAATCTTCAAGTTGTCGGCGCGTCGGATTTTTGCCCAAAGACAACATATCCAGTTTTGCCAGCACATCGGCGGCGAGTTTGACGTTTTTTATTTGATAGCGGCGCGTTATTTCAAACGGAATTTCGATGATTAGCTGTCCCATAATTTTTTAGTTTTTCACTGCTCGGGTTTTTCTTCCGGCGCGTCGTCTTCTACGACAATTTTAACTTCCGAACCGTATTTTTGATAATCTTTGAACCGAATCACATTTCGCGTTTCGTAAAGTTGATTGCCTTCTCTCGAAGTCAAACGCACGTCGGAAAGCAGCGGAAGCAGATATTTTTCATCGGAAATCGTAACCCAATCGTAATCAATCGTGCGATTTGCCGAACGAATGCGGAAACTTTCGGGAATTTCGGTTGCCGCGCTTTCTACGCGAAGAACACGAAAATCGGCGCGGTCAATCCAGATTTTGCCTTCCATTCCCGTAATCACCGAATCGTCAAACGCGCCCGACGCGGTTATTTGCTGTCTTGCTTTATCACGAACAATCGAGTAACTAAAAATAATTGTGGAGCGATTTCGAATCGTATCCGTGTCAACCGTTTCAAATTTCGTATCGCTTTCATGCTTAAAAATTTTCGCCAAAACCGTGACGAATTCGCCCGTCGAACTCGTTCCGCCGGCTTCGCTGTAAGTTTGTTTCGATGTCGGACTATTTTCCAAAACTCCGTTGCGCGACAAAAGTTTGTATTCCTCCTGTCCGCTCGAACGATAATTGACGGCGACAACCAAACGGTCAAGACTGCGATAATTATTCGTTCCGGCATACGCAGCGGAACGCGAAACAAGTTGCTTAACGGTGAAATCCGGCATTTCTTCGACTGCCGCCAACGTATTGGCGCGTGTTTTTTCTAAAACTTCTTTAGCTTCTTTTTCAGCAGGAAGTTGTGCCGCGTTCGGATTTTGGCGGCGGCGATTCGCTTCTTCCAAAGTTCGCTGTAATTCGCTGTCGTTTTTACTTTTTGTTCTCGTCAAACCGCGCAAACCGTCGGTCAGGTCAAAACCGATGCCGCGTTTGCGAATCGCTTCGATCAGACCGTCTTTACTGCCCGGATTTTTCTGCAAATCGTAAAGCATTTTGACGTATTCGGTCTGCGGCAAAGGTTTTTGCTGACCGCTTTGGGCAAAAGTAAAACTTATCGAAAATAAAACTAATATAACGGAAACTAACTTTTTCATTGTTTATAATGATGCGGCAAATCTTTCTTTCGTTCGCTTTTGAGATAAAACAAAAGCGGGAAAAATTTATTAAAAATCTTTCCCGCTTTTTAGTTAAATGAATGATGGCTAAAATTAATTAATCCATTCTTCCTCGTAATTTAACTGCCAATTTCGCGTTACCCAATCTTGCGCGGCGGTCAAAGCGTCGGCTCTCCATTTTTTCAAATTTTCCAAAATCGAAAGCGCGGCTAACGGTTTGCCCGGGTCGCGTTCAACCCTGATAACGTGCGTCGGAACTTCGATGATTGTTTTTTCTTCATCATAAATTCGCAGTTTAACTTCACTTCCCACCGGCGGCAAAATATTCAAATTTACCAGTGCGCTCGTTTCTCCGAGATTTTCCGTCATACCTTCAACAAATACAATGTTTCCGGTATCGGAATCAACCCAACTCGCCTGCACCGTTAAACTTGCCGTAATCCGCTGATGCAAATGTGTTTTATTTTCAATTCCCGAATACGCTAATCTAGACATAATTTAACTTCCCCCTTTTTCTGTACCTTTTAACTTTCAAAAGTTTTCCAACTTTAGGCAACTTTTATATTGCGGAATAAATCTAATCCACAATTATAAAAAAGTCAAGTATCCATAAAACGCTCAAAACGCTCAAGAGTAAAAAATCTTAAAATAACCGTTAAAACAATAGGAATTGACTCTCATTATTAAATTATTTTCAAGCTATTTTTAGTGAAAATGATTTGAATCCGCTCAAACCGCCCGTTTTACTTCAGCCGGAACATCAATTTTCGGCTGAAGTAAATGATAAAACTAATTTTCATCAATGATTTACCGGATTTAATAACGCAAAAGAAAAATAAAAGTTGCATTGAACAATTTATCACGGCTATTTTCAATAGATCATTCGTCAATATAAAGCAGAAAATCATTTAATATATTCCGTTATCTAAAATATAATCCCGGAATATACTCAAAAACCCGGTCATCCTTTTATTCAAATGAACAAAATTTAATTAACAAGAATTTAACTTCGATTTAAGATAATTTTATGTTCAGAATGGCAAGGTAATGTTTGAAAATTAAGGAACTCTATTTGCATAGCAAAATTCTAATACTTTTGGTTTTTGCAAAAAAACATTTTTAATTTCAACTGTTAAAACATCAAAAGTGTGCAACAAATATACTTAACAAAATAAAACGGGCATTTTAAGTTTAGCAAAGAGAGATTGATGACAGAATTTTTACGATTAAAAATCCGAAATTTAAGATAAAAATTCAAAATTCAAAATATCTCGTTTTATTTTTATTTTCAAAAACGCAATTTTTAATAAAAAAGAGGTCAAAAAAAAGAATGACTACAAAATATTCGATTAAATTTTTAGCAGTGGCAATTTTTTGTCTGGTTCTGGGAATCGGACAAATTTCCGCCCAATCCAGCGTCGCCGGAGCGATTCGCGGCAAAGTCAGCGACCCGCAAGGCGCGGTTGTGCCGAATGCAGCCATTAGGGTTACTAACGCAGGAACAAACAAATCGCAGACACAAACAGCAACGGCGGACGGAACTTTCCGCATCACGAGTCTCGAACCCGGAACTTATACGGTAGAAGTTACTTCCGGCAGTTTCGCGCCGTTCAGACAGGAAAATGTCGTCGTCGAAGTCGGACAAGTTACGGGACTCGATATTCCCCTGAGCGTTCAGGGATCAACCGAAACCGTTCAGGTAACGGCGGAAGCACCCGTTATTAATACAAATTCGCAGGATTTTGCAACCAATATTAATCAAACATCAATCAACGAACTTCCGATTAATGGTCGCCGCGCTTCAAACTTTGTTTTGCTTACGCCCGGCGTTGCGCCTGACGGCAACTTCGGATTAATCAGTTTTCGCGGCATTTCAGGTTTATTAAACAACAGCACTGTTGACGGCGGAGATAACAACCAAGCCTTCTTTTCGGAAGAGCGCGGCAGAACCCGCATCAATTATTCAATTAGTCAGGACGCTGTGCGGGAATTTCAGGTTAATACGTCAAATTACTCAGCCGAATTCGGACGCGCCGCCGGCGGTGTCGTCAATACAGTAACCAAAAGCGGAACAAACAATTTTCACGGCTCTGCTTTTTATTATATTCGAGATAACGAACTCGGTGCGCGTAATGCCTTCTCTTTTCAAAATGTGTTGACTTCATCCGGCACATCGCAAATCGTCGGATTGAAACCGACTGATCGCAGACAACAATTCGGCGGCTCCGTCGGAGGTCCGGTAATAAAAGACAGATTGTTTTTCTTTTTCAGTTATGACCAACAAAAACGCAACTTTCCGGGCGTTGCGGCAACCGGCACACCGACATTTTTGAACCCGATTACTGTTTCACCTACCTCATCCGATTCGCAAGGTCGCACTCTAGCTATGCGCGGTATTACACAGGTGCAAGCCAATAACGGACTCGCTTTCCTGCGAAGTTTGACAGGCGAAACGCCGCGCAAAGGCGATCAGACGTTGTTTTTGCCGAAAATTGACTGGGTTATCAATTCAAAAAATACTTTTTCAGCGGTTTACAATCGTCTTCGCTGGGATTCCCCCGCCGGAGTTCAGACACAGCCGGTGGTTTCACGCGGAATCGCCAGTTTCGGCAGTGACTTTGTTAATATTGATACGCTTAATTTACGTTTGAATTCAAACGTCAGCGCGTCCGTCCTCAACGAAGCCAGATTCCAATATTCACGCGATCTCGAACGTCAACTCGCTCAAGCCCCGGCTCCGGGCGAACCGACCACCGGACCGGGCGGATTTCCGCCGTCAGCCAGCATCGGCGGCGGCAACGGATTTACAATCGGAAAACCGAATTTTCTTAATCGCGGCGCATACCCTGACGAAAAGCGTTATCAATTTGCCGATTCCGTAACCGTCATTCGCGGCAGACATACCGTCAAATTCGGCGGTGATTTTAATAATGTTTCGGATGTATTGGACAATCTTTTTCAAGAAGGCGGTGCTTACAGTTACAGCACTTTAGCCGACTATTTGACGGATTTCGCAGACCCTTCGCAAAAAAGATATTCTTCGTTCAATCAGGGGTTCGGAACAGCCGCGTTTGAGTTTTCAACGAGAGATTATAACTTTTTTGTTCAGGACGATTTTCGTTATTCACCGCGTTTGACCGTCAACCTGGGTTTGCGTTACGAATATGAACAATTGCCTGATTCGCAGCTTCCGAATTCTTTAGATGCGCGAACAGCTAATTTCCCCAGCGACAAAAATAATTTCGGACCGCGTGTCGGACTTGCCTACGACATAACAGGCGACGGTAAAACTTCGATTCGCGGTGGTTACGGCATTTATTACGGACGAATTATTAACTCGACCATTTCCAATGCCATCACTAATACCGGCGTTGCGGGAAGTCAGGTTCAAGTATTTTTCCGAGGAACTGATGCCGGTTCGCCGACATATCCGAATGTTTTATCTGCCGCGCCTGCAAATGTCAGCGGCGGCGGCGGAAATATCGTAGTTTTCAGCGATAATATGCAAAATCCGCTGATCAATCAGGCTGACATTGTTTTCGAACGTCAGGTTGCCATAAACACGGTAGTTTCAATTTCCGGTTTGTTTAGCATCGGACGGGCTTTGCCGACTTTTGTTGATACAAATTTGCCTTTTCCGACAGGTTCGACGACTTACACAGTCAACGGCGGACCTTTCGGCGGACAAGTTTTTACAATTCCGCGTTATGTCGGAAGCCGTCCGAATTCTAATTTCGGACGTATTACGGAAATCCGCAGCACCGTTAAATCCCGATATTACGGTTTGGTTTTACAGGCAAATCGCCGTTTGACCAAAGGTTTGCAGTTTCAAGCCAGTTACACATTCTCAAAAAGCAGAGATACCGGACAAATTTCGCAAACTTTCACCACCGGCAACGTGCCGCTCAATCCGAGTAATTTGAGTTATGAAGACGGACCTTCCAACTTCGACATTCCGCACCGTTTTGTGGCAAGTGCAGTCTATGCTCCGGCAACATTATTCGGAGTTGGAAAAAATTCGAATTTTGGCAGAGCGATTTTTGGCGGATTTACATTCTCTCCGATTGTAACGATTCAGTCAGGTCGTCCGTATTCGGCAAATCTCAGCGGCAACGCACCGTCCGCCACGACAAGCGGCATTTTCGGCGCGGGCGGTTTCAATCGTCTGCCGATAGTTGGAAGAAATTCTTTCCGTTTTCCGGCAATTGCTAATGTGGATTTACGCATTTCGCGCCGTTTCAGATTTACGGAAACTATGAATTTGGAATTGTTGGCGGAAGGATTTAATATCTTCAACCGCGTCAACGTAACCGATTTGAATGACCGTGCATACAGCATTTCAGGCACAACATTGAATTATGATTCAACTTTCGGCGTTCCCAACGCTGCCGGAAATTCAATTTTCCGCGAACGCCAAATTCAATTTGCGGCGCGTTTTCAATTTTAGTTTTTACGACTTTAGTTTTTCCCGTAATCGGGAAAAACCTCTGACGGCACGTTTCCTTCGTGAAGCGTGCCTTTTTTTATTTTTACTATTTTCCTTTTACCTTTATCATTTAAGAAGTGCGAATTTTACAAATATCATCGGCAAAAAATTTCGGCGGCGGCGAAAAGCATCTCGTTGATTTGACGAAAGGTTTAATAATGCGCGGACACGATTTGTTTCTCGCCGTCGCGCCGGAATCGCCGATTTTGGAAAAACTTCAAAATTTTCCGCGAGAAAATGTTTTGGAAATAAACATTAAAAATTCGGTTGATATTTTCAGCGCACGGAAAATTGCTAAATTCATTCGTGAAAAAAATATTGAAATCGTCCACGCGCATCTTGCAAAGGATTATTTGCCGGCGAGTTTGGCGGTTCGTTCCGCGCCGCAGACAAAATTGGTTTTCACGCGGCACGTTCTTTTTTCGATGAAGTCGCTGCAAAAGTTTTTTTTAATAAATGTTGAAAAGGTCATCGCCGTTTCAAACGCCGTCGAAGCAAATCTGCAAAAAACTTTTCCGGCTGAAAAAATTGTAATGATTCCAAACGGCATCGAGATTGAAAATTGGTCAAACGTCAATAAAAAACAACTCGGAAGAGAATTTCGATTTGAACACGATATTTCGTTTGACGCGCAGCTTATCGGTATCGTCGGCGAATTAAAACTCTTAAAAGGTCAACGTGATTTCATTCTCGCGGCGCAGATTGTCGCACAGAAATTTCCCAACGCGCATTTCGTTATTGTCGGCAAAGAAAGTTCCTACAAAAAAGATTTTCGGCGCGAACTGAAAAGACTTGTAAAAGTTTTTAATCTTGAAAATCGTTTTTTATTTCTCGATTGGGTTGAAGAAACCGCGCCTTTGTTTTCGGCTCTGGACATCTTCGTTTCGGCTTCCCATTCGGAAAGTTTCGGCTTGGCGATTTTAGAAGCAATGGCTTCAGGCTGTGCGATTGTCGCTGCCGAAACTCCGGGCGCAAAAGAATTGCTTGAAAATAATCGAACGGGAAAACTTGTTCCCGTCAAAGAATCTCTTCGATTAGCCGAAGCAATCGGCGAATTTTTGGAAGATGAAAATTTGCGAAAAACTTACGGCGCAAACGCGCAGAAACAAGTAATAGAAAAATTCGGTTTAGAAAGAATGATTGCTGAAACGGAAAGTGTTTATCAGTCGGAGCGCGTCTTTAAAGGCGAAAGGATAAAGGCGAAAGGATAAAAAATTGTCTTACTTTCGCCTTTATCCTTTCGCCTTTATCCTTTTAAAGACGCGCTCCGACTATAAAATCTTTTTCAATAATTTGTATGTTTTCGGCGCAATGTCCGAATCCTGCGCTAAATCTTTATTTAATTTTATTAAGTCGTCGGGAAAATCAACATCAAACCAAATCGGTAAGCAAAAAAGCTTCAGTCCAATGTTTCTAATATTTTTGGTAGTTTGCTCAAAAGTTTCAGGCGAACTCCATTCGACATCTGCAAAAATCTCCTTTCGCAAAGTTCGCAAACCGATCAAATAAAATCCACCGTCTTCCGATTCGCCCAAAACTGTGTCAGAGTTTTGCAGATTTTCAAATGCGCGATTTATAAATTCCGCCGGAAAAGTCGGGCTGTCCGTGCCGATCATCACAACTGCATCCGAATTATTAGCAAAAGCGAATTGAAAAGCGTTGAACATTTTCTCGCCGAGATTTTCGCCTTTTTGCGCGAGAAGCGTGAATTTATTATTTTCAAATTTTGCGAAATAGCCGCGCTCCGAACCCGGCGAAAACGCAATTATTAAATCATTTGCACGATTTTGCGCTTTGTATATCGCATCTTCGAGAAACGCTTCGGAAAGCGAAACGCATTGTGCAGGAGAAAGAAAAGGTTGAAGCCGCGTTTTGACGTTTCCCGCACGCGGAACTTTTGCCATAATAATTATTGTAGATTTCATTCAGGAATAAATTTTAGCCTTTTTAACATTTTTAGGGTAACTTATGGCTTATGATTTTGATATAGAAACAGCGGTGCGCGAGCGTTACGGCGCGGCATCGCAGGAAAAGGAAGCGGCACTTTGCTGTCCGGTTGATTATGATCCGCAATATTTGAAGATTTTGCCTCTTGAGATTATCGAACGCGATTACGGCTGCGGCGATCCTTCGGCGTTTGTGAAAACGGGCGAAACGGTTTTGGATTTAGGTTCGGGCGGCGGGAAGATTTGTTATATCGCTTCGCAGATTGTCGGCGAATCGGGAAAAGTAATCGGCGTTGATACAAATACGGAAATGCTTGCTTTGGCGAACAAATACCGCGACGAATTGGCGGAGAAAATCGGTTACGGCAACACGGAATTTCGCTACGGGAAAATTCAGGATTTACGGCTCGATTTGAGTTTGGTTGATGAATATTTAGAAAAAAATCCGATAAAAACGGCGGACGATTTTTTTGCTTACGAATCTTTTGTTACGAAATCAAAAGCGGAAAATCCGTTAATTAAAAGCGATTCGATTGATGTTATTTTATCGAACTGCGTTTTGAATCTCGTCAAACCCGAATATAAAGAACAGATGTTCGCGGAAATGTTTCGCGTTCTAAAACGCGGCGGACGAGTTGCGATCAGCGATATTGTTTCAGACGAAGATGTTCCCGAACATCTGCAAAATGACGCGGAACTTTGGTCGGGCTGCATTTCGGGCGCGTTTCGTGAAGACACATTTATTACCGCTTTTGAAAACGCCGGATTTTACGGAATGGAAATCGTCAAACGCGATGAAAAACCGTGGCGCGTTGTTGAAGGAATCGAATTTCGTGCAATTACGATTGTCGCTTACAAAGGCAAACAAGGCGAATGTTTCGAGCGCAATCAAGCCGTGATTTACAACGGACCTTGGAAAAAAGTCATTGACGACGACGGGCATATTCTCGAACGCGGCGCACGAATGGCGGTTTGCGACAAGACGTTTCAGATTTATTCTAAAGAGCCGTATAAAGATCAAATTACGGCAATCGAACCGTTGGAAAACATCGCGCTTGAAGACGCGGCGGAATTCGATTGCAAACGAACCGCAAAACGACATCCGCGCGAATCGAAAGGCTTAGAATATAATTTAACCGATTTGTCGGGCGAAATGTGCGGCGATGGTGGAGATTGCTGTTGATATGACTATTTCGATACTGCTCTTTGCGGCGGTTTGTTTTTTAGCATATTCAAACGGCTCGAACGACAATTTTAAAGGCGTTGCATCCATTTACGGAAGCAAAACGGCGACTTATAAAACCTCGCTTGGTTGGGCGACGGTTACGACTTTGCTCGGTTCGGTGGTTTCATTTTTTATCGCCAACGGACTTTTGGAAAAATTTTCGGGAAAAGGAATTGTGCCGAATAATCTGGCAGGTTCGGAATATTTCCTGTTAGCCGTCGCTGTCGGCGCGGGCGCAACCGTAATTTTGGCAACATTTACGGGATTTCCGATTTCGACGACGCACGGTTTGATCGGCGCGATTGTCGGCGCGGGTTTGATGGCGGTTGGAAGCGGCGTTAATTTTTCCGCTTTGCAGACGAGTTTTGTTCTGCCGCTGCTCGTCAGTCCTTTTTTGGCGGTCATAGTTACCGCAATTATTTACGGCATCGCGCATTTTTTGCGGAAACAGGCGAAGATTTCAAAGGAAACTTGCGTTTGCATCGGAAACGAATTTGTGCCGATCACAATTGGCGGCGATACGATGGCTTTTCAGGCAAATGATATGAATTTGACGCTTGCCGTTGATGAAACTGAAAACTGCATCGAACGATACGACGGGAATTTTCTCGGATTTTCGTTTCAAAAGTTGACTGACGCGGGACATTTTTTAAGCGCGGGAATCGTCAGTTTCGCACGCGGTTTGAATGACACGCCGAAAATTGCGGCTTTGCTTCTCGCGGCGCAGGCTGTAAATTTGAAATTCGGTTGGGCGATGGTCGCTGCGGCGATGGCAATCGGCGGGTTATTAAATGCCCGAAAAGTTGCCGAAACGATGAGCAACGACATCACGGCGATGAATTCCGGGCAGGCTTTTTCGGCAAACCTCGGAACGGGTTTTCTCGTAATTTTCGCAAGTTCGCTCGGCGTTCCCGTTTCGACGACGCACGTTTCCGTCGGTTCGCTGTTCGGCATCGGTTTGATTACAAGACAAGCCGATTTGCGCGTCATTTCCGGCATCGTGCTTTCGTGGATAATAACTCTGCCGTGCGCGGCTATAATTGCGGCTCTGACTTTTTGGATAACGAATCAATTTTAGGAGTTTTTTGTAACAATAAATGCACTATTACAATGAAGAAGATTTGGACAGATTCGGCGACATCGCCAAATATAAGCCAGAATTATTTGAGAAATTTCTCGCGTGGTATCAAGCCTGTCAGGAAGAAGGCGCACTTTCAAAACGCGAAAAAGCGTTGATCGGTTTGGCGGTTGCCGTAACGGTGCAATGCCCGTATTGCATCGAAGCGTTCACGAATTCGAGTCTGGAAAACGGCTCGAACATGGAGCAGATGACCGAAGCTATGCACTTAGCATCAGCAATTCGCGGCGGCGCATCGTTGATTCACGGGATTCAATCGCACAACGCGCACGATAAAGTTTCGATGTAAGAATATGCCCACGAAATACACGAAAGAAACGAAAAAGAATTTTAGTTTTTTATTTCTTATCTTCCTTTCGTGTATTTCGCGGGCAAAAAAATTATGACGGCAATCGCACAAATACAAATTACAAGACGCGACGGCAAAACCGCATTTCCGAGTTCGCCCGTTTCTTTTGAAGAAAAACTCACGGAAAACAATCTCGACCTATGCTCAACCGATGTCGAAATTTTGCAGGTCAATGTCGGCAAACTCTGCAATCAAGCGTGTAAGCATTGCCACGTTGACGCTTCGCCGACGCGCACGGAAATTATGCGGCGTGAAACGGTTGAAGCGTGTCTGGAAGTTTTGCGAAAATTTCAAATTCCGACACTCGACATCACGGGCGGTGCGCCGGAACTTATTCCCGATTTTCGTTATTTTGTAACCGAAGCGCGAAAGACGGGCGCGAAGATTATGGTCAGACATAATTTGACCGTGATGTTTGAAGAAGGTTTTAAAGATTTGCCCGAATTTTTCGCGGAAAACGAAGTCGAAGTCGTTTGCAGTTTGCCATATTTTCTCGAAACTCAAACTGATGCACAGCGCGGCACGGGCGTTTTTGAAAAATCGGTTGAGGCGTTAAAAAAATTAAACGCCGTCGGTTACGGAATTGATGAAAGTCTGGTTTTGAATTTAGTTTATAATCCGGTCGGCGCGTTTTTGCCGCCCGAACAAACTGCCATCGAAGCCGATTTTCGGCGCGAACTGAAAAATCGTTACGACATTGTTTTCAATAATTTGTACACGATTACAAATATGCCGATTGCGCGTTATCTCGATTGGCTGCGGCGTTCAAAAAACGAGGAAAGTTATATGCAGAAACTCGTCAATGCGTTTAATCCGGCAACTGTTTCGGGTTTGATGTGCCGAAATACTTTGAGCGTTGATTGGACGGGACGACTTTTCGATTGCGATTTCAACCAAATGTTGGAACTCGGCATAACGGAAGAATTGCCGCAGACAATCCGCGATTTTTCGCCCGAAAAATTTGTCAATCGTCAAATAAAAACAGCCGCGCATTGTTTCGGATGCACTGCCGGAAGTGGTTCCTCGTGCGGCGGCACGGTTGCCGTGTAAAAACTCCAATTGAACTTTTTAAGAAATTTACAGGGATAACAGGATAAATAGGATATTAATAAAACTTTGTTCTAATCCCTGTCTATCCTGTTATCCTTGTAAATTTCTTTTCATTTGATAACGGAATCAGCGAACTTTGGCGGTTAAAGTGATTTCCTTGTTTTTCGGCGGATAACAAACTTCGTCGGTGCAAGCCTGATAGCGGACGGTTACGGGAATTTTTACGACGCTTCCTCTGAATTTTGCGGGAACGGCGACGTTGAAGGTGAAAACGGCGCGTCCTTCATAAACATTGATGGTTTCTTCGGAAAACGAGAGTTTGCGATTTTTTCCGCGCGGATATGCAATTGCGCCGACTTTTGCGCCGGACGCGCTTGCTTTGATAACCGTCGGAATCGCGTATTCGCTGCCCGGACGATAAGAGTTAACGTGCAAACCGCCCGGAATGTCCATCACAATCGTCGCTTTCGCCGCGCCTCCGCGTTTGATCGTGCCGATTGAACCGTTGATTGTCTGAGCGTTGATTGCAGCCGAAATGCCCGCTATAAAAATCAAGGATAAAGATATAATTGCGCTAAATAAAAGTTTTTTCATAATTTTCCTCTGCCTTATAGTTGATGTGTTTTTCCTTTATCAAGATGCTTCATTTTAATTGAAAACTGCTCATAAATTCGTCAACTCTACCGATATAATCAGCTCTAAACGATTTCAAAACCAAAATTTTCAAATCGCAAGTCTTTTGCTGTTTTCGACTTTCGACAATCCTCCGAAATTCAGAAAACTCCGTGTCATCTTTGGACATTTCCTTTTCAATCAAACAAACTTTTTCACCGTCGGCGGTATCTTTCAATATTTTTTCCGACAGAATTTCGCCGTCTTCCTTTTTAACATTTTTGCAGACAGCATTAAAATTCAATCCTTCCGAAACGGTTATATAAACCTGCGCCCGCCAAATATTGCGTTCGTTTTTTTCGCCGAATTCCTTTGAATATGCTTCAAATGCGTAATCTGAAACCTCACGCAACGGATGCACAAATCCGGCGGGTTTGACCAACCGGAAATCTTCCGTTTCAATAATTTCGCTTTCAAAGGCTTGCGCCGCGCTTTTTTTGATTTGCGTCGAAACAATAACCATTATCACGACCAAAACGCCGCCGATTATCAGAATTTCCATAGATTTTGAAAGTGGAAAAGTTTAAATGTGAAAAGGTGAAAAAGTTTTCATTTTTCTCAATAATATATTTTTAAACTTTTAAATATTTTCACTTTTCACGCTTTTCGCCGCTAACTGTCCGCAAGCGGCGTAAATATCACGCCCACGCGGACGGCGCAGATAAACGGAAACTCCCTTCGTTTCTAATATGTCTTTGAAACGCTCGATTTGTTCCCGCGTCGAAGATTTATATTGCAAAGGTTCGGCTGAATTATGTGGAATAAGATTGATTTTTATGCGGTTTAATTCATATTTATTTAGCAAATTCGCCAATTGCTGTGCGTGTTCGTCGCTGTCATTTACGCCGCCGAGCAGAACGTATTCAAATGTAAAACGCTCATTATTCCGCAGGGATTTTTCAAATTCTTTTGCTGCTTTTAAAAGTTCTTCAATGTTCCAACGCTTATTTATCGGCATTAATCTGTCGCGCAATTCATCATTTGGCGCAGACAGCGAAATTGCCAGATGCGGACGATTTTCCAGTTTGGCAAATTCGTAAATTTTCGGTACGATTCCGGCAGTCGAAACCGTAACGCGATTCGGCACGATAAAAAGTCCGTCCTCATCGCTCATAATTTCGAGTGCTTTGATTAAATTTTCAAAATTTAAAAACGGCTCGCCCGCGCCCATTCCAACGAGGTTCGTGCCGTGCGGTGTTTCAGCACCGATTCCATAAACATCATTAAGCACAATAATTATCTGCTCGACAATCTCGCCCGCCGTCAAATTTCTCAGCAAACCGAGTTTTGCCGTCAAACAAAAATCACATTTGAGCGGACAACCCGACTGCGACGAAAAGCAAATTGTATCGCGGTTCTCAGTCGGAATAAAAACCGTTTCAACCGGAAAACTATCGTGTGTTTTCATCAAAAAACGTCGCGTTCCGTCCGTCGAAACAAAGCGCGATTCAACCGTTAATGTCGAAAGCGTCGCCGTTTCATTCAAATTTTCGCGCAGTATTTTCGGCAAATCCGTCATTTCATCAAACGAGAGAATACGCCTTTCGTGCAGACCTTTGAAAATCTGCGCGGCGCGGTATTTCGGTTCGCCGAGATTTTTGACAAATTCAGTCAGTTCATCTTTTGAAAATGCCGTCAAATGTTTTTTTTCGCTCATTGCAATTTTATTTTAACTTATCTTCCGTCATATTTCGATTTGCGATTTACGACTTCGTTTATGATAAAATCTGCAAAGTTTATGAAAAGTAAAGCAATTATCGGCGGCGTTATCGCTTTGATTATACTTGTTGCGGCAATCGTTTTTTGTGTCTGGGCAGGCAAAAAAATCAATGAAAAGCTGTCTGAAGCGAATCCCGACGAACAGGAAACGACTGCGCCGAACTCTCCTCAGTCGCCCAACTCTGCACAAATAAATCTGCCATTCGGCAATCCGAGCGGCGCGACGGCAAATTCGCTGAACACCAATAATTATCTGATGGAAAGCAAATTTTATACGCTTTCATATAATCGTCAAGAATCGCTTGCCAATTGGGTTGCGTGGCGGCTGACGAGAAACGATTTGGGCGAAACCTCGCGTCAAAACGATTTCCGTCCCGACGACCGTTTGCCGGCGGATTGGGAGCATATCACGCCTTCGGATTATTCGAGAAGCGGTTTTGACCGCGGACATTTTGCTCCGTCGGCTGATCGCTCGAACTCGCTCGAATCCAACAGTTCGACGTTTTTGATGACGAACATCAGCCCGCAAACGCCGGATTTGAATCAAGGTCCGTGGGAGAAATTGGAAAGTTATTCACGAAGTATGGTGCGGCGCGGCGGGACACTTTATATTATCGCCGGACATTACGGAAATCGGCGCGGAAGAGTAAAAAGTAAAATCGCCGTGCCAACCGATTTTTGGAAAATCGTTGTCGTTCTTCCGCCCGGAAATGATTTTTTGAATATAAATGCGGATACGCGGGTAATCGCCGTTGATATGCCGAATGTCAGCGGCATAAGAAGTAAAAATTGGCGCGATTATCGAACAACCGTGAGAGATTTGGAGCAGAAAACGGGATATAATTTTTTCTCTAACTTGCCGCAGAATCTGCAAAATGCGCTTGAAACAAAATTGGATGTAAAATAATTTCGCCGATTTTTACAGTTTAGCTGATTCTGAAACTGCACACCGGACAAACTCTGACATCTTCTTTAATAAGCAGACCGATCCAAAAAAGCGGAAAGAAAACCACCAGCAGAACAGAAAAAACAACCCAGCCCGCCGTTGATATTTTTTTTTCGTAATGCGGCAAAAGTTGCGAAGAACAGCGCGGACAATGATAACCGTAAGTCATATTATTCGGTTGCTGATAAGCAAGCGGCTGCGGTCTTGGCGGCGGCATTTGATTAACCAGCGGCTGAACTCTGTTCACTTGCTGAGTTTTGCGCTGTTTGGTTTCCGACACCTGAAACTCGTCGGTTTTCCAAGAATACGGACGCGGCGGTGAGTTGTCGTAATTATTGCCGTTTGAAAACTGACTTTGCAAAAATTTCGTTCCGCAAAAACGGCAGAAATTACTCGTTTCGGTGTTGACCTGTCCGCAATTTTGACACTGAATCATAAATGCCTCGCAAAAATAAAAGAGAAAAATTTCTCAATCATTAAACGAATCATAACAGAAAAAGTTCTATTTTCGATAGTCAAAATTACTCAAACTAGGGCAAACGCATTAAAAGTTGAGAACTTTAAGTAGGTAGCTTTCATTCCAGCCTGCTTTCTTGCGTTTGCCTTCAATTCCCCTTTTGCAACTCTTTTCTTGCTTGAGTAGATTCAAGCCGAGATGTCGAATAGTCG
>JBBPXX010000068.1:0-7834 GCA_038200505.1 Pyrinomonadales bacterium | reverse complement strand
CTGACTTTCTCCAAATGCTCTGATAAATTGGAACAAGTATAATTGATTGGAGTACTTAACAGATATTCAACGTATTGATTTTTTGTTATCATTAGAACATCTGTTTAATCACATTTTGTCAAAAAGCGAAAGTCCTATCAATTCCCAATTCGTCCGTTGCCGTTAGTAATTCGCCGTTTTTCTTCGACTGCCAGCCCAAATCCGAAACTGAAATTACTTGATAACCTGAGGAGAAATAATTTTTGAGTTGTCTTGGAAGATTTTCATCAAGCAAAATTTTCTTCATAAATTTCGGCTTCGGCAAAAGTAAATGTGTGTTCTGCCAAAGTCAGCAATTTCAACAGTTGTTCTTTTTTTACAGAGGGAAAATCCTTTAAAAATTCCTCAATGGTGTCGCCGCCTTTTAAGTAATCGAAGAAATTTTTGACGGGAACTCTGGTGCCTGCAAAAACAGGTGTTCCGCTTTGAACATCCGGCGAAATTGTTATTATTTCATTCATATTTTTTTTTATTTTGCCTAAAATTATTTCAAATTTCAATCGTCATATCTTTCCTTCGTCGGCGCGACGGCGAGAAAATCCTGTGAAATTCTCTCCGTATAAACCTGCATAAGTTCGATGATTCTTTCATTTTTGCGCGAATGAAAAATCAAACCGATGTGTTTTGGTTTGGTTACGCGATAGACAATTTCCCGGTCGTCGTAATGCGATGTATCGGGCTGTTCTTCATTTGCCAGAGCGAGCGTAATTCCGGCATAATCCTTACGGGTTTTTGGTAATTTGTATGGATTTTCTTCGGTGGCGATGGTAAGTTTTGCCCATTCGCGCCACAGACTGAAACCGCAAGCTTGTTCTAAAACATTGGCGATATACGCGCCGCCGACGCGACAGGCGACTTCTAAAAGATAAAATTTGCCGGTTTCGTTGGATTGTAAAAATTCGGCGTGTGCGACACCGCGATTATGTTCAAAACCCTTCAAAAGTTTTTTATTCAGCTTTTCCAATTCCTTGCGTTCCTTCGATTTGTAATCAACTGTCGAAGTCGTAAAAACGCCGCCCTGATGCGAAACTTTTAGCGGTGTTGTGCCGTATTGACTGACACCGCAAGCCACGATTTTGCCATTTTCAATGACCGAATCAACGTGAAAAACCTTGCCTTCGATAAATTTTTCGATCAAAAATTGCGACGGATGATCGCGCCACGTATTTCGAGCGTCGAGTTCGTTCAAAGTTTCCCAAATTTGTTCGCGCGTTTCGCACTTTCTGATGCCGAAAGCGTTGACTTCGGTGCGCGGTTTGACAATCCACGGCGCGGGAACTTTGTCCAGATAATCGTTAATTTCATCAGGATTAAAAACGCTGACGAATTCGGGACACGGCATTCCGATTTCAAAAGCGAGATTTCGCATCCGCAATTTGTCGCGGAAACGCAGCGCGTGTGAATTGCTCATTCCTTCGATTTGCAGATGTTCACGCGCTTTCGCCGCCGTCAATACATCGAATTCATCAATTCCGACAATGCGGTCAATCGGATGAAGACCGGCAATATTGACAACGGCGCGGACGTAATCTTCCGTCGTCGCTTGATTCGATACGGTTTTAACATCGCTCAAACCCGTCCATGACCACGGCGAATCGAGCAAGTTTTCGCGCGTAACCAATGTTACGTGCCAACCTGCATCGTAACATTCTTCGTAAAATTCGTTTCCCTTAAACTCGCTGGCAATGCAGACAATGTAATTTTTCATATTCTGGATTGATTCCAAATTAGAAAACATTTGGAATTTATAACTTTGTTTTGTTCTAAAAGAATGGCACAATTTATCTGTAAAAACAACATATTCATAAAGTTTTGGAACTAACCTCAAAAAAATTTGTGAATTTGAAAGTTTTTCAAGTTTCAGCTTTAGCTGCATAAATTTCGGAAAGTTTAACGGAGAAGAAATGGAAGGATTTAACATCGCGGAATTGGTCAGTCATCTGGTAATTTTTATGGTCGTGTTGCTCTTGGCGATTTCGGCACACGAAGCCGGACACGCCTGGATGTCGCATAAATTCGGCGACGACACGGCTTATATGTTGGGGCGCGTTACGCTGAATCCCATTTCACACACCGACCCGATTGGAACGCTTTTGATTCCGATTGTCGCCTTTGTTTTCGGCGCACTCGGCGGCGCATTGGGTTCGATTCCGCTGATCGGTTGGGGAAAACCGACTCCGGTTAATCCGCGCAATTGGACGAATTATAAATTGGCAAACGTGATGGTTTCGGTTGCGGGCGTTTTGGCGAATCTGATTTTGATGATAATCGGAATCGTGGCGGCAAAAATCCTAATGACGCAAGGTTTTTTGCCGATTGAATTTTTTGAAAAAAGCACAAATCCGCTCGTGATTTTTGTCGGCGATTTGATGCTTCTGAATTTGTCATTGGCGATTTTCAATTTACTGCCGTTTCCGCCGCTCGACGGCAGCAAAATTTTGCAGACGTTTATGCCCGACAGTGCCGAACCGATTTTTTCGATGCTCGAACAATTCGGCTTTCTGATTTTAATGTTTTTCATCTACGTCGGACTTTTCGGCTTTATCATCAGACCGTTTTACATCGGACTTATTTATCTGCTTCACGCAATTTAATTTATGAAAAAACGCATCTTCAGCGGCGCACAGCCGACGGGCAATCTGCACATCGGCAACTATCTCGGCGCATTGAAAAATTGGGTGGATTTGCAGAATGAATACGAAAGTTTTTTCTGCATCGTCAATCTGCACGCGATAACTTTGCCGCAAAACACGGAAGTTTTGAAACAAAAAACTTTGGATTTGGCGCGAATTTATCTCGCGTCGGGTGTTGACCCGAACATTTCGACAATCTTTATTCAATCGGACGTTTCCGAACACGCCGAACTGACTTGGGTTTTAAATTGCGTGGCGCGAATGGGCGAACTCGAACGGATGACGCAGTTTAAGGACAAAGGCAAAGGCAGTGCGGAACGCGCCGGAGTCGGACTTTTTACATATCCGGTTTTGATGGCGGCGGACATTTTGCTTTATCAAACCAATCTCGTTCCAGTCGGACAAGACCAAAAACAGCATCTCGAATTGACCAGAGATTTAGCCGAAAGATTCAACCGCGATTTCGGCGAAACTTTCGTCGTTCCCGAACCTTTTATTCCGCCCGTCGGCGCAAATATCCTGTCGCTGCAAGAACCGACGAAAAAAATGTCGAAATCCGACGAAAACGCGAACGGTGCGATATTTTTGCTCGACGATGCCGATACGATTCTCAAAAAATTCAAAAAAGCCGTAACCGATTCGGGAACTGAAATAAAATTTGGTGAATCGCGCCCGACAATCAACAATTTGTTGACAATTTATCAATTGATGACCGGCAAAACGCCCGAAGAATGCGAAGCGAATTTTGAAGGCAAAGGTTACGGGCGTTTTAAAACCGAACTAGCCGAAGCCGTCATTGAATTTCTCAAACCATTTCAGGAAAAAGCGAAATCTTACACGGATGCGGAATTAAATGAAATACTCAAAAACGGCGCGGAAAAAGCGCGTCTAATTGCGCGTGAAACATTGAAAGACGTTTACGCAAAACTGGGACTCGTCGGTGCTGTGAGCTAAATTCTTAATAGTTGATTAGTATAAGAACGATTTTGTTCACATACTTTTGGGAGTTTTTAATGTATGTTATCGGATTTTTTGGATTATTGATGATGACGTTAAGCCTTATAATGATAATCAACCCCGAACACTGGGCAAATTCAATAGTAAAGTTTAGCAAAAAACCATATTTTCACCCATTCGAAATAGTAAGCAGATTTGGCTTTGGTCTGTTTTTTGTCATATTTGCTAATCAAACAGTTTATCCGAAAATAATATCGGCAATCGGGTATTTGTTGATAGCAGTCGGCGCAGGACTTCTGCTGACACCGCCTTCAAAACACAGACAATTTGCGTTATGGTCTTCCCGAAAATTTAAAGATAAATTTCGACCGATGGGTTTTGTTTCACTATTGTTTGGTGCTTTCCTAATTTATGGAGCATTGGGAGCTTGAATATTATTTTGACAAATTCACCGCTGAACTCGCTGATCTGCTTTTTGCCTGTGATTCTTCAATAAACAAAACTGCCATATTTGATTCTTCCTCTTTTCCGCTAACGGGAGCAAATTTGAATTTCGCTTCGGCATCACCGATTTTGAGATAAACTTTGAAAATCGAATGACTTTTCCAGATTGGTGAAGTTTCACGGTCGAGTTTTATCTTGTCAACATTAATCGTCGAAGTTTCAAATGTGTGAATGTTGTCGTCGGATTCATAACGAATTTCATCGGGTGAAATGTAAAGCGAACCCGTGCAGCGTTTGGTGAAATTTCCGTTGTCGTCGTGAAAGACTCGAAAGACCGCACTGCCGCCTTTTTTAATGGATTCGCGCATATATTCACGCGCTTCGGTTAAATTATTTAACCCGTAAAGATGAACAAAACCGAGCATTTGATAAGCCGCCGGATCGTTCGGTTTCATTTTGACCGCCTTTTCTAAAAGCTGCACGGCATCTTGCGGGTTTTTTTGATCTTTGTAATTCCACATCGCCTGTTCGAGCAATTCATCATAAGTAAGTGCAGGCGATTTCGGTGTGTCTATTTTACGGTTTCTCGTAGTAGAAGCCGTATTATTATTATTATTGTTATTGATATTTAAACGCAAATTTTCCGAAACGGCATTGATGACCGCCGGACGCGCTCCGGCGGCGACGAGAGTTTTTATCAATTCCGGTGTCAACTTAAAATCCACACCGTTGGATTTGATTATGGCAACAATATCGCGGGTTTGCAGTTGCTTTGACAGAAGTGCTTTGAGAAGCCTGTCTTGTTTGACGGGTTCGCCTTTGAATTGAGCAAATGAATTGATTCCGGTTATAAAAATTAAAAAACAAACCGTCGCAATTTTTATAAAACCTCTGAACTTTCTAATTGTAGAATTCGGATTGTTCATTTTTATTTCAAATTCCGTGTTTATTCAAACAAAATATCTCAATATAAATTAAGCTCCCGTCAAAATCTTTTCGGCGCGGCGCAGACGCTCGGCTCTTGTTTCCTTCATCTCTTTATTTCTATTTACATTGCGCGGCGGTGCGGTTTTTGGTCGAACCTGAACAGGTTGCGAAACAATCTCCGGCTTTTTTACAAATTCGGATTTTTTCGGTTTAGCTTCTACGTTTGATTCATAGTTTGTTTCAGATTTGACGGCTTTGTCATCAATTTGATTAACAAACGGATCAATTTCGGGAAATGTTTCAACTTTTTCAACTTGTTCGACTTCGGCAAAAGGCTTAATTTCAGCAATCTGTTCGGGTTTATTCAGTTCCTTTACCATTTCTACAGCGTCGTTGTTGATAAATGAAAATTGAAAAAAGAAGTGTAAAGCAACAATTGCTAAAATTCCCGCACCTCCAACCCAAATGTTTTTCTGTGCCAACTTCCAATTAACCGGAGTTTCGGCAACATTTTTGTGCATTTCACTCGCTTTTGATCGGCTTCGCTTAAATGCGTTTTTAAAGAATTTATTATCATCCCGTGAAAAATCTATCGAGTATTCGGCGGCACTCTTATTTCCCGAACGACCTAAAAATTCCGTGTTAATTATAACATCTGATTCTATTGTTAAATCGTGTGTTTTCAAATCGGAAGACTGCAATTCCCGACTCAACGCAGCCGCACTCTGAAATTTTCCGTACATCTGCAAGCGGAAAATATTGATAACGGCTTCCAAAACTTTTTCGGGAATGGCAGGATTAACCGCACGCAAAAGCCTTTCTGCTTCAATAATATTGTCGGCAGGTAAATTTTCGCCCGTCAACGTCTCGAAAATCATCTTTCCGACGGCGTAAATATCTTTACCTGCGTTGAATTCAACTTTCGGTGTCAGTTCCGACAGATTATTTTCGTTCGTTTCGTCAATGAGGAAATTCTCGGACATTCCGAAACCCAAAACTTTGATGTCGCCGGTTTCCGTCAAAAATATGTTGTCGGTTTTAAAATCACCGTGTGCGATTCCGGCGGAATGAGCAAATTCCAGACAATCAAGCACCTGCGTAAAAATCGAAACCGTTTTTTCACACGAAAGTTTCCTTTGCCGCCGCAGAACTTTATCGAGAGATTCGCCCTCCAAAAATTCCGTAATCATAAAAAGCCGCTCATTTACTGTCGTCAGTGAATGCAATGTCGGAATATTCGGATGAACGAGTTTTGCCAGAGTTGCGGCTTCAAACCGAAATCTTTCCGCAATATCCGGTTGATTCATAAATTCCCGAACAGGAACTTTTATATAGACGTTTCGATTGAGCAGCATATCAACAGCTTTGTAAACGCCAAATGTTTCGGTTCCGTTTAATTGCTCTAAAATTTTGTAATTTCCAATTGATAGTCCAATCATATTTTTAGAATTTTTTGTTGCGGATATTTTTTGAGACTTCCTATTGTGTAAAATAAATAGTAAGTGTTTAAGATGGGTAAAACTCTTAAAACAGTTGCCACCTTAGAAAAAATAATAATTTAAAAACAACAGGATCGAAATTCTAACCGACTTTTAAGTTCGCAGAGTAAAACCAAGTATTTAATCCTGCTCTTGATTTGTATGTATAATAAATATCTACTGCTTGATTCTAAAGTTTATTATAACAACATTATTTAACATAATAAACATAAAAAAAGCAAAAAATATAATTAAAAGTAAATTTGTCCTATTATTTAATTATTTAAAAAAATTCTTTATCATTTCGGAAGTGGTAAAATAAAATTCATCAACAAATAATACAAACAACCTAAAGTTTCACTTGGTTGAAAAACATTTTTAAAAGGAGCAAAAAAATATGGCACAACAAGCAAAATCACACGATATACCAAAATTTAAAGAACAATATAACAATTTCATCGGCGGCGAATTTGTCCCACCGAAAAACGGTGAATATTTCGACATAATTTCGCCCGTTGACGGCAAAGTTTTCACGAAAGTCGCGCGTTCGACGGCGGAAGATACTGAACTTGCGGTTGAAGCGGCGCATAAAGCCGCGCCCGAATGGAATAATTCTTCGGCGACGACGCGCAATAATCTTTTGTGGAAGATCGCCGGTAAGATCGAGGAAAATCTCGAATCGGCGCGCAGGCGAACAAGGATCAATACGAGAAAATCTTAAACTACATCCAAATTGGCAAAGATGAAGGCGCGGAAGTCTTGTGCGGCGGCGAAGCGCAGAAAAACGAAGGCGTTGAAGATGGTTTTTACGTCCAACCGACGCTTATCAAAGGTCATAACAAAATGCGCGTTTTTCAAGAAGAAATCTTCGGTCCGGTGTCGTCGGTTACGACTTTTAAGGACGAAGCCGAAGCAATTTCAATAGCTAACGACACGCTTTACGGCTTAGGCGCGGGCGTTTGGACACGCGACGCACACCAGCTTTACCAAGTCCCGCGAGCCATAAAAGCCGGTCGAGTTTGGGTAAATTGCTATCACAATTACCCGGCGCACGCCCCGTTCGACGGCTACAAGAAATCGGATTTTGGACGCGAAAACCACAAAATGATGCTCGACCATTACCGCAATAACAAAAATATGCTCATCTCTTACGACAAGAAAGCGATAGGATTTTTCTAGAAAAAATTAGCCGTAGATTGATACGGAAGAACGCAGATTTTATTGGTCACAGCCGTTAGTCTAAAACTATGCAATTTCATTGCAAGAATTTATTGTAATTTCTTTTCTTGGTCTGAGAAGAACAAATCAAGCAAATTTTATTTGCGTTCAACTCTTAAAACCTCTGCACTTCCAGTG
>JBBPXX010000067.1:0-4502 GCA_038200505.1 Pyrinomonadales bacterium | reverse complement strand
TTTTAGTCGAAGACGGGCAAACCGCCACTCAAGAATCGTGGATTGACACGCAGGTTGAGGAAACCGATAAAAGCAATGAATTTTGATTCATTTATCATTGAACATTTACCAATCAATTCGATAAATGTTCAATGATAAATGATAAATGAAAATATGAGTTCAAATTTATCAAAAACAATCAAAGACGTTTTAGCTGTTGACCGCGAAAAGGCGAATAATGAAATTTCCGACGAGCGCGACGTGCGCGAAGCAATCGCGCCGTATCAAAAGGAATTTCCCTACGAGCGCGACGAAGAATCGCAGGTTACGCGCCGCGAGTTTTGTAATTTTCTGTTTTTAACTTCGAGCGCGTTATTTTTGAGCGCGGCTGGTTTTGCCGGAAAAGCCGCGTATAACTCACAGTTTGAATCGCAGTATTCGCCTTTGAAAATCGAAGGCGCGAACGGATTACAGCCGGGCGCGTCTTTGAACTTTCGTTATCCGAAGGAAAACGACACGGCGATTTTGATTCGCGCACAGGACGGAAAATTTTACGCTTACGGTCAGAAATGCACGCATTTATCTTGTCCGGTTTATTATGCGAAACAAGACGACCGTTTAGAATGTCCGTGTCACGAAGGCGGATTTGACGTTCACGACGGCAGAAATTTATACGGTCCGCCGCCGCGTCCATTGGACAAAATCGAAATTGAAGAGCGAAACGGGGAAATTTGGGCAGTCGGCAGAACGGAGAGAGGAGAACAAAATACACATGGAATTTAAGCCTGACACCAAATTCAACACGCTCGAAGACGCGCAGGCGCGTTATCTCGCCAACGACACGCGCGGCGTTTACAAACCGGCGAATTATCAGGCTGGAAAACGTCCGATGGAACGCGGGCGCACCGCCGTCTGGCAGGCACGTCTGGTTTTGCTCGTAATGATAAATCTCGCGCAGCTTTGGATTTTGGCAGCAACCGTCGAAGCGGCTTTGGCTCACGAATACAAACAACTTTTGCCGCTTATCATCGCGTCCGCCGTGTGCTGGCTGATCGCTTTGACGATATTTTTGTGGTGGAAACCGGCATCGCGCCGCTTCACAAGCACGGGATATTTGCGCGGCAGATAAGCTCAAAGCTCAAAGTTTTAATTCGCGTTTAACCTTGAACCTTGGACTTAACAAAGAATGAAACAAAAAATCGTCGGCTACAATAAGGACGAAGAAAACGATTGGCGGGCGAAATTAGAGTGCGGACATTTCCAGCACGTCCGCCATAAACCGCCGCTTATTTCACGTGAATGGGTTTTAAGCGAAGTCGGACGCAAAGAAAAATTAGGCGCGGAATTAAACTGCAAAAAGTGCGATGAAGGAAAACCGAGAGATTTCTGAATAGCGCGGTCAAACAAAAATCTCTTTAATTTAAATCTTTGTGAAAGAATCTGACAAAACCAACGGCGGCATCGGCGATGCGATTGCCAATCTTTTTCCCGGATATTTCGCGCTCGTAATGGCGACGGGAATTGTTTCCATCGCCGCGCATTTACTCGAAATAAAATTTTTCGCGTGGGCTTTGTTGGTTATCAATATTATCGCGTTTGCAATTTTGAGTTTGCTGTGTCTGATTCGCTTAATCCGCTTTTTTCCGAAAATTAAAGCCGACATCAGCGATCACGTTCGCGGAGCCGGATTTTTTACCGTTTCCGCCGGAACTTGCGTTCTGGGAAGTCAACTGATAATTGTCGCGCAGCAATTTCAGGCAGCGATGGTTCTCTGGTTTATCGGATTGTTTTTGTGGGCGTTGACGATGTATTCGTTTTTCACGTTCGTCACGATTCAGGAAAACAAACCGTCGCTTGAAAAAGGATTGAACGGCACTTGGCTGATTGCGGCGGTGGCAACTCAATCAATTTCCGTTTTGGGGACGCTCCTTTCAAAACATTTTATAGGCTACGGCGAGCCGCTGCTTTTCCTTACGCTTTGTATGTTTCTCGTCGGCTGTATGCTTTATTTGCTGCTCATTACTCTGATTTTTTACCGTTTTACATTCAAGGAACTTACAGTCGCCGAACTTTCGCCGCCTTACTGGATAAATATGGGCGCGGTGGCGATTACAACACTCGCCGGAGCAAGATTGATTATCGCCGCGCCCGAATGGAGTTTTCTTGCCGAAATTCTTCCGTTTCTAAAAGGTTTTACGCTTTTTTTCTGGGCGTGGGGAACGTGGTGGATTCCGCTTTTGATTATTCTCGGATTCTGGCGGCACGTCTATAAGCGGTTTCCTCTCAGATACAACCCGCAGTATTGGGGAATGGTCTTTCCTTTGGGAATGTATACGGTCTGCACTTTTCAACTTTCAAAAGCGATAAATTTCGAGCCTTTAATGATTATTCCGCGCTATTTTATTTACATTGCACTTGCCGCGTGGCTCGCCGCTTTCGCCGGACTACTTTACAGCCTGCTTTTTAATTCAAAAAAAAATTAAGAATTATTTTCAGATGTGATTTAAATCATATTTTTTCCTCCCTGCGCGTTTCATAATTTGATTATTCAGAAACGGAGGTTAACGGAAAATGAAAGTTACGGCAGATATGAAAGTTAAGGAAGTTTTAGAATTGGGCGAACATCTTTTGAGTGCATTCGTCTGGCTCGCGCCGGAATTCGAGCGTCTGAATTATCCGAAATTGCGGCGGGCGATGAGCGGCAGAGTTACGGTCGCTCAGGCGGCGCGGATTGCGCGGATTCCTGTTTCCGAAGCACTTTATGTTTTGAATCTCGCGGCGGGAGTTGACTCCGAAGAACTCGCTGACAAACTGCAAGTTTATTCGCGTGAAACGCACGAATTTCACGAAACAAATCCGCCGCGCAAACCGTTGGAAATTCTGGGTTTGAAAGACACCGATCCGCGAATAATTTTAGTGGACGTGATCGAACAGGCGGAAAAGCATCTCGACCCGATGCCGAAAATCGCTAAAGGACTTGTTTCGCTCAAACTTGACGATGAAGTTTTGCTCATTCACCATCCCTTTGACCCGATTCCGCTTCGAGATATGTTTGCGCGGCGCGGCTTTGCGAGTTGGGCGGAAGAACGCCGTCAGGGAAACTGGTTTATTTATTTTTACAAACCAAGTGCGGCGGTCGGCGCAGTCGCACATCCGCCGGTTGATAATTTGGTTTACGCAAAATCTGCAAATGCGGGACTTTTCTAAAAAACATTATGAAAAATATCGAACTTATTAAACAATTTGAATTGGGAACAACGCCGAAATCGGCGAAAAACAGAGATGCCGCGAAAATTTACGACAATTCGCGGCGGCAGTTGCTTGAGGTAATTTTGCAAAACGGTGAAATTTTGCCGAAGCACAAAGCGGCAGAGCCGATTACAGTTTTCTGTCTGGCGGGAAACGGAACTTTCCGCGCCGGAAAAGATTTGGAAGAAGATCAAAAACTCACCGCCGGAACATTGATTACTCTCGAAGCGGAAATCGAACACGAAGTAACCGCCGAACCGGAAATTCATATTTTAGTTACGAAGTTTAAAGCCGCGTGAAACGGAAAATTATGTAAATTGCCTAAATTTACGATTTCAATAAAAAAGGGGGAAAATGAAAATATTAATTGCTACCGACGGCTCGGAATTTAGTCAAAACGCGGTTAGAGAATGCTGCAAAATTATTTCGACCAAACACCAAACGGATATAAAAATCATTACGGCGGTTGAGAGAATTATACCGATGACGGCTGAACCGTTCGGGGCTTCAAATGAATATTACGGACAGGTTTTGGCAGATTTACGAAAAGATGCAACAGAAGCCGTTGATGCCGCCGAAAAAACTATCAACGAAAGTTTGCCGGATCAGAATATTTCCGTTCAGACGGAAGTTTTGACCGGAAACGTCAAACAGACAATCGTTGACGAAGCCAAAGAATTCGGGGCGGATTTGATTGTGGTAGGTTCGCACGGATACGGATTTTTTGAACGGATGCTGCTCGGTTCGATTTCGAGTTATGTTGTTCACCACGCACCGTGTTCGGTCTTGGTGGTCAGAAATAAAGGTGAATAAAATGGCGCATATTTTAATTTTAGGCGGCGGTTTCGGCGGTTTGATGACGGCTGAACAATTGGTGAAGATACTTGGCGAACAAAACGGCAAACATCGCATTACGCTCGTTTTGCCGAAGGATGTTTTTACGTTTTATCCGGCACTTGTCAGGCTCGCTTTCGGCGACTGCACGGCGGATGAAATTACGTTTGATATGCACGAAAAGCTGCGCGAGTTAAACGTCCGTTTTGTGCAGGGCGAAGTGATTAAACTCAACACCGATCTCAAACGGGTGCAGGTTGCGGGCGACGATTTTAACGGCGATGTTTCCTACGATTACGTGGTTATTGCGATGGGCAGAAGGCTGGCGACCGAGAAAATCGGCGGCTTTTTTGAACACGCCCATCATTTGCTCGGTATCAAAGCCGCTCAAAAATTCGGTGCGGCGGTTAATGAATTCAAAAAAGGAAAAATCGTCGTCG
>JBBPXX010000066.1:0-78829 GCA_038200505.1 Pyrinomonadales bacterium | reverse complement strand
TGACGAAAGAGAATATCTCGGACGTAATAATGGAGATTGCCTGTGGATTGCACAATCTGCGAGTTACATTTCGCCAGCCAATGCAAACGATTGATCTTACAAATGTTGAGGAATTATCTTATTTCAAATAATGTCTATTACTTCGATAGAACTTCGATTCGATTTTCCGACAGATAAAATTCCATTCCCGGTTTTTTAACATTGTCATCCTTCTTGGGTTTATCTTCCTTCGGCTTATCGTTTTTTTTGTCCTTAACGACAACTACCGGCGGGTCTTTCGGCGGCTTTTTATCATCTTGTTTCTGTGCCGATGCCGCCATCGAAAAGCACAACAAGATCGCAATGGTGAATAATAAATTTTTTAAGATTTTCATTTCTTTAATTTCCTCTTTCCTTTATTTTCTCAGGCACAGAGGGGAAAGATAAAATGTGCGCCGTTATTTATAAAGGCAATATCAATGCCACGAAAATCGTTTTTGCCGTTTCAAGCAAAAAACATCCGAAAACCGGACTTCAGGACTATGATTCATATTTGACGCATTACGTTTTCCGTAAAATTTACACGAAATCGTGAAATTGGAAATCCATCTGATAATTTGTTATTCGGTTATGACTTTTTCAACTGTTTCTTTTAATTGATTGATAACCTTCGGTCCGCCGCCGGTGAAAACGCCGCGCAATTTTCCTTCACGGTCAATCAGATAACTTTGCGGAATGCCGCTGAATTTGCTGATTTTTAACAATTCATTCATCAATTTGCCGTCGGCATAAGCGAGCGTGTAGTTCAATTTCATATTGTCAGCAAAATTCTTTATTTGTTCGACGCTTTCATCGTCGGTATTCAAGCCGATAATTTCAAAGTCTTTATCTCTGAATTTATCCTGTAATGCAACAAGTTCCGGCATTTCAGCACGGCAAGGTCCGCACCACGTCGCCCACAAATTCAAAAGAAGAACTTTGCCTTTTTTGTCTTCGACTTTAAAAGTACTGCCGTCTATGTTTTTAATTTCCGCTTGCGAAACGGCGACAGGCGCAGGTGGAAAATTGTTGTTTTTGGTTTCGGACGCGCCTTTTTCCGATGTTGGCGGCGCGGTTTTGTCAACCTGTTGTTTTTCCGTCGTCGCCATTTTTGAACAAGCTAAAAAACTCGAGAGCGCAATGCTCAAACCGATAAATAAAACTGCATTTTTAATTATATTTTTCATTAAAACCTCTTAACCAATATCCTGTAATCGCAGCACAATCAATGCGGCAATTACCAGTATCCAAAACATTAACATTAAAACAAACTGATTTAAAATCTCGTTCATCCACGGATGCAGAAAATTCACATGCCGGCTCAAATCCTCCGGCACTTTTACCGCGTCGGCGATCTTCGGAGGTTCGCCGAGTTTCGGCGCGTTCGGGTTTCCGCCGTTGCTCAAATCGGCTTTGAAATCATCTAATTTCTTTTCCGCATCATCTTTGTAATCGTCTAATTCACTTTTCGCATCCGCAATAATTTTATTATTTTCTGTTTCGACATATTTATAAAGCCCTTTTCCGTCCGTTTTACCGTTAGCTTTTGCGCCGTCTTCTTCTAAAGTGTCGAGCGTCGAATATCGTTTCATCGTGTCAAACGACCAAGTTGCGGGCATTAATAAACCCGCTGCTTTATTAATACCGGAAGGCACGCCGACTAATCCCGAAAATAAAATTTGCGGAATTAAAATCAGCGGAACAAGGCTCGTCGCCAACTCCGAAGTCTTAACGACGGCGGAAATAAAAAGACCGAGCGCGATGCCGACGGCGGCTGTTAAAAGCATCGTCCAAAACTGCGGAAGCCCGAATAATTCGCCCGGCATCGGCATCAAGCCCGTTATATCAAAAATTTTAAGCGGCAAAAATAACAGCAAACATTGGATGCCGACGATGATGCCAAGCACGAAAATTTTTGAAAAAAGATAGGGAATAAGACCGAGATTGACCATTCTTTCGCGCTTGTAAATCGGACGTTCACGAATAATTTCCCGCGCCGCAATACTTGTTCCGAACCAAACCGAAACCAGCGACAAAATAAAATAAACAAAATCGCGCGGCTGATTTTCGCCCATCACGAAATATGTCAAAACGGCGATAATCGGTGCTTGTGCCAGCAGAATAAAAAGGTTGAGTTTATCGCGCAGAAGAACACCGGCGTAACGCCTTGAAAGTGTCAGCCATTGCCGAATCGCGCCGAATAAACCCAAGCGATTACTTTTTTTTACATTGCGCGACTGCACCTTACCGAGTTCTTTGAACGGTTCATAAACATTCTTTTTATACTGCGGCGTGGCTGTAAATTTATTTTTCCAATCTTCGGCAACCTGTTCGGTTATCTGCTGCCGATTTCCGTCGCCGTGCTGTCTGATTTTTTGCTCGATAGGTTCTTCGAGTTTGTCGTAAAGGTCTTTGAAACTAGCCGCGTTCAAATGCTTTAACGCTTCTTCCGGTTTGCCGTAAAACGCGAGTTTGCCGCGCATCAGCACGACGATTTTGTCAAAAAGTTTGACATTTTCCATCGCGTGAGTCGTCAAAATTACGGTTCTGCCGGATTCGGCGATTTGCCGGAAGAGTTTCATAATTTTCTCTTCGGTTGCCGGATCGAGTCCCGATGTCGGTTCGTCAAGAAAAATAACCGAAGGTTTGGTAATCAGTTCGACAGCGATGGAAACACGCTTGCGCTGTCCGCCGGAAAGCTGACTGATCGGCACGTCGCGGCGTTCAGACAAACCCGTTACATCAAGCACTTCGTCAATGATTTGCTCAATTTCTGATTTTGAAACATCTCTCGAAAGCCGCAGTTTCGCCACATAATAAAGCGTTCGATAAACGGTTAATTCGCGGTGAATAATATCGTCCTGCGGAACATAACCGATTGATTGTTTGAGCGAATCGAGATGCTGATAAAGGTCTAAATTATTTATCAAAACACTGCCGCCGGAAGCCGGACGCATTCCGTTCATCGCGTCCATCAAAGTTGATTTTCCCGCGCCAGAAGGTCCGAGAAGTCCGACAAATTCGTTCGGCTGAATTGACAGCGAAACATTATCGAGCAAGCGAATCATTCCGCCGCCCGCGCGATTTTTGACATCTTTTGTAATGTTGACCGAATCAATCCGCGTTTTTGAGCGTGTATCAAAAACGCCGACGTTTCCGGCTTCGTCAATTTTGATGAGAAACGAACCGATCTGCACCGCGTCGTTCGACGTGATTGTCTGGCGTGAAATGTGATCTCCGTTGACATAAACACCGTTGGTTGAATTTAAATCTTCGATGACGATGCCGGAATTTGTCTGTAAAAGTCGGGCGTGACGATTGGAAATTTGCAAACCGTCGAGTTTTATTTCGCTCGCCTCGCTGCGTCCGATGTTTAGTTCTCTTTTTTCGTCAAAAACCAGCGACATTAAAAGCTGCGGTTGTGCCGATTGATTTTTGGAAGTTTTTTGCGACATCGAACCCAAATTGAAAACGATTGTCTGCGAACCGATTTGTTCCGGCTGTTTTGCCGGTTGTCCGATGGCAATGGAACGCTGTCCGGCAAGGCTCGCGCCTTCCGGTGCAATCAGCAAAGGTGCGGCAAAACGCAAAACGGGTCCGCCCATTCCGAGTTGAATTTCGTCGTTATGATAAAGCGGTGTCGGCGTGGAAATTCGTTGTGCATTAACCAAAGTTCCGTTAAAACTTCCGTTGTCGTTAAGCGTAAAACTGCCGTTTTGCCGCCTGATTTCCGCGTGTTTGCGCGAAACCATCGCGGCGGAAGATTCAAAAACGACATCACCGTTCGGATCGCGTCCGAGACTGATAATGTCTTTTGTGATTTTAAAGGGAATTGATGCGGAATGTCCGCTGACAAATTCGAGTCGGGCGGTTTGCGGCTGGCTTTTTTGATTTGAAATGTTTGGCGGAGGTGTGCTTGACGGTGTATTTCGAGCAGGTTGAATCGGTTGCTTTTGAAATGAATCAACTGACGGTGTCGGCGGCGCATTGACGCTCATCTCGAACCAGATCACGCGCAAACTCGGTCCATCCAAACCGAACTGCAAAAGGCTTCTAAAGTTTATCGGGCGCGGCGCGGTGATTTTTTGTCCGTCAATAAATGTGCCGAAAGTTGAATTCAAATCGTGCAGAACCCATTGCCCGTTTTGCCAACGCAATTCCGCGTGGCGGCGTGAAACCATCGAAAACTGTGTGCTGGAAAATACTATCTGACAATCATTCGCGTCGCGCCCGACACGAATAAGCTCTTGATTAAAAGACTGTTCGGGTAATTGTTTGCCGTTTCGTTCTTCTGCTAAGATAATTTTCATTGGTTGGACTTTGGTTGTTAGGGTTTTTATTTTTGGACTTTGGTCTTTATAATTTATGAATCAATTGCAAAATTTAAAAGTCGTAAAACAGAAGACCAAAAACCAAAAACTTAGTCTTTTATCCGTAATTTTAGCTTAAAAACGCAAAAACAAAAAGCGTCGGGAAAATTCTCCGAACGCCTTTTTTCAAAAGTGATTGATTGAATTCTAAAAATTTTGATTCGGCTCAAAACTTTCTAAAATCGTTGAAAGTTCGCCGTTGACACCAACGTCGTCAACATTTTTGACATCGGGCGACAGGGAAGTGGCGAGCATTGTAACGACATAACCGTTTTTCATTCCGGGTCGCGCCGTCGGAATAAAAAGCCGTCTGCCCCAAAGCGTGATAGTTTCGCCGTTTGCCGTTTTACCCGAACCTTTGAATTTTACTTCATAAGTACGCCAGCCGTTGTTGACGGTTTTTTCGCCTTCGGAAACCACTTCATAATTCGGCACAATCTCTTTTAAAGTCGTGTTGGTTTCCTCAACCAACGCCGGAAATGATTCGGTGTCGGCTTTATATGTTCCTTTGCTGTCGTAATAACTGACCAGCATTTGTTCAACCATTGTGCCGCTTGCCGCGTCTTTTGAAATGTCTAAAAATTTGCCTTTCGCGTCATTTTGTTTCCAATCCTTCGGATAATAAAGTGAAAAACCGAGAAAGTTTTTCGCCAAATCTCCCTTTAAATTTTCTTTGGCATTTTGAAAATATTCGGTATTCGGCGGCTGCGGGATCGTTCGCGGCAGAGGCGGCACTTCGATTTCCTGCGGTGTCGGCATGTTGGCGTTGACAACTTCTTCCGGTGTCGGAAAGACCGATTCCGTTGGAACTTCAACGATTTGAGACGCGGGCGGACGATTTAGAAAATATGCCCAAAAAAACCAACCTACGACTGCTAAAATTAAAACGCCGAGAATTGAAAATAAAGTAAAACTCAAACGCGAAACTTTCGGAGATTCGGATGGGCGTTTTTCCCACGATAATTCGTCGCTTTCTTTAACCGGAATTTCTTCCTTACTCGATTCGGTTTTTTGTTCTAAATCGGGCGAAACAATCGGCGGCGAAACTTCTTTAATCAAAGATTTCGATTCCGGCAGTAAAAGCGTCGAGTTTTCTACGGCGTTTTCGACTTCTTCATCGGTGATTAACTCTATTTCATTAAGTTCTTCTTCATCATCGAAAGATATGCCCGTCGTCAGAGCATTAGAGAAAACCTCGCCGAAATCGTGTGCCTTCGGATAGCGTTCCGACGGATTGAAATTCAATCCTTTTTCTAAAATTTTATCTACCGACCTCGGCAAATCCAGACGCACATTAGTCGGATGAAGACTCAAACCTTCGCGCTGTGCATCGAGCAAATCCTTGACCGACGTGTTATTAAACGGCAGCCGATTCGTCAGCATTTGATAAGCAATGACGGCTAACGAATAAATATCGCTGGCGAAGTTTGCCGGTTTTCCTTCGATTTGTTCGGGCGATTTATAAACGGCGTTTTCGTCGTTCAAATCATCTTTGGAGATGCCGAAATTCGTTAATTTGACCTGCTCATTGCCGGATGCGGAAATTGTCAGAATAATATTTTCCGGTTTCAAATTGCGATGCAGAACGCCGTTTCGATGAGCTTCGCTTAACGCATCGGCAGTTTGACTAATAATTCGGGCAGTTCGCAAAGCATTGAGTTGTCCGGTTTTCCGCATCATTTCTCTAACCGATTCGCCGTCTGCAAATTCGCTTATCATAAACGGTTTGCCTTCAAACAGTTCACCGGAATCCAAAATTCTGGCAATATTCGGATGATCAACCAGCGATAGTGAAACTCTTTCTTCGGCAAAGATTTTACTCGAAAAATCGCCGGCAACGTCTTCGTTCATCAAAATCCGCACGACGACTTGTTTATCCGGCACGATTTTATCAACAGCCAGATATGCAATGCTCGTTTCGTCCTTGTCTAATATTTCAATAACCCGATACCGACCTTTGACATTTTGACCGAGTAAAATATCCGCGTTTTCACTGGTTAAATTGATTTTGCGGTCGCCGAGTTTAGCCTGACTTGCTGAAATTTCACCGGCTTTTATAATTCGCGGCAGTGGTTTTTGAGGCTGAGGTATCGGTTTCGATTCAAAATCATATTCCGGTTTCCGGTTAAAAGTGTTTTCAATCGGCGGCGGAAAAGTTTTTGTTTGAACGAAATCATTTGTTTCGACTTTTACAAATTTCGGTGTCGGTGAAAGTTTCTCGTCATTTTCATTTCTTGGCGCAGCTCTGCCCAAAAGATTTGTAAAAACGCCGTTTGATTGATTAACGGATTTACCGGAAGACGGCGCGGGAAGAAGTCTTACGCCGTCGTTGGAGCAAAATCTTTGCGCTCCTTCATCATAAGTTTGTTGACATTTCGGACAATAGAACATTGCTTTTAATGATGCGAATCAAGAGGAGGATTAAATACTTGAAAATACTTGGTTTTTCTTGGCGGACTTTGCGCCTTTGCGGGAAACTATTCTCCCGCAAAGGCGCAAAGTCCGCCAAGAAAGAACTTAAAAATCAGTTAAATTTTCAACCCTTGATTCACATTAATGATTAATAAATAGACTAAACTAAAAACCTTTTCAATGAAAATACGTTTAATGCGGCACAATTTTCAAAAATGTTTATTTCTTCGGCTAACTGCCTTGTGCTTTTGCTAATTTACCAGCCAAAACTGCATTTGCCGAATTCAAAGTGATTGCCTGCCGAAAGGCGCGAACCGCATCTTTACTTTTACCGGCTTTTAAATAACCGTCGCCGACGGCTTCAAAATCTCGGGAAAGACGTTTCTTTTCGTTCGGCGAAACCATATTTAACGCTTTCAGCAGAGATTTTTCCGCATTATTAAATTGATCGAGCCGCAAATAAAGCGAACTCAGAAGAACGTAAGAAATAAAACTGTTCGGGCTGACCTTCGCGCTTTTCTTCAAAACATCTTCGGCTTCATCAAAACTTCCGCGAATTGTCAGGGCGCGTCCGAGCAAATACAGCGCAGTCGGATTTTTCGGGTCTTCGCGCAGTGCCTGCCGCAAAAGCTGTTCTGATTCGAGGTATTTTTGCTGCGACTGCATTACGTCGGCGACGAGAATCATTGTCGGAATTTCGTTTGAAAGCTGAATTGCCGTGCGATACTCGGCGGAAGATTCGTTAGTCAAACCTTTGCGCCGCAAAAGTCTGCCGAGATGAGCGTGTGCAAGCGCAAAAGTCGGGTCAGTTTGGATAGATTTTTTATAGGCGTTTTGTGTTTCGTCGCCGATTTTGCCCTGCAATTCGAGCGCAACGCCTAATTGATCGTATCCGACCGCGTTTTTCGAGTCTAATTTTATTGCCAGACGCGCCAGTTTTTCGGCTTCGGTGTATCTGTCGCTCAAGTCCGTCCCGATAATCGGCTGCGTCAAAACAAAACTCAGCGCGATGTATGATTCGGGCGCAGTCGGTTCAAATTCGATTGCCGTTCGGTAAGCACTTTCGGCTTCTTCCCAACGCTGTTGGTCGCTGTATAAATTTCCCAAACCGTAAATAGCACGGGCATCTTTCGATTGCAAACTTTGAGCGCGAAGATAAGCGGCTTCGGCTTTTGCATATTCACGTTCATCGCGGGCGGCATTTCCTTCAGCTATTGATTCTTCAAATAATTCGTTAAATTCGCTTTTGGGCGGATTAGTTTTTTCCGCAACTTCCGGTAACGATTGCCCGACCGTTATGATTACATCGTTCGGTAATTTCTGTTTTGGTGTTTTACTAACCGCATTTTTCCGATTGTCGGTAGATTTCGACGGATTTGTTTTGACGGCAGATGATGTTTTGGGCTTCGAAGTAGATTTTTTCGGGCTTGTCGGCGGTTTGGACGCGGCTTTTTTAGCAGACGTTTTAGTGTTTTTTTTCGGACTCGAAGGATCGAAGAGCTTGTTGCTGCTTCCCAAATCCTGCCCGAAAGCGTTGCTAACTGCAAATGAAAAAAACACTAATAAAAATCCGCACTTATAAACGCTGAAAACTTTCATAATAAAAACCTCACTGCACCGAACGCACCAATCGAAATCCCAGTTGTCCGTCCCGTTTGGTCGGCTCGACAAAACCGCGATATGTCGAGGAAACGGCACTTTTGCCGGTTGATTTATCAAAAGCCGAACCGCCGCGAATAACAAAGGTACTCTTAAACTTCGGATTTACTTCGCCCGGATTTCCCGGGTAAAGTCTCGATTCGGTGCTTGTCCATTCATAAACATTACCGATTAAATCCTGAACGCCCCATTTGTTCGCGCCGCATTCCTTCGAACCGACTTTTTCCGGTTTCGGGTCGGGCTGGTCAATAACCGCACAGCCGACCTTAAATTCATTGCCCCACGGATAAAAATTATTCTGATCGCCGTTTCGTGCGGCATATTCCCACTCATTTTCAGTGGGAAGCCGATAAATTACGTTGTCGCGTTTGGAACGCCATTCGGAAAATGCTTTGACATCGTTCATATTGACATATCGAATCGGCAGCATCGTTTCCGTCGGCAGCGGTTTTCCGTCTTCCCAATAAGGCGGTGTCGGTTTATAATCGGTTGCTTTGACAAAATCGTAATATTCCTGAGCAGTAATCTCGGTTTTGTCCATCCAAAAATCTTTGACCTCAACTTCATGTTCAGGTTTTTCAAACTCCAAACCGTCATTGCGTCCCATCATAAATCTTCCGCCTGTTATTTCAACCATATCGGCTTTGTCGGCTTCGGGCGCGGAATTTTGATTGACATTGCTGTTGGAATTCTTCGGCACGACCGTTACATTCGTGTTAGCGTTCGGGATTGTGCTGCTGCGCCCGATCCAACCAGCCATATAAGCTCCGCTGACTCCAATTATAGCAAGTAACAATAAACCCGAAATTCCAATAATTCCTAAAAATAACGGCGAAAGAAACGAAGATTTTTTCGGTTTGTCCTGACTGAAAACCTCTTGTCCGCCGGACATTTGCCGGTTGTTTTGCTGTAATTGATTGGCGGATGTTTGGGCGGCTGAAAGAGGTTGCGGTGTGTCCTGCGACAGTCTTTGACCGGAAGACATAGTTTCTTCAGGTCTTGGAATCGCTCCGGTTTCAGGTCGGGGCGTTGATTTGAGTTCGGCGACAACTTGCTTCGGCTTGCCGTCAAAAGTAATGCTGTTTTCCCAATCCTGAAAGCCGTTATGACTGATGCGAAGAAGATGATTTCCGCTTTGCAGTCCGTCGAGCGTCAGCCAGCCGTCTTCGTGACTTTGCCCGACCTTGACATTATCCACGAAAACTTCCGATTGCGGCGGGTTTGTTAAAATGCTCAGTGCCGAAACATTCATCGAACCGCTCATTCCGAAACTGTTGATATTAATATTTTGAGAAGTTATGCCGATTGCCATTCTCATTTCTTCAACCAGTTGCTCAACGGACGAAGAGCGTTTGTCCGGTTCTTTTTCGAGCGAATGACGAATTGCAATCTCGACTTGAGGAGCGACTTTTACACCGAAATTACTAAGCGGCGGCGGCGCATCCGACAGATGTTTTTTCATAATCGCCGGAATCGAAGAACCTTTGAACGGTACGTCGCCGGCAATCATCTGAAAAAGCATCACGCCGAGCGAATAAACATCGGAACGCGCATCGGGTTCTTCATCCGCCCATTGTTCGGGAGCCATATAATATGGCGAACCCATCAAGCCGGTGGTTTGAGCCTGTATAAAAGAGCCGAGCAGTTCGCCGGATTTAATTTTCGCCAAACCGAAATCGAGAATTTTAACAGCTTCGGAAAGATTCGGTTTGTCTTTGAGAATCATTACATTCAAAGGCTTTAAGTCGCGGTGAACGATTTTCTGCTTGTGTGCCGCGCCGACTCCGGCGGCAATTGCCGACATTATTTCCAAAGCTCTTTCCGGCGAAAGAATTTTTTCACGCGCTAAAAGATCGTGCAGCGTTTCGCCTTCGACATATTCCATTACGAGAAACGGCATCGTGCCTTGGGCAACGCCGTAATCGGACACGCCGACGACGTTTTGATGCCGAATTGCCGCCGCCGCCAACGCTTCCTGACGAAATCGCGTAACGAGTTCCGGGTCATTTCCGACCAAATCCGGCAAAATGATTTTTATCGCGTGTTGCGTTTTTAAATAAGCGTGCCGCGCTTTATAGACAACGCCCATTCCGCCTTGTCCGATACGGCATTCGAGATGATATTTACCTTCCAAAACGGGTTCGCCGCTCAACGAATGAAAGGTCGGCATTCCGTCATTCGGACAAGTATTAACATTGTCGGAAAAGCAATTTTTACAAAGTTGGCATTCTTTCATTTTGGTTTTCGGGTTTCACTGTAAAACTGTCGGCAGATTTACTATTGCAATGTAACAAAAGTTTTAGATTATGGCTGAACGACTTATTATTCTTTGATTTTAGTCCGTTTATCGCTGGCAATCAAGGTTTAAACGGAAAAGTAACGCGGAGTTTCCTGTTTCCGTGTTTGGTCGGATGCTCTAAAAAAACGAAAAGTGATTTTACAAAGATTAATTTTTCAAATAAGTTAAACGGTGAAAATCTCTACCGGAAGATGCACGCCGGTTAAATATTCACCGTTTAACTCATTCAATTTGACGACGCAAAGGAAATATTTTGCCTACAACATTATTTGATAACAATATTTACCAGACGTTTCGGCACGACGATTACTTTTACAATTTGTTTGCCGTCAGTGTATTCCTTAACTTTGTCGTTATCCAAAGCCAATTCTTCCAAATCACTCTGAGATATTTCGGGCGAAACCAGAACGCGCGAACGCAGTTTGCCGTTGATTTGAATCGGAATTTCCAGTTCGTCGGCTTTTGCCAGAGATTCGTCGGCGACGGGAAATTTCGCGCCGGAAGCCAAAATTCCTTCTGAACTGCCGGTCAAAACTTCCCACATTTCTTCCGCAAAATGCGGCGCATACGGTGTCAGCATTAAAATCAAACTCTGCAACGCTTCGCTGACGGCAATTATTTCGCTTTTGTTTGCCGAATTCGGTTCAACTTTGAAATCGCCCAAAGAATTTGAAAGTTCCATCAAAGCCGCCACCGGCGTATTAAATTGATGACTTTCAAGATTTTCGGTAATTCGTTTGATTGTCTGATGAGTTTTTTGCCGTAATTTCCGCACTTCGGACTGATTTCCGCTTCCTGATTTCTGATTTTCGGCTTTTAATGCTTCTTGCCAGCGATAAACAAAGCGATAAACTCTCTGCAAAAATCTGACCGCGCCTTCGATTCCGGTTTCCATCCAAACCAATTCGTTTTCGGCGGGCGCGGCAAAGAGTGCAAAAATCCGCGCCGCGTCCGCGCCGTAAATCAAAACCATATCGTCAGGGTCAACGCCGTTGTATTTTGATTTCGACATTTTTTCGACGGCGACTTTGATCGGCGAATTGTCCGCTTTTAACTTTGCGTTTGTAATCTTTCCGCGTTCGTCGCGGACAATTTTGACTTCATCGAGCGGCACATAACTCGATTTTTCATCCGAATAATAAGATTCACCGACGACCATTCCCTGTGTCAACAAATTTTTGACCGGCTCATCAAAATTAACCAAGCCGATGTCCCGCATCACTTTCGTCCAAAATCTCGTGTATAACAAGTGCATTACGGCGTGGTCAACACCGCCGACATATTGGTCAACCGGCAGCCAGTAATTCGCAATTTCAGGATTAAACGGCATTTCCGAATTGTGCGGGTCAGTATAACGAAAATAATACCAAGTCGAATCAACAAAAGTGTCCATCGTATCTGTTTCACGAGTAGCATTTTCATTTCCGCATTGCGGGCAAACCGCATTCACAAAATCGGGAACTTTTGCCAGCGGCGATTCACCGACTCCGGTGAAAGGCGCACTTTCCGGCAATTCGACGGGCAAATTATTATACGGCACAGGCACGGTTCCGCAGGTTTCGCAATAAATAATCGGAATCGGTGCGCCCCAAAATCTCTGCCGTGAAATTCCCCAATCACGCAGGCGATAAGTCGTCGCCGCTTCGCCGAAACCGTTTTCTTCGGCAAATTCGGTCATTTCCTTTTTCGCTTCTTCTGAACTTTTGCCCGACCATTCGCCCGAATTGATTAAAATTCCATAGTCGGTAAACGCTTCTTCGATTTGTCCTTTGTTTTCTTGGCTTTGGGCATTGGACGTTGGACTTTGGACTACTTCCCGAATCGGCAAATCGAATTTTTGAGCGAACTCAAAATCGCGTGCGTCGTGCGCCGGAACGCTCATCACCGCGCCGGTTCCGTATTCCATCATCACATAATTGCCGATCCAAACAGGCAATTCTTCACCGCTAAACGGATTTATTGCCTTCAATCCGGTGTCAATTCCGTTTTTTTCGACTTCTTCGCCGTAATCAGTCGGTTTGGCTTTTTCGATTTTGATTTCATTGATTTTCTCTTTTACTTCGTCAGATAAATTCGCATAATTCGTCTCAATAATCGGATGTTCCGCCGCGACAACAACCGAATTTGCGCCGTAAATCGTGTCAATGCGCGTCGTGAAAACACGGATTCCAGATTCCAGATTTTCAGATTCTTCACTTTGGAATTTGGAATTTGGAATCTGGAATTCCACAAATGCGCCTTCGCTTTTGCCGATCCAATGCTTCTGCATTGTCAAAACGCGCTCCGCCCAACCGTCTTCGATTTCGTTCATTCCCTGAAGAAGTTCCTCGGCATAAGCGGTAATTTTTAAAAACCACTGCGCGATGTCCTTTTTCTCGACCTTGGTACCGCAACGCCAGCAAACACCGCCGCTTGCCTGTTCATTTGACAGCGTTGTTTCATCACGCGGACACCAATTAACTTGCGTCATTTTTTTATAAGCCAAACCGCGTTCGAGCATTTTCAGAAAAAACCATTGATCGAACTTATAATATTCGGGACGATGCGCGGCGATTTCACGCGACCAATCGTAGCTGATGCCGAGTCTTTGCAATTGTTCGCGCATCTGTTCGATATTGTCTTCCGTCCATTCGCGCGGATTGACACCTTTTTTAATCGCGGCTTGTTCGGCGGGCTGACCGAACGAATCCCAGCCAATCGGATGCAGAACATTGTAACCTTGCAGACGCTTATACCAAGCCAGCGCGTCGCCGATTGAATAATTGCGAACGTGACCCATATGCAATCTTCCCGACGGATACGGCAGCATTTCAAGCGCGTAAAATTTCTCTTTCGTATCATCAA
This sequence comes from Pyrinomonadales bacterium, assembly GCA_038200505.1. GTDB lineage: Bacteria > Acidobacteriota > Blastocatellia > Pyrinomonadales > Pyrinomonadaceae. Next base: position 65,227 of record JBBPXX010000066.1, on the reverse strand, counting down.
TGACGGCTTCAAATGACTTATTTTCCGCCCAACGCTTCTGCCATTTCCGTTCTATCTTTTGTGCAAAATATTTCTCGTCCATATAATTTTGAATCCAAAGTTTAAAGTCCAACGTCCAATATGTAATCATAAATTATACTAGGCTTTGGGCGAAAAAGAACTTTGATTAAAGCATTTTCCGACTTATGAGAATACGTTTTTTTAGAAATTATTGGAAACTCGAAAAACAAAAGATAAAAACGAGAACTTGCCCACGAAAGGCGCGAAAAAAAAGAAAATCAGACCGAAATTAAAGATTTATTTCTTTATTTAGTCTTTTTCGTATGTTTCGTGGGCAACAAAAATAGTTTTAAAACAGCTTTTTAGTGATTTTGAGTTTGCTAATCTTCGTCCGGGAAATCAAGCGGAATACGCGAGGAAAGCAAATTTTGACTCAAAATTGTTCCGACCCAAACTAAAATTGCGATGGTTGAAATTGCCCAACCGGTGTTGGCAATCAAAGTGTCTTCGAGCGTTACGCCGAAAACAATGACCGGAAAACCGAGCATCGCTATTTTAAGAAATGTTTTTTTCGCCTTTTCCGCGCTTTCCAGCATATTTACGCGGCTGACTTCCATTTCCATATAATCGTCGTCGGAATTCAGACGTGAAAAATAATCGCTTTCGCTCTGCGTCCAACGCCGCAGCGAAGAAGTTTCCGCTAAACGGTTGGCGGTTGAAAATTGGTGAATAACGTGGGCGATTTTGCCTTCACGAAGCGCGATTTCAGCCAAACCTCTGACAGAACGAAAACTGTTTTCCGCCACATCCAAAGATTTTTGAAATGCAGCGCGGGCGCGTTTCCAATCGCCGTATTGAAAATAACTTTCGCCTAGTTGCGCCAACATTTCACCGTCATTTATCCCGCGCTTTTCCGCAAGGCGAAGCGTAGCGAATGATTTTCTGGCTAAATTTTTATTACGTTCGGAACCGGCATAAGAATGCAGGCAACGCGCAAAATCAAAAAGCAGCCGCGCATCTTTCGGTTTCAAGACGAGTGCGCGGCGAAACGCTTCCAGAGATTGAATAAGATAACCGGAAAGGCGAAGTTCATTGCCGAGTTGATGCAGATAATCGGCTTTTTCCATTTCTTCGTCGCCGGCATCCTGCATTTTGGATGTGGTTTTGATGCGCTTGTTTCCTTTTCTAAACTGATTCAAAGAACCTTCCAAAACATCAGCCGAAGGAATCTTGGCAAATTCCGCTTTCATTAAAGTTTCTTTCGGTTCGCGCAGATAATCACGCAGTTCGATGGAACGATTATCGAGAATATTTTCCGAAAGAGAGCTAAACAGCCGATGAATCATTTGCCGGTATTCTTCGCCGCCGGAAGCAAAATTGAATTTTAAATTTTTTCCTTTGACCGATGTTCGATAGCGGTAAAAGACGTTTCCGCCTCTTTTGAGCGCACGCAAAGCCTGTGTTTCGACTTGCTCGATGTCGCTGACTTTCAATTTGTATCTTGAACTATTGAGCGATGCCCAAAAACGCGGTAACAATCCGGTGCGGGTTATTTTTTTGCCGTTAAAAGTAATGCGGTCAGTCCAAGCCAAAATGGAAAAAATCAGCCAGCTTAAAACAAAAAGCAGGATTCCGGCTAAATCCTGCTCGAGATAAATAAGTAAGCCGGAAAAAAATGTCGTCGTAAAAAGGGCGATGAAATAGCTGTTCGGCGCAACACGAATGCTGATTTCTTTATCCGAATATTTCGTTGCGGCTGATGTTTTGCTTCCTGAAATATCCGCCGATTTTACTACTGCTGAATTACTCACGCCGTTACTTCCTTATCAAATGATTATATTTTATAAATAACTAATTCGACGAAGTTTTTCAAATTATCTACAAACAGAGCGCAAAAAGTGAACGCTTTTTTACTTTATCCTTTATCCTTTATCCTTTAAAAATCAGCCGCCGAAAGGCATTCCGGCTGGCGCGGACGGCACGGTTTCGATAATATCCTTAGCTTTTTCGGGACTTATTTGTTCGAGTTTCTGCTTGGCTTCACGGGCGGTTTGCGACATCGGAATCGCTTTATCGTCTGCGTCTTTCGCTTCACTGGCTTTCTTGGCGATGTCGTAATATAGATCAGCGGCTTCATCCTTTTTGCCTTGTTTTACATAAATGTTAGCCAACTCGAAATTTATAGTTTCCTTTGCAAGAATCGGATTATCCAATGCGGCAAGTTCCTTATAAAGTGATGCTGCTTCATCAAGTTTTCCGTCACCGGCTTGAGCCTGAGCCAATGCAAATTTGGACATCGTGCCGACTTCATCGCTCGATTTTGATAGTTCCGTAAGTTCTTGAACGGCGGTTGGACGGTCAATTAACAGACGGTTGACGGCGACAAAATATTTTGCTTTTTCCTGAACCGGATTGCCGTATTTGTCGGCGACGGCTTGAAATTCATTGATGGCGGCTTCAGCGCGTGCTTTTTCCGTTGCAAAGGTTTTGGCGGCTAAACCCGGAGGCGGAGCTTCCGTAACCTGCGCTTCGGAAGTTTCGATAGCTTTACCGAGCGCGGTTTGCGCGGAGTTATTTGAACGGCGATTCCACGCAAAGAAAATTCCGATTAAGACGGCTAAAACGGCGAGTGCCGCTATGCCGTACATAAGGTTTTTGCCTTTGCCTTCAAATTGTTTTCCGAATTCTTTGACCCTGCCGCCGACATTTTTTTGAAAATCGTCCCGATAAACTTTTTTCTTGTCTTCTTCCGGCGGCGGAGCTTGAAATTGTGTTGGTACTCGTCTTTTTTTTCTAGCCATCTTAAAATTTATTGCAATCCTTTTGTTACTTATTCGTTGTATAATTGTAGATAAGAGTTTTCTCTTTTTTTAACGAAACAGTAAATTTATCGCAAAATGCCGCTTTGAGCAAGTAAGCAGAAGGCAAAAGTAAAAAGTGAAAAGGCAAAAGTAAAAAGTAAAAAGGCAAAAGTAAAAAGTGAAAACGCACAAACGAAAAAAAATATTATTTTTGGGAACAAATAAAAAAAAGCGGTGTCTAATAGTATAGTTCGCAAATAAAAGGCGGATGAGCAATTTGAAAATTTCAATAGTTGAAAGATATAAAAGGCGGGAAATGTTCTTCAGTAAGTCGCTGACATTTGAAGAAGAAGAAATTACGAGTGTTGCTCTGGCGACAAATTTAACTTCTGCCGTTTCAACTGCTGAAACACAGTTCATTGAAAGATTAAAGGCGGGCGACTCAAATGCTTTTGATACATTAGTTACGCGCTACTCGAATGATATTTTCGGTTTGCTTTTTCGCATTACGGAAGACGCGGAAGAAGCCGGAGATTTGACGCAGGAAACTTTTTTGAGCGTTTTCAAGGCGATAAAAAATTTTCGCGGCGACGCGGATTTGAAAACTTGGTTGTTTCGGATTGCGGTCAACAAATCGCGCAACCGCTTTCGCTGGTGGAAACGCCGCAAGCGTGAAAAAACCTTTTCGCTCGACGCGCCCTTGACCGACAGCGAAACGCCTTTTCACGAAACTATTTCCGGCAATGTTGCCAATCCTGAAGAAAAAATTCTTCAGCGCGAACGCGAAAAAGTTTTAATGAATGCTTTGAGTAATTTGTCCGATATTTTCCGCGAAGCTGTTGTTTTATGCGACATCGAAGGTTTGAGTTATGAAGAAATCGCGTCCGTTCTGGATATAAACATCGGAACTGTGAAATCGAGAATCGCCCGCGGACGCGAAGAGTTGAGAAAGAAGTTAGTTGATATTTGAAAAAGTCTAGGAAGTCTGGAAAGTCTGGAAAGTCCGGGAAGTAAATTTGCTTCTTTGACTTCCTGAACTTCCTAGACTTTCCAGACTTCCTAGACTCGAAAGAGTGAATGATTGACCCGCCCCGGCATCACTTATGTAACCAAAATCGGTGCCAACGAGAGGTCAAGGTGAACGAAAAGTTCGGTTAATAAATCGTTGTTTCGACATATTTTGAAAACGTGACCAGCAACATCCGTTAGAAGATAGATGTCGGAAAAGCGCGAAATAAACGAACAAAACCGTTTGTTTTCAAATTATTGAAAACAGCCGGGGTCGGTCAGTCATTCATTCTTTTCGTAAATCGTAAATCGTGAATCGTAAATCGTTGTAAGAAGTAGATCGTAAATCGCATCTCAGGTCTTTTCTATTTACGATTTACGATTCACGATTTACGAAAAGAACAATTCACGATTTACAAAAAAATGAAGTGTGAAAATTTACAATTAAATATATCTGTTTATCTCGATAATATTTTGACGGACGGAGAACGCGCCGAAGTTGACGAACATCTGGCGCGATGTCCTTTGTGTCGGCAAAAATTGGCGGATTTTCAGATGCTGTGCCGTGATTTGCGGGTTTTGGCGCGTCCCGAAATGCCGAATGATTTAATGATGTCGGTGCGAAACCGCGTCGCTCAGGAAGTTGAATCAAATCACCCGTCATATTTCACCGAAGATTTTCGCCGCTGGCTGCAAATGCGTCTGATGCCGTATAGCGTCGGCACGGCGGCATCTTTGATTATAGGTTTTACACTTTTGTGGATGCTGCTTTCAAACGCCAACAATATGCGGGAATTTGAACTGGCGAAAATCGAGCCGCGTTCCACAACAACGACTGTGCTGACAAATTCACAATCTCCGTCAAACGAATTTGAGTTGAGCGCGGCTGACTTTGCCGCTGCCCGAATTTCCGTTTCTAGTGATTCGCCGTCGGTTAATCCGCAGGGCGCGTTGATTGCGCTGACCAAATCAATTATGCGCGGAAAAATGAAGGATGATGAAGTCGTCGTCGTCGCCGATGTTTTCGGGAGCGGATTAGCGCAAATTGCCGAAGTCGTCGAACCTTCAAAAGACATAAATGCCGTCCGCGAACTCGAAAAGGCTTTGAAAACAAATCCCGATTACGCGCCGCCGTTTGTTACCGCAAATCTCGACCAACGTTCTGACAAAGTGCGTGTTATTTTGAAAATTCAGCGCGTAATTGTTGATACGCATCTCAAAAAATAAACTTTCCTTTTAATTTACTCTTTCCTTACCTCTTTTTTTATTTATTATCTAACTCCCTGATTTTATTAAGCTTATGACTCTGAAATTTCCAAGTTGGGTTTAATAATTCTCAGAGTTGAAGAAAACTTTAATTTCAGCTTGCTATTTTTTTTTGTCTGTGATATGACCTTTATTCAAGGACAAAATAAGGAAATCACGAATTGTTTGTAAATCAACTTTGCCCTTCCTAAATTGTAGCGCGGTTACACCACAAACAATGATCTGAGAAATCCTTCAACATTCACGTTCTAAAAGGAGATTACCATGAAAATCAAGAACCCGACTGTTTTAATAACAGTTTTGTCGTTGTTTGTAATAACTCTGATCGGAAATTTTATCTTAGCTCAAATGGTTACTGCTAAAAATGACGATAAAATTCAAAAATTAACTACTCAGCCAAAAACTGCTCAGCCAAAAGCTGCTAAATTTTATAAAAACAAAAATAAAGCGGCGCAAAAAATTCCCGACAAAATAGCTTACGAACTTTTTCTGCGAACCGTCGGCGAATATAATGCGAAAGGTTTAGTTGAACGCGCCGGACTCGACGATAGTGAAGTCGAAGTAATAGTTAGCGAAGCTAAATCCTTAAACGAAATTTTGAAATTAAATGATGATGCCGCTCAGAAAATAAAACAAAGCAAAAATACTTTGTCCGAATCAAAACTAACCGCTGAACTTACCGAAATTCAAATTAGAGAAAATGAAATTGTTGATCGCACGATTAATCGACTTCTTTCCGGCAATTTACAATCTGAAGGAATAAATAAGTTGAAGAATTTTATAGATTCGGAAGTTAAAAACAATATCCAAATTGTTCCGAAACCAAAATCCGGCTGGTTGAATAAAGATAAATTTAATAAAACTAGGACGAAAGTTTCTCTTCAAAAAGCGAGCAGTCTTTATCTATACAGCACAGGCTGGCAGAATGGCGCGAATGTTTTCGGGGTAGGGACACTGAGTGAACAATTCCAAAGCTCAGCTACCTATAAAATAACGACAACCGTTACGTCTCCGTCAGGACGTTCTAACACAACCGTTAGCGATTGGAGTTATGCGACGCTTTCACACAATACGGGACTTTCCATCGGTGTCGAAGACGGAAATTATTCGATTCAATCGACCTTTGAGCAATCACAGGGTTATTACGATCAGCATAAAAATTTTGTCGAAAGCGGAAGCACTTATGTTGAAAGTTCTTACAGTTCCGCAACTGTTGCGCCCACTATTGTTTTAAATGGAGCTATTGTAACTCCAAACCAATTTTATCTTACTGGAAATCCACCGGGAGGAAATGGATCTGGAGTTGTTAGTGCCACTATAACTGCAACTCAAAGTGTTCCTGATGGAACAACAGTTGAGTTTGACTTCTATGAAACTAACAATAGTAATCCTAAAGTTGAATATACTGTTGCGGCAGGAACATCGGATGGCTACCTACCACATCCTACTGGTAACAGACAGACAAGAAGGATTGTTCTTAATACTGGAGTAATTGAAACTCTAAATAATCTATTTACTATTACTTTGACTTCTACGTCGTCAAATACAGGGACGGTAACAAATCAATTGAAAATTAACAAAATTATTGCTAGTGCTAGTCCTAGTCCTCAAGGTGGAAACGGTGGGATAATGGGTGAAAATACACAAGTTGCTGTCGTTTTTACTCTTTCTCCCTCGTCAACACCAACACCAACGCCAACTCCAAATCCTACGTATACGCCTCCGCCTCCGCCTCCGCCTGACGATCTGTGCGAAGAAATGTATCAGTCTTGTTTTGCACAGGGTGGAACTTGGAAAGGTTGTAATCGTGGATGCTATTCGCCAATCGTTTTGGATATTGACGGCGACGGCTTTGATCTGACAGATGGACAAAACGGTGTTCCTTTTGACCTTATCGGTGAAGGCAGTAAAGATCAGGTTTCTTGGACGGCGGCGAACTCTGATGATGCTTGGCTCACATTAGACCGAAATGGTAACGGGACGGTTGACAATGCTTTTGAATTGTTCGGTAACTATACGCCGCAGCCTTCTTCAATACTTGTTCAAGACAGAAACGGCTTTCTGGCACTCGCTGAGTATGATAAACCTGAAAACGGCGGTAACAATGACGGCAAGATAAGCAACGAAGATGTAATTTTCGGCAGTCTGCGTTTATGGCAGGATAAAAATCACAATGGCATTTCCGAGCAAAGTGAACTGCATACGCTTCCGTCTTTGAATGTTGATGTTTTAGAATTGGATTATAAAATATCCAAGAAAACCGATGAACACGGCAATCGCTTCCGCTATCGGGCTAAGATTCGAGATGCAAAGAAAGCAAAAGTCGGACGTTGGGCGTGGGATGTCTTTTTAGTTCGCCCGCAATAAACTAAGCAAATTTTACAGTAGAGCAACGAAAAACGTCGAATAGAAAATCTTCTTTCGGCGTTTTTTGTTTGGTCATTGAAAATTAAAAATAAAGGAAGCAGTTTAATTGACTTGCTTCTTATCGCCCAAAATTGTTATAGCTTTAGATATAAATTTATAAAAAAGGAAGAACAAAATGGGCGAACAAAATACTTTTCAGGACAGTTTTCAGGATATTTTAAAGAAATTGGAATCAAACGCGGGTGATTTTCTCGAAGGCGTAGTGGAAGCGTTTGTCGGCAAGGCGGAAACTTTGCGCGACGGGACGGAATTCGAGCCGGTTTCGCTGCCGCGCGATTTGGCGGCGCATCATAATGTGCAAACCGAATGGTGGTATTACACCGGACACTTTGAGACAGTTTCGGGCAAAAAGTTCGGTTTTGAACTTGTGTTTTTCAAACGGCGCACGGATTTGGATAAATTTTCGCTCGTGCCGCTGCGTCTTTTCGGCAATCCGATTTATTTTGCTCATTTTGCTTTGACCGATATAAACGATAAAAAATTCCGCTACGCGCACCGCAAAAGCGCGAACGGTTTTTTTGACCAACCGGCTTCGGCGAGCGAACAGCATTATCATTTGCGGCTCGGCGATTGGTCAATCAGAGAAGCGAACGACGCGCATATTCTTCGCGCGACAATCGGCAGCGGTGTCCTTTTTGAAGCGACTTTGAAACCGTCGAAAAAGCCGATCTTAAACGGTATTGCTAAAGACGGCGTTTCGTTTAAAGACGAAGGACAAGCCTCGCGTTATTTTTCTTATACGCGAATGGAAACGGAAGGCGATCTGATTATTGACGGCGAAACCGCGCATTTTCACGGTTCGGCGTGGATGGACAGGGAATTCGGAACTTGGACACCGACGGAAAATCAAAAAGGCTGGGATTGGTTTTCGATTCAACTGACGAACGATACGGAATTGATGTGTTATCAGCTTCGCAACAGCGCGGGCGGCGTTTCAAATTTTTCGAGCGGAAATTTTGTTGATAAAAACGGAGATTTTACGCCGCTTTCGCACAAGGATTTTGAAATCGAACCGACCGGATTTTGGAAAAGTCCAAACACTAAAGCTACTTATCCGAGCGGTTGGAAGGTGAAAGTTCCGAAGTTTGATCTAGATTTAACAATTACGCCCGTAATGAACGATCAGGAACTCGACACGCGCGGCACGACGATGATTATTTATTGGGAAGGTGCGTGTGAGGTTACCGGAAAAGCGAACGGCGAAGACGTGCGGGGACGCGCTTATATCGAACTTGTCGGTTACGACCGTTCGCACGACAGCCCGAATCTGGCTTATTTTTTGATGGGAAATCAGTTCGAGTTTCCGTCAAGAACAATTTTCGGATGATTGGAAAATTTCAAGTTCAAAAGAAATTAACTTTGAACTTGAAACTTTGAACTTTGAACTTTTCATTTGTCCGCTATTGTTTGTTTTAATTTGTCGGCTAATGATTTATCGAGTTCGAGTAAAAGTTTATATTGCTCGGTGGCGGCATCTTTATTAACCTGTTTCGTATTTAAATATGCTACGCCGAGATTATAAATCGCCTTGGTAAATTTCGGGTTTAATTCGACACTTTTCTTATAGGCTTCGATGGCGTTGCCAACTTGTCCCAAAACATAATAAGAACCGCCGAGCAAATAAAAATTGTTGGCATTTTGCGGGTTTTCATCGGTTGTTTTAACTAAGCCTTCCGCCGCTTTTTTATAAAAAGGCGTTGATTCACTTTTTTTACCCGTAAAATCATAAGCGCGGGCGAGATAATAATTGGCTTCCCCGTCGCCGGATTTGATTTTCAGCGTATTGTTGCAGCTTTCTAAAGCCAGCGGATACTGCATAGTTTCGCTGTAAGCACGGCACAAATTGCTGTGTGCCAGATAATTATCGGGAAGAATTTCAATAGCTTTTTTAGCGTTTTCAATGGTTTGAACATTGCGGTTGGATAAACTGTAATACCAGCTTAAATTTGCATATAAATTCCCGTCTTCAGGATACTGTTTCAAACCCTTTTCCGTTATTCCGATGGCATCGTTGAGCCGGTTTTGACGATGGTAAATCTCGGCAAGTCTGCCATAAACATCTTCGATCTTAGGTTTGACGTTGATTGCTCTTTTATAATTATTAACCGTTTCGTCAATATTACCGGCTTTTTGAAAGGAATCACCGGCAAGAAAATAAGATTCGCCGACATATTTTGTACCTTTTCTGACTGCTTCGAGGGCAAAAAGTCCTTGCTGTTCGGGATTATCCAGCTTGGAATAATTGATAGCCATAAAATAATAAGCGTCGCCGTTATTCGGATCAAGTAGAAACGTCTTTTTGTAAGCGTCAATTGATTCCTGATAATTGCCTTTGGCGTGATAAATATCACCCAAACCCAAACTCATATTGGAATTTGCCGGTTCCAGTTCCAGTCCTTTTTGGACATCATTCAAAGCCGCATCGTAATTTTGTTTGGTGTAATTAATAAACCAGCGCAATTTATAAACTTCAATCGGTTTGTATCCCTGATCCAAAGCCATAGTCAAATCTTCAACCGCCGGATCATATTCTTCGAGATAGTAATGCGCGTAGCCTTTCCAGAAATGGGCATACGAATAATCCGGCGAAATTGAAATGGCTTCCGCGTATTTATTGACGGCGTTGCGATAATCCTTCTGGCGAAAGTAGCGGTCGCCGGCGGCAACGGCGGTTTTGGCTTTGCTGCTGATTTTCTGCGCTTTGATCTCTGTGGACAAGGCAAAACAAAACATCAAAATTAAAAAGTAAATAATAGGGTTAAATAGTTTTTTTCTGTTCATTATTATAATCTCCTCAATTATGGAAGAATATCACCGCTGCTGTTTCTAACGGGAGTTTTTGTAGTATCGGTTTTTTTATTAGCCGGAGGCTTTACTGCTGTTACCTCTTTAATCGCTTTAGGTGTCGGGCTTTTTACAGGCGGCGGTTGATTGGTTTGCGTCCTTTTCGTTTTCCCTCTTTGTTCATCTGTTTTATCGGTTTGACTTGTATCGGCTAATTGCTCTCCCGTCGAAGAATTAGCATTTCCATTCGTGTTTGTGATCTCCTCCGAACCGGTATTCGTAACGGCTTCGAGCATCGGTTCCGGTGTTGGTGTAACTCCCACGGTTGCCTGCGGCGTTGGCGAAGTTTCCTCCGTTACAGTCGGACTTCCGCTGAACATATACCAAACCATTCCGGCTGCGCCGATTGCAAGTATTAAAAATGCGGCAAGTCCGCCTGCGATTGCATAAGTTTTACTGCCGGTATTTGGCGGCGGAACTGTTTTTTGAACGGGCGTTGAAGTTTCATAATTTGCTGACGAAGAATCATCCGACTGTGAAACAAAACTTGCTGCGGCACTATCGGCGGCAGCCGGCACTGCATCGAAATCGGATTCTGATTCAGGCGAAAACTCTGCACCGTCTTGGTTGTCTAAAGTAAACAAAGGAACTGTCGAACCGGGCGAAAAATTTTCAACATCACTAAAATCATTCGTTTTGGAAAAGTCTTCATTTGCGACTAAATTATCCGTTTCCGAAAAATCATCAACCGGAGCGGAAAATTCATTTGTATCGAAATCATCTTTTTGAGCGAAATCGGGCGTATTATCGAATTCACCACTTTGCGCCGCCGTAATTTCAGGCGAAGAACCGGCAATAAAAACCTCGGTTTTAATATTGGATTGTTTCGGTTCGGCGGTTTCGGATTGTTTCGGCGCGAAATCGCTTTTGTCCGTATCCATTTTCCAAGTCGCGTCATAATCCTGTTCCGGCTTTTCGTCTTTAGTTATTGACGGCGATTGCAAATTGGAATTTTGCCGATTCGCAACCGGATAGTTTTCCTGAGCGATATTTGGCTGAACCGCGCTGACCGGCGGCGGGGTCATCATTACTTCGGTTACAATTTTCGACGGCTGAACTTCCGACTTCTTATTGAGGGAAGCCGTTTTTGTTGAAACATCCGATTTTACTTTTGAATACGCATCGCGCAGTTCTTTCTGCATATCGCGTGCAGAACCGTGCCTTTTGTCCTGACTGACGTTCATTCCTTTTAAAATTATGTCGGAAACGGTATCGGAAACTTCAGGATTTATTTCGCTGATCGGTTTTAGGGGGTCTTCAAAACCGCTGATAAAAGCGTCGGCGCGGGTTAGTGCGTCTGACGGAACGACGTTTGTTAAAATTTGATAAAGCGTAGCTGAAAGCGAGTAAATATCGCTTCGCGCATCAGTTCCGGTGCCGCGAATTTGTTCCATCGGCGCGTAATGCGGCGTGTATCCGATAATGCTGCCTGAGGTTGTTACGCGGGTATCGCCGGTATTGTCTTTCGCCAAACCGAAATCGAGCAGAATAATATTGTTTTCATCGGTCAATTTTAAGTTCTGCGGTTTAATGTCGCGGTGAATAATCGGCGGTTCGTAACTGTGCAGATAGGTCAGCGCGTCGAGCAGATGATCCGCCCAAAATAAGACCCAACTTAGCGGAAACGGTTTTTTGCCGAGTTCGAGACGTTTTGAAATATCTTCGCCGGAAATATGTTCCATCACCAAATATTGTGTTTCATCTTCGGTAAAATGGTCGCTGACTTTCGGCAGAACCGGATGACGAAGACGCGCCAGCGTCCGCGCTTCACGTTCAAATGCGTTGCCGAACTGTTCGTCGTCGGAGAAAAAGGTTCTTTTCAGCGCGACTGCACTTCCAAGCCTCTGGTCAACCGCCAGATAAACTTCTCCCATTCCGCCTTTTCCTATCAGTTGAACGACTAAATAACGATTTTGTAATAGTGTATTTGGTGCTAGTGGTTTCATTATATTGTTATAATAAGTGTCAAATTGGTTGAAAACATTTTACAATTCACGATTTTTCTTTAAATAAAGTTCGATTACGTTTATTGTTTCACGAGTAATTTTTCCTGCGGCAGCATCGCCGGTTGTCCCGTATGCTGCCAACATCGTCCGGGATGTTTGACTTTATGCGAACAGGGCGAACCCTTTTTTGTTTGTGCGCCGCAATAATAAAGCATTTCTGCCGGCTGCATATCCGGCGCAATTTTCGATTGTTTCGTCCCGTTAGGCAAAGAAACAATTGGCGATTTCGTTTCGGCGGCTGAAATATTCGGCGGCGTTTGCGCTAAACTTTGAACGCTTTGATTTGTCGAAACTTGCGGCGCAGCTTGATCTGCCGAATTTTTATTTATATTAAGCGATGCGCCGCTAAATTGTTTCGGCACATTTTTGACCACAACTTCCGGTTTCTGCCAATAAGCTCCCAAACCTAAAATACCGAATAAAATTCCGCAAACGACGGCGATACGCGGCAGTAAATCGTGAACTTTAAATTCGGTTTCACAAAGTTCGCAAAATCGGCGGCTCGAATTTAAGTTCCAATTAATCCTTTCAATTTTCTCCCCGCACTGACAGCAATATTTCGGTTTATAAGGCATTATTTTTCCCCTATTGAGTAATAGAATCAAATCAAGTTAAGTTAAAATATAAACATTATAGAACATAAAACGAGTAATGTTAAGAAAAAAACGCAGTTAAAGCGAATGCAACCGAGTTTCGCTTATAAGCGTCTGATTGATTAAAATTATATTATGCGATTTACAAAGGCAATTTTATTATTTCTGATTTTGATTTTAGGTTTTCTGAGTGTTTCAGCGCAGGACGATGACATTATTAAAGTTGATTCGTCGGTTGTGCGCCTGAACGTCGGCGTAGTTGACGGCAAAGGACGACCGATTACAAGGCTGAACAAAGAAAATTTTACGGTTTATGAAGACGGCGTAAAACAAAATATTTTACAGTTTGAGCCGACGGTTGCGCCGTTTAGTGTCGTAATGCTGCTCGATATGAGCGGTTCGACGCTCGGTTTTCGTGAAACTATTCGCCAATCGGCTTCGAGATTCATAGACGCGCTCGCGCCGGATGATCGTGTTGCCGTCATCGAGTTTTACGACAAAGTTAATCTGCGAAACGACTTTACAACCGACCGCCGAATCATTGCCAATTCCATCAGCGTCGCCAACGGACGCGGCAAAACACAGCTTTACAAAGCGATTGATTTTGCGGTTGAAAAACTTGCAAAAGAAGGCAAACGCCGCAAAGCGATTATCGTTTTAACCGACGGAGTTGATTCAACCGTGCGCGATGAAGACCGTGAAATTTTGGAAAAGACGAAAGCAGCGGATATTTCAACTGTCATCAAGCCTGAAAAAAGTGATTCGTTGAGCCGTCTGTTAAATAAATCCGACGCGCAGGGCATCACGATTTATCCGCTCGCACTGCCAACCGGCGATCCGTTCAAACTCGCCGACCCGACACCAACGCAGATTGCAATGTTTTCCGCCGCCCGCAGCCGTTTGAAGATTTTAGCGGAAAGAACCGGCGGAACGCTCAACACGATCAACCGATTGGAAGAAATGGGCAGACTTTACGCGGCAGTAGCGGCGGATTTACGCGCTCTTTACACGGTTGAATACCAATCAACCAATGACAAACGCGACGGCAAATGGCGTGAAATAAGAGTTGATGTCAACAATCCCGAACTGATTTCGAGAACGCGGCAAGGTTATTTTGCAAAATAGATATTGATAAACTTGACACAAACGCGCAACATTTGTAGTCTAATTATTCGCTTTACGCACCCGTAGCTCAGTTGGATAGAGTGCATGACTACGAATCATGAAGTCGCAAGTTCGAATCTTGCCGGGTGCATTCAACATCAAAAAAGAGTCTGTTTATTTAACAGGCTCTTTTTTATTATTCGTCCTGTCTTAATTTTTCCAAAACCGAAAAATCTTCGAGCGTTGTAACATCGCCCGCAACTTCGCCGCTCGATGCGAGTTCTCGCAATAAACGCCGCATAATTTTTCCGCTTCGTGTTTTCGGCAGCGCGTCGGAAAATCGAATGTCGTCCGGTTTTGCCAACGCGCCGATTTCCTTCGTAACGTGCTGCCGTAATTCTTCTTTTAATTCTTCATTTCCGCTGCGTCCGCCTTCCAAAGTTACAAACGCCGCGATTGCCGAACCCTTTAACTCATCGGGTCTGCCGACAATGGCGGCTTCGGCGACTGCTTCGTGAGAAACCAATGCCGATTCGATTTCCGCCGTTCCGAGGCGATGACCTGAAACATTGATTACATCGTCAACTCTGCCCATAATCCAGAAATATCCGCGTTTATCGCGCCGCGCACCGTCGCCGGCAAAATAGACATTTGGAATTTCCGACCAATACGTTTTTTTATAGCGTTCGTCGTCGCCGTAAATTGTCCGCAGCATCGAAGGAAACGGATGTTTGATGACGAGATAACCGCCTTCGCCGTCGGGAACTGAATCGCCGTCTTTGTTGACAATATCAACAATAATTCCGGGAAAAGGTCGCGTTGCCGTTCCGGGAACAGTCGGCGTTGCGCCCGGAAACGGCGAAATCATAATCGAGCCGGTTTCGGTTTGCCACCACGTATCCACAATCGGACATTTTTCCTTGCCGATAATTTTGTGATACCACATCCACGCTTCAGGATTTATCGGTTCGCCGACTGTGCCGAGCAATCTTAAAGATGATAAATCGTGTTTCAAAGGATATTGTTCGCCCCATTTGATAAAAGCGCGAATCGCCGTCGGCGCGGTGTAAAAAATGTTGACTTTGTGGCGTTCGATAATGTCCCAAAACCTGTCATAATCGGGAAAATTCGGCGCACCTTCATACATCAAAACCGTCGCGCCGTTTGAAAGAAGTCCATAAACGACGTAAGAATGCCCGGTAATCCAGCCGATGTCCGCCGTACACCAATAAATATCTTCGTCCTTTAAATCGAAAATCCATTTTGAAGTCAAAGTCGTCTGCGTCAGATAACCGCCCGTCGTGTGCAGAATGCCTTTCGGTTTGCCGGTTGTTCCCGATGTGTAAAGAATAAAAAGCGGATGCTCGGAATCTAATTCTTCGGCTTCGCAATCGTCATTGACGATTTGAACGAGTTCGTGCCACCAATGATCGCGTCCGGCTGTCATTTTTATTTTTGAGCCGGTGCGTCTGAAAACCACAACATTTTCAATCGTCGGACAATTTTTGACGGCTTCGTCAACCGTATCTTTCAGACGAATTTCCTGCCCGCGCCGATAACCGCCGTCCGCCGTTACAATCAATTTACATTCGCCGTCATTAACGCGGTCTTTTATCGCGTCCGCCGAAAACCCGCCGAAAATAACCGTGTGAACCGCGCCGATTCTCGCGCAGGCGAGCATCGCCATCGCCAATTCGGGAACGAGCGGCATATAAAGTGCAACTCTGTCGCCGGATTTTATGCCGAGTTTTTTCAAGACATTAGCAAATCTAGAAACTTCCGTATGAAGTTGCTGATAAGTAATCGTGCGGATTTCGCCGGGTTCGCCTTCCCAAATAATCGCCGCTTTGTTACGGCGCGAAGTTTCGAGATGACGGTCAAGACAGTTATAAGCGATGTTCAAAGTTCCGCCGACAAACCATTTGGCAAAGGGAGCGTTCCATTCCAAAATCGTGTCCCATTTCTTAAACCAATGCAGCGATTCCGCCGCGCTCGCCCAAAATTCTTCGGGATTCTTCGCGGCTTGGTCATAGATTTGTTCGTATTCGGCAAAACTTTTGATATGCGCCTGTTCTGCAAATTCCTTCGGCGGCAGGAAAATTCTTTCTTCGGTTAAAGTAGATTCGATGTTTGTTTGCGGCGTTTCCGGCATATTTTTCTCCAAAATTCACAAAATTGGTTTGCGGTTAATTGTAATTTAAACGATAAATTTTGCAAGAATCAAACATTTTTGACGTTCTCTGAAACGGAAGGCGTTACGCAAAAACAACCTTTTGGCGAATTGCGTTCTCAAACGAAAGAATCGAGGAAACTTCTTAATTATGAAACAATTGACATCACTGATATTGATTTTCGCCGTTTATAGCGGCTTGATTGCGCCGATTGGTTTGCAATTGAATATGCAGGCAAACGCCCAAATCGTGAGTAGAAAAATGACACAAACAGACACGAATGAAAAGGAAAAAGGTTTGCAGTTTCGCTTGAGCGAAGGTGTCGAAGGCGCGGAAACACGCGAAAAATCGCCGATTGCCAAAACTGATTCTTTGTCGGCGACTGAAACGGGAAGCCTTTTAAAACGTCTGCCAAACATCAAAATTGAAAAAGATGATCAGACGGATTTTGCCAAACGTGCGGGAAGTTTGCCGCCGCCGAAAACAGGAAAGAATGTCAATGTCAAATTTCCGTCCGACGAACAGCGCGGAACTCCGAAAGTTTCAAACGATCAAAATTTAGAAGTTCTGCGTTTTTCGCCCGAAGGCGCGGTCAAACTCGCGCCGGATTTGTCGGTTACGTTTTCTGAGCCGATGGTTGCCGTAACTTCGCAGGAACAAGCCGCAAACACAGTTCCGGTTGAAGTTTCGCCTTTGCCGGAAGGGAATTGGCGTTGGTTGGGAACGAAAACTTTGATGTTCGATGCAAAATCGCGCTTTCCGATGGCGACAAAATTCACCGCAAAAATTCCCGCCGGAACGAAAGCAGTCAACGGACAAGTTTTGCAAAAAGATGTCGTTTGGACATTTATGACTCCGCCGCCGAAGGTCGAAACGATGATTCCTTCGGGCAATCAAACCGTGCGGCGCGACGCTCTTATGTTTGTTTCGTTTGACCAGCAAATAAATCCGAGCGAAGTTATCAAAACAATTGCAGTTACTTCAAACGGTAAGAAAATTCCGATTCGCCTGGCGAACGAAGATGAAGTCAGCAAAAACGAAAGTATTTCTTATTACGTCAAACAAACTCAGCCGAATCGCTGGCTGGCGTTTCGTGCTATGAATTCAGATGGTTTGACCGAAAATGCTTTGCCGCCAGATTCACAAATTACGGTTACGATTCAAAAAGGAACGCCGTCCGCCGAAGGACCTTTGACGACGACCGAAGCGCAGAGTTTTTCGTTTAAAACTTACGGCGCGATGAAGTTTGTCAAAAGTTTTTGCGGTTATAATCAAAGCGAAACAACTTGTGCGCCGTATGATCGTTGGGTTTTAGAGTTTTCAAATCCGATTGACAGCGATAGTTTTGAAAAATCGTTGGTGAAAATCGAGCCGAATATTGAGAATTTAAATATTTATCCGAGCGGCAATTCGATAATTATTGACGGTTTAAAACCGGCGCGAAAAACTTTTACCGTTACAGTCAGCGGCGCGTTGAAAGACAATTTCGGGCAAACGCTCGGACAAGATGTAAAAGCGGTTTTCAAAACCGGCGCGATGCCGCAGGCTTTGTATTCGCAGGGCGGAAATTTTGTCGTGCTTGACCCGAATTCAAAACCGGCGTTTTCAGTTTATTCGACAAATTTCAAGCAGTTAAAAGTTAAAATCTACAAAGTCGAGCCGGGCGATTGGACGCAGTTTCAAGAATATGTCAGGCGCATAAACTATGACGACAAAACGACTAAGCCGACAATTCCGGGCAAATTGGTTTCCGACAAAGTTATTTCGCTGAAAAATCAACCGGATGAAATGATTGAAACGCGGCTTGATTTGACGGAATTTCTAAATGATGGTTTCGGCAATTTGATTGTGGACGTTCAGCCTGTCGAAGATTCGGGCAAAGCGGTGCAGGTTCGTGCATACAACCGCCGCGTTTTCGCGTGGGCGCAATCAACAAATATCGGGCTTGATGCTTTTGTGGACAATCAGGAATTGGTCGGTTTTGCGACGGAACTCAAAACCGGAAAGCCTCTGAGCGGCGTTGATTTGACGATTTATCCGAACGGCTCTCAAGTCCAAAGTCTAAAGTCCAATGTCCAAAGTCCAAACACCGTTTCGAGTTGGGGGAATTGGGCGATGAGTTTTGTCGCGCCCGAAAACTCGGCAAATTCGGCAAACTTAGAAGAAATCGAAGCGGCGCAGACGAATCAGACGGGCGCAAATGGAATTTTGCGTCTGCCTTTACCGGAAAATCAAGCGAAACAGCAGAATATTTTGATTGCAAAACGCGGAAAGGATGTCGCGTTTTTGCCGGAAAACACCGATTATTATTGGCAGCAACAGGGAAATTGGTTTCAAAAACCGCAAATGGATTCGCTGCGCTGGTTTGTTTTTACAGATCGAAATATGTATCGCCCGAAAGAAGAAGTCGCCGTCAAAGGTTATATTCGCGTTTTTGAAGGCGGAAAACTCGGTGACATCGCGCAAATCGGCGATAAAGCGAACGGTTTGAATTACAAAATTTTCGATTCGCGCGGCAATGAAATTGGCAATGGAACAACAAATCTAAATGCTTTCGGCGCGTTTGATTTCAAGTTTAAACTGCCCGACAACGCCAATCTCGGTTATTCGCGCATCGAACTTTCGACGAGCAGCGGTTTGGTTGGAAACCAAATGCAGGAAGGTTTTCAAATACAGGAATTTCGCCGTCCCGAATTTGAAGTTACGGCAAAAGCGGAAACCGAAGCACCGTTTTTCGTCAAAGATTCAGCAAACGTCGCCGTCGAAGCGAAATATTACGCGGGCGGAGGTCTGGCGAATGCCGATGTTAATTGGACGGTAACTTCTACGCCGACGAACTACACGCCGCCGAACCGCGATGATTATACGTTTGGAACTTGGATTCCTTGGTGGCGAAGTTACGGAGGAGATTACAATCTGACGACAACCGAAAATTTCAAAGGCGTTACCGATGCAAGCGGCAAGCACGTTTTGAAAATTGATTTTGAATCGGCAAATCCGCCGCGCCCTTATAATGTTTCGGCTTCGGCTTCGGTGCAGGACGTAAATCGGCAGACTTTTGCGGGCGCGACAAATCTGCTCGTGCATCCGTCGTCGCTTTATGTCGGCATTAAAACGCCGCGCAATTTTGTGCGAAAAGGCGAAAATATTGTTATTGAATCAATCGTTACCGACATTGACGGCAATTTAATTGCGAATCGTGATGTCAATATCAAAGCCGAGTTGAAGGACTGGCGTTTTGACAAAGGTGAATGGAAGGAAGTAACGATTGATGAGCAGAATTGCCAAATAAAATCCGCCGATAAAGCGCAGAAATGCACATTTACAGCAAAACAAGGCGGACGTTACACGATTACGGCGCGGGTTTTGGATGACAGAGAACGCCCGAACGAAAGCGAACTGACGGTTTGGATTCCGGGCGGACAAACCGAGCCGAAACGCACCGTCGAGCAGGAAGAAGCGCAGATTATTCCCGACAAAAAAGATTACGCGCCTGGCGATGTAGCGGAACTTCTGGTCATTTCGCCGTTTCCGAATGCCGAAGGCGTTTTGACTTTGCGGCGTGACGGAATCGTCAAAACCGAGCGTTTTTCGATGAAGGAAACTTCGACGATTTTGCGAATTCCGCTCGAAGACAAATATCTGCCGAACATTTACGCGCAGGTTGATTTGACGGGCGCGGCTGTTCGCACCAACGACAAAGGCGAGACGGACGAAAAATTGGCGAAACGTCCGGCGTTTGCGAGCGGCGAAATAAATCTTTCGATTTCAACCGATTCGCGCAAATTAAATGTTTCCGCCGAACCGTTTGAAAAAACTCTCGCGCCCGGCGACCAGACGAAAGTTGCGGTTACAGTCAAAGACAACGCCGGCAAACCCGTCGCCGATTCGGAAGTCGCGGTTGTCATTGTTGACGAATCAATTTTGGCACTGTCGAATTACGATATTTCAAATCCGCTCGGAACTTTTTACACGCCGCGCGGTGAAGGCGTGAACGATTATCATTCGCGGAAAGATGTTATTTTGGCAAATCCTGAAGATATAATTTTAGAAGGACACGGCTCAGGAAACGGAAGCGCAAATGGAAGTGCAACAGTTGACGTAACTTCAAACCGTATTCAAACAAACATTTCTGCTGACCGGATTGCGGCTTTACCAATTAACGGTAGAAGTTATAAGGAATGGAATAAAAAAGACGTAGCTTATTTAATTTCTGGTAAAGAAGAACAAACTCCAATAACTCTTCGCCAAAACTTCGACGCGCTCGCCGTTTTCGCGCCGAATGTCAAAACAGACGCGAACGGCAAAGCGACGGTTGATGTCAAACTGCCCGACAATCTGACGCGCTATCGCGTGATGGCGGTGGCGGTTACAAAAGCAAAATCGTTCGGCAAAGGGGAATCGAATATTACGGCGCGACAGCCTTTGATGGTGCGTCCGAGTGCGCCGCGTTTTATGAATTTCGGCGACAAAGTTGAACTTCCGGTTGTCGTGCAGAATCAAACTGACAAAGATTTGACGGTTGATGTCGCCATTCGCGCCGCCAACGCCGAATTGATTGGCGAAAACGGCAAGCGCGTCGTCATCAAAGCAAATGACCGCGCCGAAGTTCGATTTCCGGTTTCGGCGGACAAAGCGGGAACGGCGCGTTTCCAATTCGCCGCAACTTCGGGCAATTTTTCCGACGCGGCGGAAATTGAACTGCCCGTTTGGACTCCGGCAACAAGCGAAGCGTTTGCGACTTACGGCACAACCGACGAAAACGGCGCGATTGTCCAGCCGATTCAAACACCGAACGACGTTTTCCCGCAATTCGGCGGTTTGGAAATTACGACTTCATCAACACAGTTGCAGGAATTGACCGATGCGTTTATTTATCTGCAAACTTATCCGTTTGAATGCACCGAACAAGTCGCGTCGAGAATGATTTCGATTGCCGCGCTGCAAAATGTTTTGAAAGCGTTCAAAGCCAAGGAATTGCCAAGCGATGCGGAATTAAAAGCGCGTTTTGCCAAAGATGTCGAAATATTAAAATCGCGCCAAAACGAAAACGGTTATTTCGGTATGTGGAAAAAAGACGGCGAGCGTTACAAATTCCCGTTTGTAACCGTTCACGCTGCTCACGCGCTCGTGTTGGCAAAGGCGAAAGGCTATCAAGTTCCCGAAGAAACGCTGACGAAGGTAAAACCGTATTTGAAAAACATCGAAACACATTACGAAGAATATTATCCGCAACAAGTTCGCCGGACAATTTCGGCTTACGCGCTGTATGTCCGCGATTTGATGGGCGACAAAGATGTCGCTAAAACCAAAAAGCTTTTAGCGGAAGCGGGCGTTGAAAAAATGCCGTTTGAAGCGTTGGGCTGGATTTTGTCGGTTCTTGCCGACGATAAAAATTCACAAACCGAAGTCGAAAATATCAAACGCTTTTTGATGAATCGCACGACTGAAACGGCGGCAACGGCGAACTTCGTAACAGATTACGGCGACGGCGCGTGGTTGATTATGTATTCCAACCGCCGCGCCGACGGCGTTTTATTGGAAGCACTTTTGAAAGCTGATCCGAATAATGATTTGATTCCTAAGTTGGTTCGCGGACTTCTTGACCATCGAACAAAAGGACGTTGGGCAAACACGCAGGAAAACGTCTTTATTTTGCTGGCTTTGGATAAATATTTTGAAACTTATGAAAAAGTTACGCCGGATTTTGCGGCAAAAATCTGGCTCGGACAAACTTATGCGGGCGAACAGAAATTTGTCGGGCGTTCGGTTGATTCAAATTTGCTGAGTATTCCAATGAATTATCTACTGAATCAAAACGGCGCGGCGAATTTGATTTTGGATAAACAAGGCGCGGGACGGCTTTATTATCGAATCGGTTTGAAATACGCGCCGAAAAATCTGAATCTCGCGCCCGCCGATTACGGTTTTACGGTTTTGCGGAAATACGAAGCGATTGATAACGCTGAAGATGTCAAACAAAACGCCGACGGAAGTTGGACAATTAAATCCGGTGCAAGAGTTCGAGTTCGTTTGACAATGGTTGCACAGGCGCGGCGTTATCACGTTGCTTTGGTTGATCCGCTTCCCGCAGGTTTGGAAATCCTCAATCCCGATTTAGCCGTTACAGAAGTCGTTCCGCAAGACGATGAGAAAAAGCCTGTTATTGAATACGGTTCGAGAAGTTACGGACGCGGTTTTTACAATTGGCGCGGTCAGTGGTTTGAACATCAAAATTTCCGCGACGAACGCGCCGAAGCATTTTCTTCTTTATTGTGGGAAGGCGTTTATAATTATTCTTACGTTACGAGAGCGACCACGCCCGGACAATTCGTTGTGCCGCCCGCCAAAGCCGAGGAAATGTATCATCCCGAAACCTTCGGACGCACGGGAACGGATTTTGTACGAGTAGAATAAAACTGTTTTGTAAAAAGGCACGAGGACTCGAAAGTGAAACCTTCGGCTCGCGCGACCGCTTGAAAATTACGGATGAGATTGCTTAAAATACAAATCTCTGTGTCGTAAAAATTTACAAAAAAGAAACGCCGTAAAAGGAAACAAATGCTTTCGTCAAAAGTTATTTTATTGTTGGTTTTCATTTTTATCGCGGCGTTTTCAACGCCGGCGCAAAAACGAGATGCAGAGGATTGGAGCATTGCCGATTATGTTAAAAATCTGCCGAAAAAATACATTACCGCGACGGGCGATTTTCCGAAGCCTTCTGCGGAAAACATAACCGTTGATGCGGATAATGGTTACGCGGCGGCTTTCACTGATTTTCCAGTGAAGCCGGAATCGCTCGATATAGCGACTCCGATTTTCCAGATGGCTGTTTTCAAAAGTCAAACCAATCCGCCGCTGCTGGTCGTTACCAATTTGAAAAGCGATCCGGTCTGCGACGAGTACGAAACTTTTTTTCTGCGGCGCGTCGGCAGCGTTTGGACGGAAGTCAAACGAGAAGTTCTCCCGCCGCTCGATTTGAAAATGTTTTGGGACAAATCTCATTCCGCTGACCGTCTTTTGAAAATCATTGAAAAAAAATCAATATCTTATCACTTCGAGTTGCCGCGACGCGGAACGCGGATGAATGTGTCTTTGGAAATCTGTAACTATCTTGATGACAATACGCCGGACGAAAAGGCTGACGAGTTGGAAAAACTCATCAAGTCGGCAAAAACTATTGACCTTGATTGGGATAAGCAAGCTGGAAAATTTACTTTTGCAAAATGAATGTGAAAGAAAAAAAACGCGCAGTCTTTTTGTCAATAACCAAAAATCAGGACTTTCCAATTTGTTAAAAAGGAACAGCACGCAATTATGAAAATTAAATTTTCGATTTTAACAATCATTTTACTCTTCAGCTTTCAAACGATTTTCGCGCAAACCGAAAAACGAATCGCTGCCATCCGCGCTGAAGTTGCGGCGATTAATAAAGGCGCGGCAAAATATACGAAAACGACAAAATCTGTCGAAAATATCTCGCTTGAAGGAACTGAAGCGACCTATTACCATTTAGCCAAAAATTTGAGGAAAATTACGGCGGAGATGTTTGGCGAAACATACAATGCGACAGGCGAATTTTATTACGCGGACGGAGAATTAATTTTCGCTTTTAGAAAACATAATCAATATGATACGCAAATCGGAGTGGACAATCCGCCAAAAGTCGTTCGTTCGGAAGAACAAAGATTTTATTTCGCAAATGGTAAATTGATTCGGCTGTTGGTCGGGAAAAAAGAATTGAAATCAAGCGACGAAAGATATGCCGAATTAAAAGATGACATCGTTGATAATTCGAGCAAATTAAAGGGTTCTTTTTAAGTGTAAAATAGTAAAGAGATGAAAATTTTAATAAGTTTTTTAATTTTAACCACGGCGGGTTTCGCCTTCGCGCAAACTGAATCGAAATGTTTCCAAAACCAATCACTCCAAGGCGAAAACTCGGTAATGTTTGAAACAAACGGAAACAAAATCGCGGGAATGTTTGCCGTTGAAAAAAGCGGCGACAGTGAATTGTCTAAAACTTATGAATTTACCGGAACGCGCGCGGGCAGTGTTTTGACGGTGAAATTCCACAAAAACGAGCTGCCCGATGTCGCGCCGTCCGAGATGAAAAGTCTTAATTGGACGGTCGTCAAGACGGCGGACAAAGAAATTTTGCAAATCAAGTTTTACGGCAAAAACTACGATACAAACAAATACGCCGATTATTTCGCTGATTTTGAATCGTGTGAGCCGAGTTACGCGACATTAACGAAACGAGCGAAAGTCGTTCAATTCGCCAAAGGCAAAACTTCGGCAACTGTGCCGGTTTCTTTTAAAGATATCGACGAGCGAAAAGTCTTTTCAATCAATATTCGCAAAGGTCAAACGCTTGAAATTGACGCGGCAAACTGCAAAATTTCGGTCTATCAGCCGAACGGAACACTTTACGATTTTGTCGAATGGGAAAACGAAGACGGCAGTGAAAAGACGTTTACAAGTTCGACGTTTGACCATGTGATGGTCAAACCAATCCCGCAGACGGGAAACTATCTGGTCGTGCTGCGAAAAATTGCGGAAAACGCGCAACCCGAATCGGCAACCTTAAAAATTACAAACTAAAAATAAAGAAGAAAAGTCGAATCAAACTTTATCGTCAGAGATTTCATTCAACACCGCGGGTGCCGCTCGTTTCGACGCGCCGCCTTTTCCCAGAGTTTTGACGACTTTGTTTAATTCATCGCGCATATTTCGGTTGTTTTCAGGTTCGAGCAGGTAAAAAAGTTCGTTTGCCAAAATTTCAGGCGTGAAATCATCTTGAATAAATTCCTTTGCCAGACGGTTTTGTGCAATAAGATTTACCAAGCCGAAATGTTCCACTTTGATTAGAGGACGCATAAGTTTGTAGTTGAGCGGCGAAGTTTTATAAACAATTGCCAGCGGCGTTCCGATAATTGCCGTTTCAAGCGTCGCCGTTCCGCTGGTTACGGCGGCGGCATCCGAAGCATTTAACGCTTCGCGCGTTTCGTTTTTGACGGTGAGTAATTTGCCGGGAAGTTTCAAACCTTTTGCCTGTGCTTGGCTGATTGCCGTGACGATTTCCTCATTTTTGCGCGTCGAAGAAAGAGCGATAATAAACTGTAAATGCTGATTTTTTTCAGTCATTAACGAAGCCGTTTCAAGCATCACGGGCAAAATCCGCACGATTTCTTTATGACGACTGCCCGCAAGCAATGAAATAATCGGTTTTGTTGTATCAAGATTATGTTTTCTGCAAAATTCTTCGCGGGAAAGATTGGAATGAACTTCTTTTGCTAATGGATTTCCGACATATTGGACGTGCGAAATTCCTTGTTTTTGATACCAATCTTTCTCAAACGGCAGAATCGTCAAAAGCAAATCAATATATTTTGCAATGGTTTTTACGCGGTATTTGCGCCACGCCCAAAGTTGCGGCGAAATGTAGTAAATTATTTTGAGTCCTTGTTTCTTAAATGATTTGGCGAGTTTTAGGTTGAAATCGGGAAAATCAACCAAAATAACCGCATCGGGTTTCCTTTTCACCGCTTCTTTTTTCAAAGTCTGAAACGCCTTCCAAAACATCGGCAAAGCGCGGGCGATTTCCGGCAAACCGACGATTGAAAAATCATCGGAATTGACAATTTCTTCGACATTTGTTTCACGCAGACAATGGCTGACCGCGCCGAAAAACTCGAAATTTGTGTCCGGCGAAAGCTCGCGCAAAGCGTTGACGAGTTTGGCGGCGTGCGCGTCGCCGGACGTTTCGCCGACGACAATCATTATTTTGTAAGTTTTTTTATTTATCATTACAAGTCAACCATTTGCACGAAAAGCGGCATCAAAGAAGTTGTTTTTAGATAAAATATCATTTTAATTTTCCGGTTTGCTTGCCAGAGACGGCTTTTACCTTTAAAATGCAGTATTTTGCGCCTCTTGGCAATTTCAAAAATTTTAGTAATTTTATACGTCTTTTTTTATTATCTTGGAGGAGTTTGTGAAATTTCACATTTTCGTTTTTTTTGTCATCATAACTTTACTCGGAAGTCTTTCGACAGTTTCAGCGCAAGTTGATTCCGCCATCGGACAAATTACCGATTCTCCGGCGGAATCATTTGTCGGCGGAATCAGCGGCGACGGAAGATTCGTCGTTTTTGAATCAACCGGCAACATAGCCACGGAGAATCCTCGCAATGCCGACGGCAGCCGCGAGATTTTTCTTTTTGATTACGCTCAACGCCGCATTTTTCAAATCACCGACACCAAAAGTTTGCTGACCGATCCGGCAAAGGCAATTACTTTTGACAACATCAAAGTCGAAATTTCAAACCTTCGTCCGACGATTAGTAATGACGGGCGTTGGATTGCCTTCGGTTCAAACGTCAATTCGGTTGTTATGCCGCAAGCCGGAATTACGCCCGGAAATTTTGATGCCGCGTCCTTGAATGTAACTTCCGGTATGACGGTTACAAATCCTTTAACAGACGACGGTAATACGGAAATCTGGCTTTATCAAGTTCCGGCGGTTGCTGCCGTTAATTTATCTGCGGGAGCGGAACTTCCCGTTACCGATTTGAGTGCCGGAACTTTTACCAGAGTTACAAATACGCCTGCCAGCCGGATTCCTTTTGCCGGAACGACGACGAGCGGACCCGTCATTGCCGACGATAACCGAAGCGCAAACATCAATGACAACGGCAATTATACAGCATTCGTGTCCAACCGTGATTTGGTGCCGACCGTCGGCAACGCTTCGCCCGACAATAACGACGAGATTTTTACATACGTTCGTAATATGAATGTGATCGGGCAAGTTACAAAAACGCCGCGCGGAACTATCGGTAATCCGATTTTTAATCAAAACCCGACAATTTCCGGCAACGGTTTGCGTGTCGCTTTTCTAAGTAAAGGCAACAATCCGATAGTCGGAATGACCGGCGGAAGCAATACGGATAACAACATCGAAATTTTTTATTCAGACCTGAACGCCGCCGGTGTGCCGAGCGGTGCAAATCAGAAACAAATTACGACAACCACACAAACTGATTTGGCGCAAACTATAAATATTTTTGACATCGGCAGACGAATGAGCCGCGACGGGCGTTATATCGCGTTTGATTCCTATGCCGATTTAGCAAATGAAAACAGCGGCGCAAATTATACATCGTTTGCCCTTTATTTATTTGACACGACGACAGGCACTTTTCGGCGCATCGGACCGCGCAGCGATGCCGACGCAACCGCTACGACAAGCGGCGGCGACATCGCACATTATCCGGGTTTTACCGACACCGATGCCAACGGAACGCCGCAAACACTGGTTTTGGAAACCCGTCTGAATATCATTCCCGCCGGAACGATTGCCGCCACCAATGACGACGGATTGAATCCGAATATGGTTCGTCCGACGCAGATTTATTCATATCCGTTAAATATTCCGGCAGCGACAGCGACATTTACAAGGTTGACAAAATTTCCGACGCCGAGCTTCTTTTTGGCTTCAACCCAGCCGATTCCGAGCAATTCGCTCAAGCGAATGTCATTTACCTTGGGTTTAACCGAAGTCGGCACGGGAAATTTCGATTCTTCCAACGAAGCCTATTATTTTCTTTTACCGACCGTAATTTCGACGATCACTGATCCAACCATAAGTTTTGTAACGGGAGCGAGCGCAATTCCTGTTTCAAACTCGCCTGTTCCAACACCTTCGCCGACTGCAACACCAACTGCTTCGCCAACACCTACGCCGCAAACTCCTCCGGCGGTGCAGGGAATTTCTCCCGGAATGTTGGCGATTGTTGATTATACGGCGGCATCTAATCCGGCGATTGCCACGCAAACGGCGGTTGGTTCGATAAACAGAAGATTTACTCTGCCGATAGAATTAAACGGCGTAACGATGACGATTAACGGCGCGGCTGCGGGTTTGAAAACAGTTAGTCAAAATAAAATCACATTTGTCGCTCCGCCCGGACTGTTCCCGCCCGGAGCTAATAATATTTTATATCCCTTCGTCATCAACAATAACGGTGTGGTCAGCAAGGGAATGATAACGATAGTAAATGCCAGACCGGACATTTTTACATTTAGTCCCGTTCCTGCGCCGAACGGACGCGCAAGGATATTTAATGTTACAAACAGCGTTTTCAGAACCGAGCCGTTTGCCGTAACGACAATAAAAAGAAAAGGCGGCGTTCGTGTGCCGACTGTTCTGAGAGTATTTTTGACGGGTGCGGAAATTGTAAATAAAGATGATGTAATGATTAGAGTTGGAAATGTGGTAATCAGCGGAACTCAAATAACTACAAGTTCCATAACCCGCGAACCGGGCGTGAACACTTTTGATTTTACGCTTCCGCCGACACTTAACGGGGCAGGCGACGTTCCGATAATTATTACCATTACTCTAAACGGTGTGGCGTATCAAAGTCGGCTGGACGATACCGCTCCGCGATTTAGAATTCTTTAATAATAAAAGTTTATTTGAATTTTAAAACTCATTATTTCGCGGCTTTTAGCGGCGAGGTTGCCAATTTGTCAAAAGGTCGAGGACGTTTTAATGTTCTCAACCTTTTGCCTTTATTTTTTTATACGGATTATTTTGACAATCCTAATTCCTGTTACCGCTGTTTTACTGAAGTTTCACAGTTTAGTGGATTCAACTGGAAGGCTCTATAAATTTTTAAATCAAAATCCTACATTGTTCTAAGTTATATAACCTCCCATCCCACAAAAATTAATAGAAAATCTAAAAGCGGATCAGAACTTCAAAACTTTCCCCAAAACTTGTCGAAGAAATCGCCTTTCTTAAAGCTGAATAAAACTAAAATTTAAACTTCTTTGTTATATTTATTTCGATAATCGAACGGTGTCATTCCGGTAATCTTTTTGAAAGTTCCGCGAAAGGATTTGCTGTCGGAATAGCCGACATCTAACATTACTTCGGTGATGTTTTTGCAGCTCGTTTCAAAACTTTTTTTGGCGGCTTCGATTTTTACGCGCCGGATATATTCGTTGACGGTGTTGTTTGTCGCTTTTTTAAAGCGTCGCTCAAAACTGCGGCGGCTGATGGCGAGTTTTTCGGATAATTGGTCGGTCGTGCATTTTTCCTCGACGTTGTTTTCGATAAATTTCTGCGCCGCTTTGATGTCTTCGTCCGCGTGTTCTTTTTGACCTTTGAAGATTGTGAAGTGTGTCTGGCTGTGGCGTTCGATGTCTATGGCGAAAGTTTTGGCGGTTTGAATCGCTGTTTTGCGGTCGGTGAATTTACGGCGTTGATGCGTTATAAAGATATGTCGGGTGTATCCGATTGTGAGAATATGCAATTGGCGGACGAAGAACTCGAAAAGATAATGCACGTTTCATTGCCGATAGGAAATACCAGCGTTTTGATGGCATCGGACGCGCTCGAATCAACGGGGCAAAAATGGATTGTCGGAACAAATTTTTCGATTTCGATAAATGCGGACAGCAAGGAAGAAGCGGAAAAACTTTATAACGGTTTGGCGGACGGCGGAACAATGACGATGCCGATTGCCGATGCTTTTTGGGGCGCGTATTTCGGGATGTTGACGGATAAATTCGGCGTTCAATGGCTTATCAATTACGATTACAATAAATAGTTTGAAATAAAAAAATCGGACAATTGGTATTAAGTTTTCAATTGTCCGATTTTTCGATACATACATAAGTGAAACTATGAAAATTGCAGTAATTATCGTTCGCACATTGGTCGGTTTGATGTTTTTGACGGCATCAATCACGTATTTTCTGAACATCGCGCTGCTGCCGGAAGGCTTAACGGGAAATACGAAAACTTTTTTTGACGGCATTGAGACTTCGGGTTATATTTTGCCTGTGTCGAAAGTTTTTGAACTTTTGTGCGGTCTGGTATTTATTTCCGGCAGATTCGTCGCGTTGGCGGTGGTTTTGATTTTCCCGATTGCGTTGAATATTCTGTTGATTAACGCTATTCATCTGCCGAGCGGTCTGCCGATTGCGATTCCGATTTTTCCGGCAATTTTGTTTCTGGCTTATGCAAATCGGGAAAAATACGAACCGTTATTGGAGACAAAATAATGAAATATAATTCTATCGAAGCATTTGTTCCGTCGGGCAAAGATTTTCAAAAACCACGAAAATTGTTTATGGAACTCGGCTTTAAAATCGTTTGGGAAACTGATGATTTTGTCGGATTTGAAAATAATAACTGTAAATTCATTCTGCAAAATGCTGATAACAAGGAATTTGCCGAAAACTTTATGATGAGCGTTAAAGTTGACGATCTCGACGAATTTTGGCAAAAGATCAGCGCATTAAATTTGCCCGAAAAATTCGATATAAAACTACACGAACCGAAAGTTTTTCCGTGGGGCAGAGAAGTCAATTTAATTGACATCGCCGGAGTTTGCTGGCATTTTGCCGAAAGTAAAAATGACGGGTAATTTTGAAGTCGGAAGACTTGATTCGATTGAAATCGCTTTATCTAAAGAACTGATTTTGATGTTCGGTTTTGACGATGTTTCGGAAGAATATCGAAGAAAAGAAATCGGCGCGGCGTTGATCGAAAATCTTTATTGAAAAAGGCATCGTCGAAATATTTGTCGGGACGGGAAGAAGACAATATTCCGGCAAGAAAATTGCATTCGGCAACCGGCGGAAAGCAGGACGAGTCAGTTTGGTTTATTTACAAATTTTAGTAACATAAAAAGATTATGATTAGTCCTGAAAAAGCTCGAAAATTTATGTGGTTCTGTGCGGGAATTGTTATTTCGATGAGTATTTTATACTTTTTGCAAAAAAATTTTGATTTTTAAAATAAACTTTCAATCTTTTTCCGCAAATCTTCGCCGTGCAGATTTTTTGCGACGATTTTGCCGTTTGAATCAACAATGAATTTCGCGGGCAATGATGTTACGGCATAATCAAAAGTTTCGGGCGTATCGTAACCCTGCAAAGTTGAAACATTTGTCCATGTTCGTTCGTCCATTTCGATTGCTTTGAGCCAAGCGTCTTTATCTTCGTCGAGCGAAACCCCGTAAATTTCAAAGCCTTCTTTGTTATATTTTTTATAAAGTTCGGCAAGAATTTTGCTTTCACGACGGCACGGCGGACACCAACTCGCCCAAAAATCAATCAAAATATATTTTCCCTTTTTTAATGAAGAAAGCACGATTTTGTTTCCGTTTTTATCGGGCAAATCTAATTCCGTAACAGTTCCGCCAACGCTCGTGTTTTTGAGAATTTTTACCTTCTCGTTTATTTTTTTTGTAACTGCCAAGTTTGGATGCGCTTTTTCAAATTCGGCGGCAATATTTTCCAAAACCGGAACATTTTTATCGCCGTCCCAACGCAGTGAAGTCGGATAGACGGCAATCGAAGTTCCCATTTTATTTTTGACAAAATCAATCAATTCGTCCTTGTGTTTATCGTAGTTTTCAATTTCCAACGCGCCTAATTTTACAATTTCCGCTTCGTTTGCCGGATCGTTCTGTTCTTTGAGAACTTTGATTTTTTCGCGCACGGAATTAACCAATTCATCCAGAGATTTTTTGCGAAATGCTTCGTATTCTTCGAGTTTTGCAGTGTCGGCAGAACCCGAAACTTTGAGCGTTGACCAATCGCCGGCATCGCCTTTGATTTCAATTTTCTGACCTTTATCAATTGCCAGCATAACTTTTTTCTTATCATCGAAATTCAATGTATAAACGCCGGGTTCGAGATTAAAATCCATTTTGAAATTCCCGTTTTCATCAACCGGAATCTCGCCGATAACGCGATCTTGCTTGCGGTTGACATCTTCTTCCAAAGATAAAATCACCTTTCCTTTTTGAAAGTTTTTGATATTTCCCGAAATGCTGAAAGTCGGAATTTCCTTTTGTGTGCAGGAAAAAACGAACGCGGAAAGCAGCACGACCAATAAAGAAACGAGTTTTTTTGAAGACATAATTGTTTTGATATTAAGCATTTACGCAAAATATATTTGACTAAATTGTTTTGCAGATGGAGCGCAGGCAGCCTTGCCTGCGTGTTTTCTTTTTATTCCGACACACGCAAGGCAAGGCTGCCTGCGCTCCAATCAACCTAACCTATTTTTGTTTGAGTGCTTACAAACTTTCAACTGATGTTTTGTTATATTCGAAATGCTTTTAATCATTGATTTTATTCCTTTCAGTCACGACAAAATGCCTTTTGCCCGCGGCATTAACAGTTTTCAGCTTTTAAATGACGGAAAACGCTGGTGGGTTATGACGATTTACTGGCAAGGCGAAACGCCTGAAACGCCGATTTCGAAAGAGTTTCTGAAATCGAAGTAAAACTGATTTTTGTAAATCGTTTCTTTTCGTAAATCGTAAATCGTGAATCGTAAATGGAAATTCTAAAAGTTTGTAATGAAAATCTATTGCCGATTTACGATTCACGATTTACGATAAGATATGGCTGAATATATTTTGACTCGCAAACTGACTTTGGATTTACCGATTAAAAAAGTTTTCGATTTTTTTGCCGACGCGGGAAATCTCGAACGCGTTACGCCGCCCGAACTCAATTTTAAAATTATCACGCCGCAGCCGATTGATATGAAAAAAGGTGCGCTGATTGATTATCAACTGAAATTGCGCGGTTTGCCTTTGACTTGGAAAACGATTATTTTGACGTGGAATCCGCCGCACGTTTTTGTGGATGAAGCGTTGAAAAGTCCGTATAAACAATGGATTCACCGCCACACATTTACAGAACTTTCCGAAAGTCGCACATTGATCGAAGACGAAGTAAAATATCGCCTTCCGCTCGAACCGTTGGGCGATTTAGCGCATTGGTTTGTCCGGCGCGAACTCGATTATATTTTTGATTACAGGCAAAAAACGGTCAAAGAAATTTTGCAGCCCGAAGATAAAAAGGCAAAAGCGGCGGCATAATTCAAAACAGTTTGATAAATATTTTCAGGTTTGATAACCAACGACGAGCAACAGCTTTCCACTGCTTAAACTTTTTACTTTTGCCTTTTTACTTTTTACTTTATATTGCCGCTTTGCTTCTGGTTCGACTTGCCTGAAAGCAATCTTTGCATAAAATAGCGCGTCCGCTTTTCGGTTGAAACGGCACGCGGTCGTGTTTTCCGCAGTTATCGCAAACGATTTCAAACCTCGTCGGCGCATTTTCGCCCTTCGCCGACTTTTTCGAGCGGCATTTCGGACATCTTTGCGGTGTCATCATATTTCTTTGATAATATGTTTCCTGTTCCTGATGACTGAAATTAAAAACTTCCTTGCATTGAACGCAAGTAATATTTACGTCCGGCATTATTTATTACTCCTGTGTTGATTTTGACAGCGAAAGTTTATCACACAATAGGCAAAAATCTGCAACTTTGGGAGATCAGGTTTTAAATTTTACCCGTTTCAATCGAACCGGCGGCGATTTTACCGAGCGAATTTACAAATATATTGAAATTTGCAAAGCGATTATCCTTCGTAAAGCCTTTTGTAAAACGAAAATAAATTTGCTGCGCGATAACGGCGATTTTGAAAGTGCCGAAAACGTAATAATAAAGGATGTTTGAAACATTGCGCCCGGATTTTTCCGCGTAAATATCAACCAATTCACGGCGTGAAATGTTTTCCATCAAAACCCGCGGATTAAACGGCATATTCAAAAGTTCCGCGTCGACATCCGCCGACATCCAATAACCAAGCGTCGTTCCCAAATCCATCAAAGGTTCGCCGACGGTCGTTAATTCCCAATCTAAAACGGCAATAATTTCGGTCAGATTTTCGGGATCGAGCATCACGTTGTCGAATTTATAATCGTTATGCACAAGCGTTGCGCCGTCTGAATTCGGCATATTAGCGTTCAGCCATTTGATTGCACTTTCGAGTTCGATATGTTCATCGGTTTTCGCGTTAAAATATCTTTTCGTCCAACCTTCGACTTGTCTGTTTGCGTAACCTTCAGGTTTTCCTAAGTTTTCCAAACCGATTTTTTTGTAATCGAGCGCGTGCAGTTCTGCCAGATTTTCGATAAAAGATTTGCAGACTTTTTTTTGCAGTTCGGGCGAATTTTCCAAAATTTCCGGCGATTTCCCTCGAATTATCAAACCTTTGCGGCGTTCCATTAAATAAAATTCCGCACCGATGACATTTTCATCATCGCAGAATAAAAGCGGTTTCGGCGCAGGTTTATAAATAGTCGAAAGTTTTGATAAAACATTGAATTCACGCGACATATCGTGCGCCGATTTGACCTGATTGCCGAACGGCGGACGACGCAGAACATATTCCGTTTCGCCGATCTTAACGCAGTAAGTCAGATTTGAACTTCCGGCGGGAAATTGCGAAATTGTTATTTCATCGGTTTTGACATTAAGATTTTCGCGCAAAAAAGTTTGGAGATTTTCCGTGTTTAACTCCTCGCCCGCTCGAATTTCAGTTGTATCCTTCATAAATTATTCATCAATAGGTCGTTTGAAAATAAAGACGACTTCCTTTGAATGTCCGTGACCGGCGTTTATTGTGAACGCCGAATTGAGTTCCCAACCTTCCGAACCTAACCGATTGGCGAATTCTTGAACTATGTCAACATCAAAATCAATTCCGCTCATATTCCAAGCTCCGGCGACATTGAGTTTCACGGTTTGATATTCCCATTTCATAAATTTTTATCTCAAAAAATCTGTGTTAATCTTAAATTTAAAAGCCTAAAATTATGAATTTTAATTATTCTACGAAAACTATTGAACTGCAAAGCCGTCTGCAATCGTTTATGGATTCGTTTGTTTATCCGAACGAAAAAAACTACGAAAACGAAATAAATTCGGGCGACAGATGGCAGCCTTTGCAGGTGATTGAAGATTTAAAAGCGAAGGCGAAAGCCGAAGATTTGTGGAATTTGTTTTTGCCGGAAATTTCCGGTTTGTCGAATGTCGAATACGCGCCGCTTGCCGAGATTATGGGCAGAGTTCCGTGGTCAT
Organism: Pyrinomonadales bacterium; assembly: GCA_038200505.1. GTDB lineage: Bacteria > Acidobacteriota > Blastocatellia > Pyrinomonadales > Pyrinomonadaceae. The sequence continues at coordinate 30,037 of JBBPXX010000066.1, read as the reverse complement.
CAGAAGTTTTTAACTGCTCCGCGCCGGACACGGGAAATATGGAAGTTCTCGAAAAATACGGCAGCGACGCGCAGAAAAATAAATGGTTGAAACCTTTATTAAACGGCGAAATCCGCTCGTGTTTTGCGATGACCGAACCTGATGTTGCTTCGTCGGACGCGACAAATATTTGTTCTTCAATTGTAAAAGACGGCGACGATTATGTTTTAAACGGCAAAAAATGGTGGTCAACCGGCGCGGGCGATGCTCGCTGTAAGTTGGCAATTTTTATGGGAAAAACCGATAAAGATGCGCGGAAACATCTTCAGCAGTCAATGATTCTCGTTCCGATGGATTCGGACGGTTTAAAAATCGAAAGAGTTTTAAATGTTTTCGGTTACGACGACGCGCCGAACGGACACGCTGAAATCTCGTTTGAAAATGTGCGCGTTCCGGCTTCAAATCTGCTTCTCGGCGAAGGTCGCGGTTTTGAAATCGCGCAAGGTCGGCTCGGTCCCGGACGAGTTCATCATTGTATGCGCTTGATCGGCGTGGCGGAACGTGCGCTTGAATTGATGTGCGAAAGAGCGAAATCGCGTGAAGCTTTCGGCAGAAGATTGAGCGAACAAGGCGTTATTCGCCAATGGATTGCGAAATCGAGAATGGAAATCGAACAGGCAAGACTGCTTGTTTTGAAAACGGCGTGGATGATGGATGAAGTCGGCAACAAAGCGGCGCGAAGCGAAATTGCGATGATAAAAGCCGTCGTTCCACTGATGGCGCAGAAAATTATTGACCGCGTGATTCAAACACACGGCGGCGGCGGCGTTTCGCAGGATTTTCCGCTGGCGAATTTTTGGATTTATGCGCGAACTCTGCGACTTGCCGACGGTCCCGATGAAGTTCATCTCGAATCGGTGGCGAAAATGGAGTTGAAAAAATGAATATCAGAAAAGTTGAATTAGACGATGCGGCGCAGATTGCTGAAATTTATAACTATTATATTTCGAACACGCATCATACGTTTGAAACCGAAGAGTTGAGCGCGGATGAAATGCGGGAACGCATCGGCAGAAATTACGAAAAATATCCGTATCTGGTTGCCGAAGTTGACGGCGAGATCCAAGGCTACGTTTATGCGGCTCAGTTCAGGCTGCGGCAGGCACACAGATATGCCGTCGAGGCTTCGATTTATGTCAGACATCACCGAAAACAAAAGGGAATCGGTTCGGAACTTTACAGGGAATTTTTAAATGAATTGGATGAAACGGATATTCACACGATTTTAGCGGGAATTTCTCTGCCGAACGATGCGAGCATCAAATTTCACGAAAAATTAGGTTACGAAAAAGTCGCGCATTTTAAAGAAATCGGTTACAAATTGGGCAGATGGGTTGACGTTGGTTTTTGGGAAAGGCTAAATAGATTTTGATGTCCAAAGAAATTATACATTTTGCACACGCCAACGGATTTCCCGCCCAAACCTATAATAAAATTTTTTCTTTTTTGAAAGACGATTTTGAAATAAACTACCTCGAACGCCACGCGCACAATCCGATTTTTCCCGTTACGGACGGCTGGCACCGGCTTGCGGATGAATTGTGCGAAGAAATTGTCAGTCGCTATGATAAACCGATTATCGGCATCGGACACAGCTTGGGCGGAATTTTGCATTTTCTCGTCGCCGCCCGAAATCCCGAATTATACAAAACGATAATCTTGCTGGACGCGCCGATTATCAGTCGTTTGAGCAGTGCGGGAATAAAATTTTTGAAAATGACGAAACGGATGAAAAATTCTCCGCTGGTCAAAACAACTCGTTTTAGAAGAGCGATTTGGAAAACGAAAGATGAGGCGTTTGAACATTTTAAAAAGAAGGAAAAATTTGCAAAGTTCGACGAAGATGTTTTGCGCGATTATATCGAATTCGGAACCGTTGAAACCGATAAAGGCTTTAAACTATTTTTTGATCCGCAAATCGAAGCCAAAATTTACGGTACTTTGCCGCATTATCTTCCAAAATTGCGCGGTAAATTAAAAGTTCCCGCGTTTTATATCGGCGGAACAAACTCACACGAAGCAAAACTGGCGCGATTAGGATTTATGCAGAAACATTTTCCCGTTAAATCTCAATTTATCGAAGGCTCACATCTTTTTCCATTTGAAAAACCTGAAGAAACTGCAAAGGCGATAGCAGATGTAACGCAGTCGTCCCGACTGCCGTCGTGAGTGCGTCCCGCGCTCACGTCTTTAATCACGCACGTTTTTTACACGGAAGCGGGACGCATCCGATACGGCAGTCGGGACGACCGCGTTACTTTGCTTAAATCATTCATTTTGATTGATGAAAAAGTCAATTTGAAAAAAAAATGTCATTTTGCGTTAAACTTTGTAAAAAGTTGTTGACAAATCTTAATCACTCCTGTAACTTTGGTAAGTGTTGACGCAAAAGTGTCAATTCCTATCGCCACCAAAAGCGAAAAAGTTTTCATAAATAGAGCGAATCAAAGGTTTTACAATTGCTCAAAACACAAAACGAAACGGGTATTTTAGTTCCGCAAGCAGTTAGCACAATAAAAGAAAGCCCTGCCTTTGCTGTTAGTCCGACGAGGTGGCACAAAACTTCCAAAATGCTAAAAGCCTGAATCGTCGAGTAAATGAAAACGAAAAACTTGCAGTAACAAAAAAAACAAAAAAAGATTAGCGCGTAAAGCGTGAAAGGAGTAAGAGAAAATGCTGTTCGGTAAAAAGAAAAGCGTTGCCGGTTTAGATGTCGGTTCGAGTTCGATCAAGATTGTCGAACTCGACGGCAAATTGAACAGCCTGAACCTCGTCGGTTTGGGTTTCGAGAATTTGCCCGACGACACGATTGTTGACGGGCAGATTATGGAGTTAAACACGGTTTCGGACGTGATTAACAATATCTGCACGAATCATCAGATAAATACGACTCAATTCGTAACGGGTGTCAGCGGTCATTCGGTGATTATCAAAAACATCGTTCTGCCGCCGATGAGCCGCGAAGAACTCGAAGAATCAATTGACTGGCACGCCGAAGAACATATTCCATACGATTTGTCGGATGTCAGCCTCGATTATCAGGTTACGTCCGAAACGGCGGATGCCACCGGAGTTTTGATTGCGGCTTGCAAACGCGAAAGAATTGACAATATCAAACAAGCCGTCCAGCTTGCCGGAAAACAGCCGGTCGTTATTGATGTAGATACTTTTGCGCTGCAAAATTGCTATGAAGTCAATTATCAACCGGACGATTCGCAGGTTGTAACTCTGCTCAACATTGGCGCATCAACGATGAACGTCAATCTCGTGCAGGGAACTCGTTCGCTGTTCAGCCGCGATATTACGGTCGGCGGAAGTCAGTTCACGGATGTTTTACAAAGAAACCTCGGACTCAGCTTTCAGGAAGCCGAAGCCGTCAAACGCGGCACGGTCGAAGCGGGGAACGGAGTTGAAGAAAAGTCAATTGTGCCGTTGATGAACGATGTTACGGAAATCGTCGCGTTGGAAATTCAAAAAACATTTGATTTTTACCGCGCAACGACCGATGACAGTGAAATCGTCGTGCAAAAACTCCTTATTTCCGGCGGCGGTTCAAAACTTGCAGGATTAGCGGAAGAACTCTCGAAACGGCTCGAATTGCCCGTTGAAATTTTAGACCCGTTCCGTAGTATCAAAGTTGACACCAAAAAATTTGACCCTGATTATTTGAGTGAAATTATGTCCGAAATGGCGGTTGCCGTCGGTTTGGCTGTAAGGGGAGTGGAACTAAGATGATTAAAATAAATCTATTAGATTCGGTAACGGAAAGACAAGGCGGCGCGGTTGTGGCGGTTGATCGCAAAATCTCCAGCCCGACTTCAAAGTTGTTGTTAATGACCATTGCGGTAGCATTTTTGCTGGTAGCAGTTATCGGCTGGGATATTATCAGCACACAGATGGCGAAAACCGAAGCCGAAAGAGAACTGGCGGAACAAAAACAAATTGCCTCCGAACTCGAAGCCGTTACCAAAGAAATGAATGAATTGGAAGCGAAAATCCAGAATATTGATTCCCGAATTGAAATGATTAAAAAACTTCGGGATTCGCAAGCCGGACCTTCGGCGGTTTTGGAAGCGATGCGCGAACGAATTTCGATGGTTCCCGGTCTGTATCTCGAAAGCATCGAACAAACCGGCGATCAGATGGTTATCAAAGGTAATTCGCCGGATGAAGCGGCTGTAACGCGGTTCGGGCAAAGTTTGGAATTTTCGGGCGGACTTTTCTCTAATCTCAATATCGAAACTCAGAGAAAGGACGCGCCGAACCAGCCGACATCGGTTGCTTCCAACCCGGACACGGTGAAAGATACGATTGTCGGTTTTACTATTCGCTGCGCTTACACGCCTTCAAAAGCCGGCGCGTCGAAAAACTCGATGCCGACAACCGCATCGAATGCCGCACCTTCCGCCAATCAAACTCAAACACCGAATTCAACAACCGGCGCAACCCCGCCGCAAGTGGCAAAAAATTAAGGTCAATAATTTCAAACTTAATTTGTCAACCGAGAAAATTAAGCACAAAAGAAGGAAATTAAAATGTTAGAAAAATTCAAATCATTAGCTTGGCAAATGCAGCTATTAGTTTTAGTCGGAGTCGCGTCCCTGCTTTATTTTATGGTTTGGTATTTCGTAACCAGCGAAACCCGTGCCGAAGTCCAGACATTAAACGATCAGGTCAGCCAACTGAAAATCCAAAACGAAGCGGCGAAGGTCGCCACCCAGCGCATCAACGAATTTCGCACTCTTTACGCCGGCAAATCGGCGGAATATGACGAACTAAAGGTTTTGTTACCGGAAGAGCGCGAAATTACCAATGTTTTGCAGGGTTTGCAGAATTCGGCGGGTGAAAGTAAGTTGATCGTAATGAGATTTTCGCCGCGCGACGACGCGCAGCAGGAATTTATTATGGCGAAGCCTGTCGAGATTGAAGTTGACAGCAATTTTAATAATCTGCGGACGTTTTTCGACCAAATGGCGAAACTACAGCGAATTGTTTCGATTAGCGACTTCAAATTGAATCAGTTGGACAAACAAACCGCCAATCGCACACTTCACGCCTCATTTTTACTGACGGCATTTTATGCCACGCCTGAGGGAATGGTCAACGCCAACGCTCCGGCAACGCCGGGCGCACCTGCACCGAACGGAGCCGCGCCAGCCGCCGGTCAACCGCCCGCCGCACCTGCACCGAATCAGCCCGCGCCGCCGGTTGCACAGTAAAACCGCCGGATTATTTTGAATATTCTTATAGTCGAGAAAATAGTAATTATGAATAAATCTATAATAATACGCTTTTTAAGTTTTGGTTTTGTCCTCGCCGGATTTATGATGGCGAGCGGAAGTTTGACAAACGCCGACGCGCAAACACGCGATCCGTTTGACAAACCGAGTTGGGCGAAACCGAGAACGAGCAATCCGACTTCGGGTTCTCCCGGTCAGCCGAGAGCCGAAAAGCCGAAACCACCCGGACCGCCGCCAATCGTTGCCGTCAACGCGCCGCCGATTGAACAGCGCATCAATTATTATAAGCGTCTGCGTGAAGAAGCCGCGTTAAACGGTCAGGACATTCCGAAAGTAACCAGCGTTTTGACGCTTGAAGAAATGGCGGTTACGGGAATTTTCCGCACACCGCGCGGTTATGCGGCAATGGTCGAAGCCAAACCGATTAAACTTTCATACACGATTTATCCGGGTGAGAAGTTTTTTGACGGGCAGCTTGTCGCAGTGGAAGAAAACCGTCTGGTTTTTCGCAAAGTAATCAAAATGAGCGACGGAAAATTTATCGCGTCGGTTGAAAATAAAACTTTGCGTCAGTATTCGGTTCAGGAAGAAGTTCAAGGCACCGCGCCGGTTCAGCCTTCTTCCGGCAAAGTCGAAGAAGCGAGCAACACGGTAGTCGCGCCGCCGAAAGATGTCAATGTGCAGACGATTACGCCGTCGGTTATTATTTCGCCGCTCGACGAAATGAACCGTCAGCCGGTCGAAACTCCGAAAGACGCGGCAAAGGAAAAAAACGACAAAGACAAAAAGGGTAAAAAGAAAGACGCAGCTAAAGAAAAAACCGATAACAAAAAAACGGTCAAAGTTGCTAAAAACAAAGATAACTAAGCAAATCAGCCAAAGATTTGCAATTCAGTGCAGAAGCCCGCACGAAGTAAGGGCGCGTAAGACACACTTACTTCGTGCGTATTTCCGCAGTATAAATCGGCATAGTCTTATTCAAAGATTATGTCTCCATTCAACCAACCAATTCCAATAAAAATATCTCTTTTCCAGTAAAAGAAGGAACAAATTTGCAACGGAGGAAACATGAATTCTCTTGAATTAGTAAGCGTCTGCGCCAAAAAGATCGTAGTTTCGCTAATGATTATCAGTCTTTTAACCATATCAGCAGCGGCGCAGCAAAGAGTCGCGCCGCAGGAACAAGGCAAAATGTACGGCGATCCGGGTTTTCGCGGTGAGGTGATTAACCTGAACGTCGTCAATGCGGATATCCGCGAAATTCTGAGCTATATTACCGAACAATACGGCATCAATTTCGTCATTGATAAATCGGTCAAAGCGATTCCGGTAACGGTCAACGTCAGCGACGTGCCGTGGAACGTCGCGCTCGACGCGATTCTGCGTTCACAGGATTTGGGCGTTCAAGTCAACGGTCCGATTCTGCGTATTGCCGAGCAAAAAACTCTCGCCGACGAATCAGCTATCGCGCAGAGAATCAGAGAAAGTCAACTCGATACCTCACCGCTTTATACTGAATTTATTCGTTTGAATTATGCACGAGCTTCGGGAACACTTCCTCAAGGAAGTCCAACGAGCGGAACAAGCGGTTCGGGTTTAGGAGAGTCTGGAGGCAGTGCGGGACAAAATAGCGGCGGTGAAGGGCTTTTGCCAATCATCAAACGCCGTTTATCAAGACGCGGCGCGATTGAAGTTGACGGACGAAGTAATTCGCTTATTATTACCGATGTTCGTGAAAATATTGATGCAATCCGACAACTCGTTTCATTACTTGACCAGCCGGAACCGCAAATAGAAATTGAAGCCCGTATTGTCGTGGCGACTCGCAGTTTTAGTCGTGATGTAGGAGTTCAGCTTTCGGCACTTTTATTAGGTTCGCGTGGCAGCGGAGGTTCGTTGGAGACAATCCCAGGGACTGAAATATCAAAAGATGCAGGAGATATTGTAGGAAGAGGTTTTAGAAATAATGGAATTCCGTCTGGAATCGGAACACCACCAAATGGCGGGTTGGGAGCTGACCCCACAATTGCAAATAGTGTGCTTGGTCTAACAACAGGCATTTTCGGAACGGCTCAAATCAGTTTATTATTGACGGCTGGAGAACAAAAAGGTGAAGCTAAAACAATTGCAACTCCAAAAGTTTCAACATTAAACAATCGCAAAGCAAAAGTTGAAAGTAAACTACAAATTCCTGTTTTCAATGCCCAACCAACCGGTGGCGGTGCTATTGCGACAACTCAATATATAGACATTCCTATAAGTTTGGAAATTACTCCGCAGATTACTGATTCCGGGAACGTAATTTTAAGAATGGTAGTTGAAAACAGTTCGCTTGCCGGCGGCGGCACAATCAGTTCTCAAAACGTCGAAACGGAATTGATGGTTCCCGACGGCGGAACAACCGTTGTCGGCGGAGTTTTGTCTGACGATGAGCGTGAAAATCAAGATCGCACTCCCGGACTTTCGAGTATTCCCTTTTTAGGAAATTTGTTCAAACGAAAAGGCGTTTCGCGCAATACAAATGAACTTTTGTTCTTTATTACGCCGCGCATTATTCGCCCTGAGTTATCGGGAAATCCAAATCCGGTCAACAGCGGAATGAGAACGACAACAATAATTCAGCCTGTGCCGCTCGGCAATCCGCCGTCGAATTCGGGTTCTCCGACAAATTCTTTACCGGCGGAACGTAATCCGCTTCTTCCGGTGGTTCCCGTTACTCCGACTGAAGTTTTACCCGGCACTCCGATCAAAAACTAATTTGCGATTGACGTGAGAACTTATGTTTCATAAATTCTGCACAGAGTATTATTGGTGCAATTCTAAACAGAAAAGCTAAAACCAAAAATTGCAATGTGCAGAGTTTCTCCCAAGATTAAATTTGTCATATCAAAAGTTATATTCAATGTTCCTTCCTTTGTTTCCCGCCGGTTGTCTGGTCACTCCGGCGGGTTTTTCAATCTTAATCTGCCTTTTTCTTTATAAATCATAAATTCCTCAAAATAAAAAATGTTTTTTTTGAAACAACAATGTTATTCACCCTTTTGTGTAGTAGAGAATCTTTCTCCTTGAATTACTAATAATTAATTTGAAAATGAATATTCCGATAAAAAACAATTTGAAAATGGTTATTAATAAAAGATTCAAAAAAAATCATAGAGGATTTAGTCTTCCTGAACTGATTATCGTATTGCTGATAATTTCTATTCTGGTGGTATTGGCTTTGCCTCAGGTTATTTCATCGCGGCGTTTATTTAGATTTGCGGGAATACAGCGGCAAATTACTTCAACATTGGTTGATGTTCGGCAGGAAGCGATGACACAACGAACGCCGCTGACGTTTCGCTACGATAACGTCAATAAAAATATCGTAATTTACGGCGGAAGTTACGGCGCACCGGGCGATTCAAAAAACAGAAAAACGGAATTGACCGATTCCGGTTTGGAGAAAGACGACTTGGTTTACAATCGTCCGGGCGGCGCGCCGAGTTCCGCGCTGGCGGACACTTCAAATATGACACCGCTGACCGGAGGAACGGTTGATGTTACCTTTCAACCCGACGGTTCTGTAATTGACGCTTCAAATAATCCGGTTAACAACGCACTGTTTTTCTATCATAAGAAATACGCCGGAGATTCGGCGTTTGCGGTTTCGATTTTAGGCGCGGGCGGACGGGTCAAGGTTTGGCGATACAGCAAAGGTATAAAAGCGTATGTCGAATAAAACTAATCAAATGATTACTAAAAAAGATGAAGATGGTTTCAGCTTGATTGAAGTCGTCATCGCTATTTTGGTTTTGACTACCGGACTTTTGGGAACTGCCGCCGCCATTACTTACGCGCTCGAATTCGGTTCGATCAGCCGCAATGTAACGAGCGCGAAATCGGTTATTGTTTCATCCATCGAGGAAATCGAAACATTGAGAAATTCGCGGCGACTCGACTTTAAGCAGTTTGCCAATGTCGGCGGCGTTGATAATAACGGTGTTCCAAATCAGTTTAAAGGTTTCAGCACGGGAATTAAACCGGTTTCTTTAATTCCCGGTCCTGATGGTGTGAACGGAACTGATGATGACTTAATGGCAAGAAAACCCGACGGAACTCTTTTTGAGGATAATGGACAGATACGCAGCGGATATATGAGGCAAATCACTATTACAAATCTTAGTGATACTTTGAAAAAAGTAGAGATAAAAGTTCAGTATTTGGGCAGAGCGGGAAAATCCGGTGAAATTACCGGAACGAGTTATTTAAATGACGAAACCAGGACTAACAGATAAAAATAACGGATTTTAGCGGGGTTTGAAAATGTTTATTTACAAGCAAGAAAAAGGAAAGGAAAAAAGGAACAACCAAAATAATGAAAAAGGCGCGGCACTGGCAATTGCAATAATAATGGTGGCGATTTTGCTGGTTGTTGCTTTAACCGCGTTAGCTTTTTCCTCGACCGAAGCGCGAATCGCCGGAAGCGATTTGCAGCGCACACAAACATTTTATGCTTCGGCGGCTTCGATGGAAAAGATGACCAACGATTTCAGTAACCTTTTTCTGACCAAATTGAATCCGACACCCAAAGATTTAACGGATATTGCCGACAATCCGCCCGACGCACTCAAAAAAGAAGGTTTCGGTTTTGACCAATCAATTCAGGAAGATACCGTTCGTTTGGCGGAACTGCGTTCAATTCAAGGTTTACCGAACAATGTTTACCCGCGTGTGAATATACCCGACGGACCATACAGCGGTCTTTACGCCAACGTGGTTCCTTACAAAATATCTTCGACGGCAACGATGCAGTCCACTAAAGCGCAGGTCAAATTAGAGCGTGAATTTAACAACTATCTCGTTCCTTTATTTCAATTCGGGATGTTCAGCAATGATGACATAGAAATTCATCCCGGACCTCTTCTGACATTTAACGGTCGGGTTCACAGCAACCAAAATATTTACGCGCTGCAAAATACACGATTTTTGGATCGCGTAACGACAGCCGGCGAATTTGTCCGCGATGCGTGGAGAAACGGCAAGCCGAATAACGGCGGTGGAAACAATAATGTTTATGTGCGGGTCAACGGTGTGGATATTCAAAGCACAGTTGGAAACGGCAGCGTTAAAGGCAATCTTCTTTCAGTTGGCGGACCGAATATTGTCGGAAGTCTGTTCGGTCTTCGGGGATTTTTTCCGGGAAGTCCGAGTGGTGTTCCCAATTCGAATTGGGAAGCGGAATCGGTAAAAGTGCCGACAGCCGGAAAAACAGACAATTTCGGCGGACAGGTTTTAACACGCACGACCGGTGCAAAAGAAGTAAAATTGCCGATTGAAGTCGGCGGAAATTCGGCAGCCGAGTTGATTAAACGCGCGTTGCCTTCCGACAGTGAGATACTTGCCGCATCGCGTTACCATAATAAATCGGAAATAAGAATTTTAATTGATGACACGACAGCAGGCAGTGAAGCGGCAAATGTTGCCGGAATACCGGCAGGAAAAGGTGTCGTATTTTCCAACAACAGCGCAGGTTTTAGTCCGCTTCCGGTGGCAAACGGAAACGTGCTGCGCCGTGTTAACGATTCCGGGGCGTATGTTTCTACTGACAAAATTCTCATTCAAAAGAAAAACAGCGGTTCGGCAAATACGACAGCGGTGACGGTTCGCGGCGTAAAAAATTTTGCTGAAACGATTAACGGAAATTATATTCCGCCCGGTTCGGGCATTACGGGAAGAGTTTTGATAGAAATCGTCAAACCCGATAATACGACGGTTGATGTTACCAAAGAAGTTTTGAGTTTGGGAATGACCGAAGGCGAACCGAACGGCATTGTTTATCTGCAAAGACCGATGTGGGCGGCGTTTGTTCAGGGCAGCCGCGACCGCACCGGAAGAGGTTTCGATTTGGTAAATTTAACGAGAAATTCTCAGTCCATTGCCGACGGAGAAATTGTTACACCGACTTCGGCGATGGTTTATCCGAATCGCGGATTTCTCAATATGGACGAATTTACAGCTAACGACGACGGAACAACTCCGACACGGGAAGCAACACCGGGCGGATACAACGAAATCGTGCCGATAAATGTTTATAATGTCCGTGAAGGCTGGGTCAGAAGCACACTCGACGCAAAAACTATCTATTACGAACGCGGAGTTACGAGCATCGTAGAACTCAATATGCGTAATCTGGCTCGCTGGCTCGACGGCAAATATGATAACAATCTTCTTGCGGGAACAAATGCCGTCAGCACGAATATAAACGGTGTCGAAGGTTATGTTGTTTACGTTTCGGATCGGCGCGGTGATCGGGTGAAAACCGAATATCTCAAGGACGGAACAACTTACAAAAGCACCAACGGAGCGGTTGATAATGAAGACATTTACGGACCGAACGGAGTTTTAGATGCAGGTGAAGATGTCATTGATTTTGGTTGGGACGCGACTAAAAACGGCGTAAGTAAAAAGGGAACTTTGCAAAAAGACGTGAACGAGTTGCCCGATACGGGCGCAAATTATTCGTGGTCGTCGGGTTGGGCTTCAGTAATTGATCGAGTTCCGCGTGCGCTTGCGACGATGAAGTATCAAACCAATTATTTTCGCCGCGCGGTGCGTTTGTTTGACGGCGAAACGATGAGTTTTACTCCGACCGTTGATAAAAAACTATCACCGACCAAAGGAATTACGGTTTCGACGGAAAATATGGTTTATGTTTGGGGCAACTATAATGCCACCGGCATTACCGGAATACCGACCAGCGGTTCGACTCTTAATAACGGCGGTTTTACGGGCGCACAAATTCCGGCTTCAATTGTTTGCGACGCATTTTTTCCGCTTTCAAGAACGTGGTTCGACGCGTCGAGCGCTTTATACCCGGAAGGACAAAGCGGCAGCAATATTTATCGAAAGGCGGACGAAAATCTGCCGACCACTTCGCAAAGCACGACGGTCAGAACGGCTATTCTCGCCGGTTCGACGATTTCCGCCATCACCGGTTTGCCCGGCAGAAATGCCGCCAACGACAGAATAAACGGCGGAATTCATAATTATCCGCGTTTTCTGGAAATTTGGAGCGCGGGCGGTGTAGATTCTCCGTGGAATTATACCGGCTCGCTGGTTCCTCTTTTTCATTCGACCCAGGCGTTTTCACAATATGAAGACAACGGGGCGAATATTTATATTCCGCCGCGCCGCAACTGGAGTTTTGACGAAACATTTTTAACGCCGCAAAGTCTGCCGCCCGGAACACCGTTTTTCCAATATATTCAGGCGACGGGTTTCCGTCAGAGTTTACGCTAAAGTAAACGAGGATTTTTCTTTGATATGAAAAAGTTGGGAATAAAAAATAATCAGGCGGGTTTTTCGTTGATCGAACTGCTGATCGTGATGGTCATAATGCTTGTTGTTATGGCGGCAACCTTTTCGCTGATGCGCGGTTCGATTATGACTGCCAACGCCAACTACGAAGTTACGACCGCCGCGCAGGGACTTCGTAATTCACAGGAGTTTTTGACGCGGGATATTCTGGTTGTCGGCGACGGGCTAAGAGGATTTTCCAATATCATTCTGCCGACAAAGTTTGTAATAGATTATTTGACGATTCGAACAACCGCGCAGATTGATCCGTCCAATACTGGTTATGTCAGCATCGGTTCGATTGTTGCAGATTCAAATATTCCGGCAAATGTCAGCGTTAAAAACGCAAATCCGGCGACAAAAATAAAAGAACGAACCGACAGAACAACGCTGTTGTCGGTTGACCCGAATTTCAGTTCGATAGATATTCCGGTCGGCGCAGTTAATCTCAACAACGGACAAATCAACATTCCGGCAGCGCGAATAAATGGCTTTAAGGTCGGAGAAGTATATTTTATGGTCAGCGGCGGAACCGGCACGTTCGGTGCCGTAACGATGGTTGACGAAGTTTCCAACCGCATCTTTTGGGCTGAAGGAGATTCGCTCGGTTTAAACCGTTACGGTAACAACGGACCGTTGGGATCCGCAATAAATCAAGGCAAAAGTTCAGCTTCGTTAAAGCGTGTAAATATAGTTCAATATTATGTTGATGTTGACGGTAAATTGATGCGCCGCGTTTTCGGTGTGCAGAATGCCGGATTTATTGACAGTGTGATTGCCGAACATTTGATTGATTTTCGAATAAATTACATTTTAAGACCTGCGATGGACGGCAGAATACTGGAACAGCCGAATAGAGTATTAAATTTAAGCGATGCGTCTTTGGTGCAGATAATTGAACCTAACGCGGCAGTTGAAACTGCTTATCCGCTTCAAGACGGTCAAAAATCTCAAGTCAACGGAGTAATCAGTGTCGGTGTGCGGAATCTACAATTTTCCGAAGCTCCTGTTCCAAGGGATGCGGCGGGAAATCCCAAATAAAATAATTGTCTGAAAAATGCTGACAAAGTGTCGGAAAATCATAAAAATCAAAATTGTTTTTATTATCGAAAACGCGGCAGAGATGACGCTGAGAAACAGCCGGAAAAACTCAGCGAAACTCGGCGAATACTCTGCGCCCCGGCGATGAAAGCATTACTTTTATGACATTACTCGCGTTTTCAATGTAATTTTAATCAGTTTGCAACATAACTATTTGGTACGGGAACATCATCGCTTGCCCCGAAATTAATTCCGTAAAAAGAATTGTCGGAACTCCGCAGAAGATACCACGCGCCCTTCGATGGACGATAAACGGCGATGTCGGCTTTACCGTCGCCGTCGTAGTCGGCGGGAACGGGTTTATCTTCCGAAGCACCGAATTGAACGCCCGTAAAACCGTCGCGGCTTTTTTGCAAATACCACGTTCCGTTTGACGGGCGGAAAACGGCGACATCGGTTTTTCCGTCGCCGTCGTAATCGGCGGGAACGGGTTTATCGGTTGAAGCACCGAACGGAACAGCCGTAAAACCGTCGCGGCTTTTTTGGATATACCACGCGCCGTCTGCCGGACGATAAACGGCAATGTCGGTTTTACCGTCGCCGTCGTAATCGCCCTGCGCGGTTTTGTCCGTGCTGATGCCGAATTGTTTATAGTCAAAACCGCCGTCGGAACTGCGGATAAGATACCACGTTCCGTTTGACGGACGAAAGACGGCAATGTCGGCTTTTAAATCGCCGTCATAATCGCCGACAACTGGAATATCCGTGCTTGCGCCGAATTGATAAGCTCTAAATCCGGCGGTGCTTCCGTTTATATACCAAGTTCCGTTTGAAGGTCGAAAAACTGCATAATCGGTGATGCCGTCGCCGTCGAAATCGCCGGGTGCGATTTTATCGCCGCTTGCGCCGAATTGTGTGCCTTTTAAGTTTCCGTTCGTGCTGTTTAGGCTGTACCAAACGCCGTTTGAAGGTCGCCAAACGGCAATATCGCTTTTGTCGTCGCCGTCAAAACTCGAAGTCGCCGTTCCCGTCAGAGTGCTTTTTGATGTCGTATAAATAAAATCACCGGAAGTTCCGCCGTCGCTGTTGGCAGCGTTGCCAGCCATATAAAAACTGACTTTCCCGGCTCTCTGCGCCGGTGCTTTCCAAGTAAAAGTCCACGATTTAGTATCGAAAACAGTTGGAATAATGCCGTTTATCGTATGCTCGACATATTTTCGCGGAGTATTGGCAGGAAAACCGTCAACAATTTGCAGTTGCTGCGGTGATTGCGTCGGAAGCATAAATGTTCCGACCTGTTTGCCCTGGGAATCAACCGCCGTCAACTGAAATCCGAAAACAACCGCACTCGCCTGACTCACGGTTGTCGTCAGAGATATTTGCTGATTCGGCAGATAATTAGCAGGAACTCCCGAAATCGAAGCACTGCCCGTGCCGCTGTTGACGGGCGCACCTCGATGACACGCGGTACAATTGGTTTCGCCCGGCGCATTCGTATAAGAAGGAGTCGGACCGGAAGCCGATGCTCTGACTTTTTCATATTTCGGGAAAAGATTTTGAAAACAGAATATTGATAAAACAACGGCAGCAACAATAACAAATAATTTGATGTAAACGACTTTACGCGAAATTCTTTTCATTTCTAATTTAATTCCTTAATTTCGTGGGAAATTTTACAGGTGTTTGACGCTTTGCGTCGGCTGATGGTTTATAAATAAACATCAAATTGAAAATATGCCTCAACTTTCAAAGATGTTACAAGTAGAATAAACTATTTGTGTCAGGTTAGAAACAACAGAAAATATTAGAATACGCTACATTCTCGATTTTCTATCGAACAAGGGTAGGTTTATGGCAAAACGTAAAGACCAGAATAAAAAATCGAATCCGTCTGATGATCGGCATAAAAGCGAACACACACTTTTTGTCGGCTCGAAAAAAGCCCTTTACGGCGGAATCCTCGCCGCCGCAATTGCGCTGGGCGGACATGGCTGGTCGGGCAGGTTTATAACGGTTACGAGGCACGGCAGTTATTGGAATCGGTTACGTCTTCGTCGCATTATCTGGGCAGTTCGATTGTTACAGCCTCGGCAACGATTCTCGCTTTGATGTTGACGATGCTCAGTTTGACAAAGCAAGCCGATAGTGAATTCGATTCGGTTTTTTTTAAGCGAATTCAGCAAATTGCTCTGTTTTCGACAATCGCTTTATCAGCCGGAATTTTGCTGCTTCTTTTTCTGGGTGTGCCTTTACAAGAATCGGATAAAATTCCGGCACAATGGTTTAAGATTATTTATTATGTTCTGATAACCTTCGTCGCCGGACTTTCCGGTTTAGTCGTCGGAATTGTTCTGATGCTCTTGAACGCGGTGAACAGTTTGATTGATGTCGTGCGACCTTCGACGAACGAAGAGGTCGAAGGCGCGAAACAGAGGGAAGAACAAGAATCGGAGCAGGAAAAAGAAAGAATAGACGAATAAATGAGAAGGCGAAAAGCGATTAAAACATTCGGCAAATGATAATTTTAGCAATTAAATAATTTAGGAAAATCTGTATAATCTTTTATTGTGGATACGGAAATTTTACCGCCGACGGGAAAAGGCAGAGAATACGAAATACGCGCCGTCGGTTTGCGCGAATTCGCCGGCTTGCGGCGCGACGACGAGCGGCTGAATCCGTTTGAACTGGCACAGTATGCCAAACTTTTGGTCGCTTCATTTGAACAAATCGAGCCTTTTTTGACCGGAGAAACCAAAGTGCATCTGCTCGGCACGGGCAAAGATAAATGGTCTGGCGGCGCGTGTTCGCAAACTCTGCGCGACGGCAGGAAACTTATTATCCTCAATCCGACACACGGCAAAAATCGGCAGAACGCGACTTTGATGGAAGAAATCTGCCACGTTTTTCTCGGACATAAACCGAGCCGTCTGGCAATCGAAAATGTCGACAAACACGGCAAACCGATTGCGCGGGATTATCGTGAAAACGACGAAGAAGCAGCATATTCGGTCGGCGCGGCGGCTCTCGTTCCGTATTCGGGCTTGCGCCGGATGATAAATGAAGGTAAAACTTCAAGAGAGATTGCGCGTCATTTCAACGTCAGCCGCGATCTCGTCGAGTATCGAATGAAAATCTCCAGACTCTGGGAAGATTACAAAAACAAAATGATGAATGGTGAGTGGTGAATGGTGAATGTTAAGAATTCTTTAATTCACCATTCACCATTCACCACTCACCATTAAAAAAGTATGGCTGAACAAATTCAAGAAATACATAAATCATCAACGCCGAATTTACATCTTTCGGTGGTTGATAAACTGCGCTTGCTGCTCGATATTACGAAGACAATCAGCCGTTCGCTCGATTCGGACGAAGTTCTGACGCTCGTAATGGACACGCTCGGTTCGTTGATTTCTTATGACGCGGCGGGGATTTATTTGATTGATAAAGATGAAAAGGGCGAATGTCCTTATATTTTCAAATCAAAAGTGGTGCGCGGGTATCGGATAAGTTTTGAACTTGTCGAACCGAGTCTGAAACTCGGCGAAGGTTTTATCGGATATGTCGCACAAACCGGCAAGCCTTTGATTTCAGGTGATGTCAGCCAAGACGCGCGATATTTTCCCGCCAGAAAACGCACCAAATCGGAAATGGTCGCGCCGATTATCGCTAATGACAAAGTTATCGGAGTTTTCGACCTCGAAAGCGACGAATTGAATTCATATACCCAAGACGATTTATCTATTTTGCAGCTTCTTGCCTCGCAGGTAGCGATAATTATTGAAAAGGTCGAACTTCACGAACAGCTTGTCGAAAAAAAACGTCTTCAAGCGCAATTGGAAATCGCCCGCCAAGTCCAACTCGAACTTCTTCCCGAAGCCGACCCGCAGCTTCCGGGATTTGACATCAGTGCGTATGTTTTTCCCACTGAGGAAGTTTCCGGTGATTATTACGATTGGGTAAAAGTGTTTGAAGACCAAATCGGTATTGTCGTCGCTGATGCCGTCGGTAAAGGAATTCCTGCCGCCCTTTTAATGTCGTTTCTACGCGCATCTTTAAGAGCAGGCGTGCAAATAGGTTATGCGCCGCACATCGCGCTCGCCAAAGTCAGCAATTTGCTCTGGGATTCGGTGGAGGATAACCAATTTATTACGGCAATTTACGGACTTTTAGATG
The DNA here is from genome assembly GCA_038200505.1 of Pyrinomonadales bacterium. Taxonomy (GTDB): domain Bacteria; phylum Acidobacteriota; class Blastocatellia; order Pyrinomonadales; family Pyrinomonadaceae. Next base: position 12,203 of record JBBPXX010000066.1, on the reverse strand, counting down.
CGACCAACAGAACTTTCGTATTTTCAAACGCCGGACATAATCCGCCTTTGCTGATGAAACCTAACGGCGAATATCGTTTCGTCGAATACGGCGATTTACCGCTCGGAATGTTTTTTGATTCGCATTATCACCAGCATTTTATTCGCTTTGACGACCATCAAGTAATGGTGCTTTACACGGACGGCATCACCGAAAGCACAAACGCTAACGGCGAAGAATACGGCAATGACCGCTTTGCCAAGAGAGTTTTAGAAGGAATAAATTTTTCTGCTAAAGAATTAATTGATTTTATCCGTCAAGGTGTGGCGGATTTTACCGGACAAAAATTTCTAAATGATGACGGAACACTTTTTATTGTCAAAGCTGTCTAATTGATTGTTGAAAACAGGATAACTAAAAAACAAAAGAAACGCGAAAAACTTCTCAATTAAGAATCACCTTCCGCGTTCCTTCAGTTGTTGGGGAATTGTACAAATTTTAATGTGCTGTCAGCGAACAATGAACTATGTCGCCGCCCGGCACGATAGAAGCGCGATAATCGCCGTAGTTTATTTTCTCGTTCTTGTTTGAAAAAGCGTAAACGTCAAACCCGTAAGCATCCAAAAACTCTGCTAAATCCATTGAATCATCAACGTAAAGCGTTTCGGTGAACCCGAGTTCGGCGCGGATTTCGAGCAATCTTTCGATTACTTCGAGAGGAGCAAAACAACTAACCGGATCGTGAAATGTAGCCATAATATTTGCCTTATAAAATATGCCGGACAAAACATTTGTCAGACAATTTCTTTGATTACGCCTAACTCGTAAAGGTTGTTCGTTATTTTTCCGTAGCTTTCAGCGGACGGGTTTTCTTAAATGACAGGAGAAAAGATTTGTGTTTTGAGTGGAATTTTGATAAAATTGTTAGTGAAGCCCGTTCCAAATAATTACAAGGAGAATAAAAAAATGAAAAAGAACTTATTAAATGTTTTCACCATTAGCTTAGTCATCTTTTCGTTAGCTGTATTGACATTTGCACAAGAAAACCGACCTGCTACGAATGTGGGAAATTTATACGTTATTTCGGCTGATGCCGGTGGCGTGAATTATGTCGAGGGTAAAGTTTCCGTTAAGCAAAACAATGGCAGAAACGGCTATTTACTCAGAGGCGACAAGTTGGATGTTGGTGAGAAAGTTATGACCGGAGCGGACGGAAAAGCGGAGATTTTACTCAATCCCGGTTCTTATCTGAGATTGGCTGGAAATTCCGACTTTGAATTTGCTACGACATCGCTGGATGATTTGCAGTTAAAATTAACTCGCGGAAGTGCGATGTTTGAAGTTATTACCGATAATGATTTTACATTTGCCGTCAATACGCCGAAAGGACATTTTTATATTATCGAATCCGGCGTTTATCGCATTGATGTGTTAGGCGACGGAAGCGGAAAAATCGAAGTTTGGAAGGGCAAAGCTCAGGTCGGCGAAAATAACGATCAAATAGTCAAAAAAGGTCGCACGGCGATTGTTAACGGCAATCAGGTAGATGTGGAAATTGAAAAGTTTGACCGTGGCGACAAGGATGCGTTGGAAACTTGGAGCAAAGAACGCGCTAAAGAATTAGCTAAAATAAATTCGCGGCTTGATAAAAACAGAATGCGAACAACGCTTGTTAATTCATACGGAAGAAACGGCTGGAATCTATACGATTCTTACGGACTTTGGGTTTTTGACAGATTTAGCGGTAATTACTGTTTCCTGCCGTTCGGTTACGGGTGGAATTCGCCTTACGGTTATGGTTACGGGCGCGATCTTTGGTATTTGAGAATGCCGCGATATATTTATAATCAACCGCCGGCAAATAATAACAATAACAATAATCAGCCGCCGACCAGCGTAACACCCGTTCGTTCTAATAACGGCATTACAGGCAGAGTTACAAGAGTCGGTTCACAGGACAATAGAATTGAAAGAACAATTCCGCCTTATATGAAGGTTCAAAAAGATGTCGGACCGTCAGTGGATTTCGGGTTGACTCCTGTAGATAGACAAGGATCACCCTCGATTTTTAACGATTCTAGAGGTTTTCCGTCTTCGTCGGCACCGATCCAAAGATCAGCTCCGACTCAAATTACTCCGGCGGCTTCGTCCACGAGAACTAAAGGAGATAATTAAATTTAATTTGAATTTTTATAAAAGCGGGAGAGTTTTCTCCCGCTTTTTTTATTTGAAAAAGTGAATAAAAGAAGCGGTTTTTTCTTGTGCGCCGATAGTTTCAATATACGGCTGTAAAATTAACAGAAGCGATTGAATGCCGTTAAAAAGTGTGTGGAGAATCACGCAGGGAAGCAAATTTTTTGTGCGAACGCGAACGAGAGTCAAAACCAAACTGAGCAGAACAATCAAAAAAATCGTCGAATAGCTCGGATAATACTGATAAACGTGAACGGCGGCGAATAAAACCGTTACGAAAAAAACTCCGATTGGAACGCCGAACTTTTTTTGCAGAGCCGAATATAAAACTCCGCGATAAACGACTTCTTCGACCAACGGCGCGGTAAAAGTCGCAATAAACGCGACGACATAAACCGCCGCTCTCGAACTTCGCAAAATCTTTAATAAATCATTGTCCTGTTCGGGAACAAAATAGCTGGTTATACCGGCAACTACGAAAATACCGACTAAAATCAGCAGACAATTCCGCCAATTAAATCCTCCCCATTTCCAACCTAAAGATTTGTAAAAAGAATACCTGTTAAATTTGGTAACAACCGCCCAAGCCAAAACGAGAGTTAAAATATGTGCCGGAATTATGGCGACAACACTAATCAAAATGGTCGTCGGATCATTCTGTAAAAACTCAGTCAAACCGGCTTTGTCGGCAAAATGAATGCCTTGTTTGGCAAGATAAGGAAAAACGAAAAGTCCGGGAATCACGACAATAAAAGCAATACTGGCAAACCAAACAAAAAATGCCGCCCAACTGCTCCAAGTTGGATTGTCAGGTGTCGGATTTTCGTTTGACAAAAATATCGGCGGATTGATTTCCGAAGAATTTTCGACGGGTTCTTGATTTATGTTTTCCACGAAAAACAGTTTAGCTAAATTAGTTCAAAGTTCAAAGTTAAAGGTTTTAAATTGAACTTTGAACCTTGAACTTTGAACCAATTAGATATAACTTAAAATTCCGTGGAGCAACGCGGAAAAATCCAACAAAATATCATCGCAATTATTCCGGCACGTCTTTTTTCAACTCGTTTGCCGAACAAATTACTTTTGCCGATTGCCGGAAAACCGTTAATCGTTTGGACTTTGGAACAGGCGAAAAAAGCGCGAAATATTTCCCGCGTGATTGTCGCAGCCGACAGTAAAGAGATTTTGCGAATTGTCGAAGAAAGCGGTAATGAAGCGATTTTGACTTCGGAAAATCATCAATCGGGAAGTGATCGAATCGCTGAAGTCGCCGAAACGCTTCCGGCAAATTCGATAATTGTCAATGTTCAGGGCGACGAACCGCTGATTTCCCCGGCGACAATTGAAAGAGCAGTTGATTCGATATTGCAGGATGAAACAATTCAAATGGCGACGACTTGCGAACCGATTGATGATATAAATGATGTTTTGAGCAGCGATGTCGTCAAAGTCGTAACGGACGAAAACGATTTCGCGCTTTATTTTTCGCGTTCTCTGATTCCTTTTCCGCGTGATGCCGTGAAAAAACACGGAAGTTTGGAAAACGCTTTGCAAAACGAACCGGAGTTGATGAAACTTTTTCGCAGACACACCGGACTTTATGTTTATCGGCGCGAATTTTTATTGAAATACACGAAGCTGAAACAAACCAATCTGGAAAAAATAGAAATGCTCGAACAACTTCGCACATTGGAAAACGGCGTGAAAATAAAGGTTGTCGAAGTTTCCGAAAGTTCGATTGGCGTTGATACGCGGGAAGATTTTGAGCGTGTGCAAAAGATTTTGGAGAGCAAATAAATATGAATTTAATCGGTTTGATTATTTTATTCGCCGCCTACGCAATCAATCGTTTTGTGATGACCGAAGCGACTAGAAAACTTAACGATTCCGATAAATTAAAAGTTTTTGAAGTTTTTTCCAAGAGAAACAATCTCACGACAATTTTGATTTTGACAATGATTATAATTTATTTTGGAGCAATTCAGTATCTTCCGCAATTTATAACGCAAATAACGATTGTTTACCTGACTTTATTTATCACATATATGATTTTTAGATTTGTTTCCAATTACAAAAAATTAAAACAAATGGAAATTCCTGAAAGATACATCAAGAGTTTTGTCACGAGTTACGGTATTTTTGTTTTGGGTTTTCTGGGAATGGCTTTTTGTATTTTTTGGAGTTGGAACGGATGATTACTATAAGCGATTGGTTTGGATTATTATTCTTTCTTTTGTTAATAATTAGCGTTTTCGTCGGTTTGAAAATTTTGAGCAAGCCGCATAAGCGAACGACGGAAGAATTTGAAAGACGCGCTGCCGAAGGCGGTTCGATGTTAGGGGCGACCGTCAACGCTTTGCAGGAAGCCATTGATCCGGCGGCGGCGAAAGCCAAAGAAGTTCAAATGCAAATGAAGGAAGGACGCTACGGCAAAAAGAAACGCGAAGGAAAGGCAAACGGTGAAGCGGGAGATTTGGAATAAAATAAATGACAAAGGACGAAGGACAAATGACAAAATATATTTTCGTAACGGGCGGTGTGGTTTCGAGTTTGGGCAAAGGTTTGGCAGCGAGTTCGATTGGCTGTTTGCTCGAATCGCGCGGGGCAAAAGTGCAGATGATGAAGCTCGATCCGTATATCAATGTTGATCCGGGAACGATGTCGCCGTTTCAGCACGGCGAATGTTATGTAACGGACGACGGCGCGGAAACCGATTTGGATTTGGGACATTACGAAAGATTTACGCACGCAAAAATGTCGCAGGCGAATAATTGGACGAGCGGCAGAATTTATTTGAGCGTCATTGAAAAAGAACGGCGCGGCGATTATCTCGGCAAGACTATTCAGGTCATTCCGCACATCACGGACGAGATAAAAATGGCGATTCGCGCGGTTGCCGAAGCGGAAAAACCGGACGTTTTGATTGTCGAAATCGGCGGCACGGTCGGCGACATCGAATCGCTACCTTTTTTGGAAGCGATTCGGCAGATGGGCAACGAAGAAGGCAGAAATAATGCGCTTTTTGTTCACGTTACGCTTGTGCCGTTTATTGCGGCGGCGGGCGAATTGAAAACGAAACCGACACAGCATTCGGTCAGAGAATTGCGCGAAATCGGAATTGCGCCGGATATTTTATTGTGTCGTTCCGATAGAACTTTGTCGCTGGATTTGCGGCGCAAAATCGCGCTTTTCTGCAATGTTCAGGAAAATGCGGTCATTTCCGCGCTTGATGTTCCGACGATTTATGAAGTTCCGCTGGCATTTCATGAACAAGGTTTAGACCGATTGATTATCGAAACTCTGCATTTAAGCGAAAAATTTCCGACAGCCGATTTGCGCGATTGGCGCGAGCTTGTCGCAACCGTTAAAGAACCGGGTGAAGGCACGGTCAAAATTGCGATTGTCGGCAAATATGTCGAACTCGAAGATTCTTACAAATCTTTGCGCGAGGCTTTGACACACGCCGGAGTTGCGAATAATCTGCGCGTTAATGTCAATTGGATCGAGTCGGAAAGTTTGATTGACGACGAAAATTACGGTTCGCGCTTGCAAGATTACGATGCGGTTCTTGTTCCCGGCGGTTTCGGCAAACGCGGAATTTCGGGAATGATTCGCGCCATCAAATACGCGAGAAAATCCGGTACGCCGTATTTCGGCATTTGTCTGGGAATGCAGACGGCTTGCATCGAATTTGCCCGCAACGCCGCCGGTTTGCGCGATGCCGATTCGACGGAATTTTCGAGCGACACGCCGTTTCCGATAATTTTCAAATTGCGCGACCTCGTTGATGTCGAAGAATACGGCGGCACAATGCGTTTGGGCGCGTGGCAGTGTGAATTAAAAGAGGGAAGTTTGGTCAGAGAAATTTATCACGGCGCGGAAGAAATCAGCGAAAGACACAGACATCGTTACGAATTTAACCCTGAATTTCGCGCTCATTTAGAAAAAGAAGGCTTAATTTTCAGCGGCATTTCACCCGATGGAAAGTTTGTCGAAATGATTGAATTGCCGAAAGAAAAACACCCGTTTTTTGTCGGCTGTCAATTTCACCCCGAATACAAATCAAAACCTTTGGACGCGCATCCGCTGTTTGTTTCATTCGTCAAAGCCGCGTGGCAAAATCGCCTTAGAAGCGAAAATTTAAAAGACGACGTAACCAGCGACCAAAAAATTGAAATGCCGGAACGTGCGGCGGTTGCAAGCGAAGAATGATTATCAAAAAAGTTGGATTAAATGATTTGCTTGAATTGCAGAAAATCGGTTTCGATTCCTACGTGCCGCATTACGCGCATCTTTGGAAGCCGAACGGCATCGAATGGTATATGAATCGTTGTTTTGGTGAAGAATTTCTCAAAGGTGAAATTGTAAATCCGAATGTCGAATACTACATAATCGAAAACGACGGTGAAAATATCGGAATGATGAAACTCGTTTTGAGAAAGCCTTTGCCCAATTCGGCAATCGAAAATGCGCTGTATCTGGAAAAGATATATTTTGTAAAAGATTGGACGGGAAAAGGTATCGGCAGAAAGTTGATTGATTTTAGTTTGCGCCGAGCTGCCGAATTAAAACGCGATTGCGTTTGGCTGATGGCGATGGACACTTCCGAAAAGCCGATTGAAGCGTATAAAAAAGCCGGATTTGTGATAGATTCTTACACAAATTTGGGCGACGATTTTGAATTGATGAAGGAAGAATTTCGCGGTATGGTCGTGATGAAAAATTGTTTAGAAAAAAATGAAAATTAAATCTTTTCAGGTTGAAAATGTAACTTTCGGCGACGGAAGTTTGTCTTTTATTTTAGGTCCGTGCGTCGTTGAAAACGAGCAGCACGCGCTGTTTATGGCGCAGGAAATAAACGATATTTGCAAGCACGTCGGCGTGGATTTTGTTTATAAATCTTCTTTTGACAAAGCGAATCGCAGTTCGGTTGAAAGTTTTCGAGGGCGGGGAATGGAATTCGGCTTAGAAATTTTGGCACAGGTTAAAGAAGAAATCGGCGTTCCGGTGATTACCGATGTTCACGAAACTTGGCAGGTTGAAAAGGTCGCCGGAGTTGCCGATATGATTCAGATTCCGGCGTTTCTTTGCCGTCAAACCGATTTGTTGGTTGAATCGGCGCGGACAAAAAAAGCCGTTGTTGTCAAAAAAGGACAGTTTTTGTCGCCTTGGGACGCGAAAAATATCGTTGATAAATTAAAAGAAGCGGGAAGCGAAAAAATTCTTTTGACCGAACGCGGCGTGAGTTTCGGTTACAATAATTTGGTTGTTGATTTGCGCTCGTTTCCAGTGATGAGAAGTTTCGGCGTGCCGGTTGTTTTCGACGTAACACATTCGCTCCAACTTCCCGGCGGACTCGGCAAGGCAACGGGCGGACAAGCCGAATACATCGAACATTTTGCCCGCGCCGGTGTCGCTTGCGGCGTGGATGCGGTTTTTATGGAAGTTCACGATGATCCGAGCGTTGCGCCGTCGGACGGTCCAAATCAATTGCCATTAAATAAGTTGGAAAAACTGCTGACGAAATTGAAAGCAATTCACGAGTTGGTGAACCAAGGATGAAAGATATTGTTTGGGATTCTCAAAAGAACAAATCAATCAAACCAAACACAAAATATCTTTTACAGACGCAGCGGAAGTTTTTTTCGACTTGTTGGCGATTACCGTTAATGACGAAGCACATTCTTGGGAAGAACGCAGATTTATCACAATCGGAGAAACGGACAAAGGCAAATCAATCGTCGTTTTTCATACCGAAACAGAAATTGAAATCAGAATAATCAGCGCGAGAAAACCGACGAGAACGCTAAAGATTAAACTATGAAGAGCATTGATTTCAGCAAAGGCGAGCGCGGCAAGTATGCCAAAAGTAATCTGCGTGTCGTCGGCGACAAAAAAGAACATTCGGAAACAGGTTGGGCAATCTGTTTGACAAACAAATTTAAGACATTGATTTTTTTGAAGTTATATCAGATTAAAAATTTCCCCGAATTGAAAGAAGTTGAAGTTTTAGACGAAAACGGTGAAAAAGTTATTTGTCCGCAAGATTGTTTTTTGTTTTTGAATTTAATTAAAAAAGACGTTGATTTACTAAACTCGGTTTCGATATGAAAATTTTTTTAATAACGGTTTTTATTTTTTTACTTTTTACATTTTCGATTTTCGCGCAGGACGACAGCCGCGCTTCGATTACGTGGCAAGTGCAAAAATACGATATAACGGCGACTTTGCCGACAGCGGAAACGGACAGAAATTTAGCGGTTAAAGCCGTTTTGAATTTGAAAAACGTCAGCGGCGGCGCGGGTTCGCGGCTGACTTTGCGAATCAGTCCGAACGCGGAAGTTTCGGCTGTCAAAGTAAATGACGCGACGGCGGATTTCAGCAAGGGCGAGGAAAAACTCGGCACGGGAACTTTGCAGAGAATTATTGTGCGTCTGCCTTCGATTCCGCCGAATCAAACTTTTTCGGTGGTGGTTGATTATAAATTAAATGTCAAAGAAAATTCGGGATTAAATTCGCTTTCGCCTGTTAATTCACAGTTTTTGCCGTTGTCGTTTTGGTATCCGACACCGAATAGTTGGTATTTTGCGCGTGGCGCGGATTACGCGCCGTTTTCTTTGAAAGTTAATTCGGCAAATAGTTTGACAATTTTATCTTCAGGCGCGGCATCAGCGAACGGTTTTGAGCAAAAGTTAAACGGTCAGCCGTTTTTTATCGCGGGAAATTGGGATAAAACCGAAGTGAACGGCGTTGAAGTTTATCTGCCGAAAGGCACGGACGCGGAAGCGCAGAAACGTGCCAGTGAATTAGCAGGTTTAGCTGGTGAAGCGAAAACTTTTACGACGAATCTTTTGGGAACTGCGCCCGACGCGCCTTTGCGAATCGTGGCGGCAAAACGCGGCGCGGGTTTTTCGGGCGGCGGCACGATTTTTGTTGACGACAGCGTTTTTCGGCGGCAGAAAATTGATTCGCAAACCGCAATGATGATTGCCGATGCGATTGCGAAAATGTGGCTCGGAAATGCGATTAATGTCAACGGCGACGCTTACGGCGTGATTCGTGAAGGTTTGCCGAAATTTATCGCCACGCAATTTTTGGAATCGAAATACGGCAAGGAAATCGCCGACATCGAAAGATTAAGACAGCGCACGGCTTACGCCGCAATCGCTAAACGCGACGCGCCTTTGAACGTCGTTTCGCCGCTTGACGATTATTATTACACCGAAGTTGCAAATAAAGGCGCGATGATTTGGCGGCTTTTGGCAAAAAAAATCGGGCAGGACGAATTTTTCAACATTTTGCGGACGAATATGAAAAACGGCGATTTGCAGTTGAGAGAGTTGCGTTCCGCATTTTCGTCGCAGAAGGATTTTCTCGATTATGCTTTTGAACAAGTTACCGACACAAATTTATTAGTCGGTTTGCCGCAGACAAACGGCGTGGAAACGAAAGTTGCGCTGCGAAATACGGGTTCGATTGACGCGGCGGTCAATGTTTTGGCAACAACCGCAAACGGCGAAAAATTAACCGCCCAAGCGACAATTCCCGCGAAAAGTTTCGGCGAAGTGAGTTTCAAAACTCCGAATAAAATCGTGCGGACGGAAATTGACGGCGAAAAACTATATCCGCAAACCGATTATTCCGACGACGTTGCGCCGCGCGAATTTGACGACAGCGACGCGCTTTTAGCCGTCAAACGCTTCTTTGATAAACAGGATTTTGTTAATGCCGAGAAAAATGCGCGACGGGTTTTGCAATCAACCCCGCGCTTCGATGATGTCCGAATTTTACTGGCTCGTGCGCTATTGGCACAAAGTAAAAATACTGATGCCGAAAAAGAGTTTCGCGCTGTTTTAGATGAAAAATTGCCGACTTCGAGAAGTCTGGCGTGGGCAAACGAAGGACTCGGCGAAATCGCTTTGAAAAATAATCAAAACGCGCAGGCGGCGAAGTTTTTTGAAGAAGCGATCAAAGCCGATGCCGAATACGGTGCAACTCTGGCGGCGCGAAACGGGAGAAATAAAGCAAACTCTTCGACGGCGATTGACGAAAGTATCCAAGCATTTTTCGCGCAATTCGACAAAGCCGCCGCTTCGGGACGCAAAGCAGATGTGGACACTCTGATTGTCGCGGGCGAAATTCCGAGATTTTCAGGCGGCATCGCCGGAGCGCAGCAATGGCAGACAAAAATCTTGCAGATTGACAAAATTGATGCGAACAATGTTTTGGTCGAAACAAATCTCGCCATCAAACTGCTCAACAAAGATGTCGAAACCGGCACAGCTGTTTTCCGTCTGGCAAAAGTCGGTAATAACTGGAAATTGAGCGGCGTGGATATTTTTGAAGTGAGATAAACTCGTTTGCCGGATATAATCTTTTCACCGCAGAGACGCAGAGTTGACGCAGAGAAACGCGGAGTATTATTTTATCTCGGCAGAACTCTGCGAATTCTCTGCGCCTCTGCGGTGAAATCAGACAAATTTAATCAAAAAATAAATGCAACACGAACTTATTTTAATTCTCGATTTCGGCTCGCAATACACACAGCTTATCGCGCGGCGCGTACGTGAACAGGGCGTTTATTGCGAGATCGTGCCGTTTCATCACGGCGTAGAAGAAATTAGCAGCAAAAATCCGAAAGGCGTGATTCTTTCGGGCGGACCTTCGAGCGTAACGGACAAAGACGCGCCGAAAGTGGCGAAGGATTTTTACGACAAGATTGGTGCGCCGATTCTCGGTATTTGTTACGGAATGCAGCTTTTAGCAGTTGATTTCGGCGGCGAATCAATGCCGGCGCAGAGGCGCGAATACGGACACGCGAGGTTGAAAGTTTTGAGCGGCGAAACCAGACTTTTTGCCGAATTGCCTTTTGAACTCGACGTTTGGATGAGCCACGGCGACCACGTTACGCAACTTCCCGAAGGCTTTCACACGACGGCGACGACGGGCGATGTCGTAACGGCAATCGAGAATAAAGAGCGAAACATTTACGCCGTCCAATTTCACCCCGAAGTTTCGCACACGCCGCTCGGCAAAGAGATTTTGCGGAATTTTTTGTTTGAAATTTGTTCGTGCAAAGGCGATTGGACTTCAAAACGATTTATCACGGAAGAGATCGAAAAAATCCGTTTGATTGTCGGCGAAAACGAAAATGTCGTCTGCGGTTTGAGCGGCGGAGTTGATTCGACAGTCGCGGCAGTTTTGATGCAGGAAGCCATCGGCGACCGGCAAACCTGCATTTTCGTCAACAACGGTCTGCTTCGTGCGGGCGAATTTGAAGAAACGCTCCAGATTTACAAAGACAATCTGCATCTAAACGTCATCGGCGTTGACGCTTCCGAAGAATTTTACGCGGTTTTAAAAGATGTCATTGATCCCGAATTAAAGCGCAAAGCAATCGGCGCGAAATTTATAGACGTTTTCGATGCGGAAGCCAATAAAATCGGCGATGTGAAATGGCTTGTGCAAGGGACGCTTTATCCCGATGTCATCGAATCGGTTAGCGTGCGCGGCGCGTCCGTAACGATAAAATCTCATCACAACGTCGGCGGTTTGCCGGAAAAAATGAATCTCAAATTGATCGAACCTCTGCGCGAACTTTTCAAAGACGAAGTGCGCTTGATCGGCAAAGACTTAAATATTCCCGACGAGATTCTCCGGCGACATCCGTTTCCCGGTCCCGGACTCGCCGTGCGGATTCTGGGCGACATCACTACGGAAAAAGTCGAACTTCTCCAACGCACCGACAAAATCTTTATCGAAGAACTAAAATCAAACGACCTTTACGATAAAACGTGGCAAGCCTTCGCCGTCCTTCTGCCGATCCAATCCGTCGGCGTAATGGGCGATTTCCGAACTTACGAACGCACAATCGCCCTTCGTGCAATCACCTCAACCGACGGAATGACCGCAGACTGGGCGCGTCTGCCGCACGAGTTTCTCGCCAAAGTTTCATCGAGAATTACGTCGGAAATTCGCGGCATAAATCGCGTCGTCTATGACATTTCATCAAAACCGCCAAGCACGATTGA